>NZ_JBWKKP010000005.1:391331-403816 GCF_056431485.1 Streptomyces sp. NPDC045899
GGGGCGGGCTCCGAGCCCGTTCGGACGGCGAGGTGCTCTGTGCTCCTCCCCTCCCCCCCCCCCCCCCCCCCCCCCCCCCCCCCCCCCCCCCGCGGCCGGTGGGGGCTCCGGGCCCGGCGCGCCCGGAGCCGCTTCAGTCGCCCGACGGGCGGGTGGCCGCGCGGACCCGGTCCGGCCAGGGCGGACAGTTCACCAACTCGGTCCACTCCCGGTCGTACCGTCCGGGGATCGCACGGCCCGCGGACGCCCAGCGCTCGACCAGCGCGGCGTAGATCGGTACGGATGCCGACTGGTGAACGGTCTGGTGAACCGTTCCGCCACCCTCGGTGCTCCGGTCCAGCGCTCTGCTCGGCTGCGAGAGAGAACGGCGTCGCATCGTCGTCGTCATAGTCGGCCAACGCGCCACGTTCCCTCAGGTCACCTTCCCGGGGCCGAGCTCACCCGCACCGGCGTGGGTTCGCACATGTCAGCGAGTCCCCGTGGCGACCCCTCCGCGTCCTCCCGGCGGATCGCCTCCGCCCGGTGTCCACATTTCGGTATGACAATGAAAAGCGTTCCCGCATTCACCGGGGAAATGGAGAACGCGAAACCCAATTGATAACCGTGTCCATTGCAGCCTTTGCCGAATTCGCCCCGGTGCTGTTTGAATTGCGCTGTCCGGAAGGCGATCCGAGGAGGAACGGGTGAGCGCTCATACGCGGGGGCCCGGCGATGGCCACGACGGGCACGCACACGGGGACGGGCACGCACACGGGGTGGCGAAGAACGCCGATCGCCGCTGGCTGTCCCTCGCGCTGGCGCTGATCACCTCATTCATGCTGGTGGAAGTGGTCATCGGGGTGATGGCGCGGTCGGTGGCCCTGCTGTCCGACGCGGCCCATATGCTCACCGACGCCGCGTCGATCGTGCTGGCGCTCATCGCCATCCGGCTCTCCGCCCGCCCCGCGCGCGGCGGTTACACCTATGGGCTCAAGCGGTCGGAAATCCTTTCCGCACAGGCCAATGGACTTTCTCTGCTGCTGCTCGGACTCCTGCTCGGGTACGAGGCGGTGGAGCGGCTCATCGCTCCGCCCGAGGTGACCGGCAGCCTCACCCTGATCACCGCGCTGGTCGGTGTCGCGGTGAACATCGCGGCGACCTGGTGCATGTCCAAGGCGAACCGCTCCTCGCTCAATGTGGAGGGCGCCTTCCAGCACGTGCTGAACGACCTCTATGCCTTCATCGCCACCGCCGTCTCCGGACTCGTCGTGGTGACCACCGGCTTCGCCCGCGCCGACGCCATCGCCGCGCTCATCGTGGTCGCCCTGATGCTCAAGGCGGGGGTCGAGCTGGTCCGGGCCTCCGGCCGGGTGCTGCTGGAGGCGGCCCCCGCCGGGGTCGAACCGGACGAGGTGGGCCATCTGCTGGTGTCCCACGACGAGGTGGTCGAGGTGCACGATCTGCACGTCTGGCAGATCACCTCGGGGGAGGTCTCACTCTCCGCCCATGTGCTGGTGGCCCCGCTCGGCGACTGCCATGCAGTGCGGCAGGGGCTCGAAGAGGTGCTGGAGCGGGAGTACGGCATCACCCACACCACCCTTCAGGTCGACCACGCCGATGAACACACCTCACCCGCCCATACCGAGGGCGGCCACTACGATTCCGGCGCCGCGGCCCCGCGGACGGAGCACTGCCTCACCGCCCACGGCCCGGTGCACCGGGCCGAACCGTAGGGCAGTGGCCGTACCGCCGGTCAGGGACGCGGCCGGCGGGGACGGTCGGCCGGATCCGCGTTCTCCAGCCGGACCGGTGGCAGGAACTCGGTCAGCAGGGTGCGGTGCCACCAGTCCCCACTGGCGCGCCGCTCCTGCCGGGTGGTGAAGCGGTACACGTACAGCCGGGCGCGCACATGGGTGGGCGGGGCGTCGGGGAACGGAGCGACCCGCAGCAGCTTCAGCGTCGCCCGGTCGTTCACCAGCAGTTTGGCCACCAGCGGGGAGAACCACGATCCGGCGTAGGCCGGTGAGATCCCGGCGAACCACATCATCCAGTCCAGCCGCAGGTGGTACGGCGCGAACTGGCGCGGCAGCCGCCGCACATCCCCGGGCTTGCCCCGGAACTCGTACTCCTTCCACACGGTGGCCGAAGTGAGCACCGGCTCGTCGGTGCCCTCGATCACCACTTCCTGCCGGGTGCGGTTGACACTGCCGAAGGCTCCGTAGGTGTTGACCAGGTGCAGCGGGTTGAAGGAGTAGTTCATCAGCTGACGGCCGGACAGCAGATTGCGCGCGGGCCAGTAGCTGAGCACCACCACCAGCGCGGTCGCGGCCAGCACCACGCCCTGGTACCAGGCCGGGGGAGCGGCGAGCTCGGGAGGCCCGGGCACCGGCAGCACCGTGGCGGCGAGCCGTCCGTCGACGGCGGACAGGGCCAGCAGGATCGTCAGCCAGTTGAGCCAGGAGAAGTTCCCGGAGGCCACCAGCCACAGCTGGGTGACCACGATGATTCCGGCGGCCACCCCGGCCACGGGCTGCGGGGTGAACAGCGCGAGCGGCACCACCAGCTGCGCCACGTGGTTCGCCGCCGTCTCCGCCCGGTGCAGCGGTTTGGGCAGATGGTGGAAGTACCAGCTCAGCGGGCCCGGCATGGGCTGGGTCTCATGGTGGTAGTACAGACACGTCAGCTGCCGCCAGCACCGGTCGCCCCGGATCTTGATCAGCCCGGCGCCGAACTCCACCCGGAACAGCAGCCAGCGCAGCAGCCACAGCACCAGAACGGGCGGCGCGGTGTCCGCGTTGCCCAGGAAGACGGCCAGGAACCCCGCCTCCAGCAGCAGTGACTCCCAGCCGAAGCCGTACCAGACCTGCCCCACATTGACGATCGACAGATACAGCAGCCACAGCACCAGCCAGAGTGCCATCGCCGCCGCCAGCGGCACCCGGTCCGCCGCCCCCGCGAGCACCGCGGCCGCGAGCACCGCGCCCAGCCGGCCGCAGACGCCGAAGAAGCGGTCGGAGTAGTGCAGATGGAAGAGGCTCGGAGACTCCCGGAACGGTACCCGCGCAACGAAGCGCGGCACCGGCGTCAGCCCCCGCGCGCCGATCAGTGCGGGTCCCTGCCGTACCGCCACCAGAAAGGCGATCAGGTAGACGGCGGCCAGCCCCCGTTGGAAGACCAGACGGCTCAGCCAGTAGTCGGTTGAGGTGAACCACTCCATGGGGGCCGCTCCTCGGGCCTGTCGCTGCCTCGGCCTGCGTGTATCCGTACCACCTCCGGCGGGTGCCCACGAGGTCCCGGGGCCCGGCCGCGCGGGAGTTCATTCGGTAGGGGGCTCCTAGGGGTGACCGGGGTTAGGGGTTATCGGTGTCCCCTCCGGTCCGTAGCGTCGGTGCTCGGCGGCTCCTGGCGGCACACCACCCCGTGTGGTGTGCCGCGTCCCGCCCGCCCCGACCACCGCATCCCCCACCAGGCCGAGGTGTCCTGCCGGCCAGAGCCCCATCGGGCCCGGACCGGCGCGGGCGCGCACCCGACTGACGGTGGCCGAGCACGGCACCACCGGCGCCGCGTCCCTCCCGCCTGCCGTCGACGACGGCCGGTGGCGGGGCGCCCCCCGGCGACGGCTCCGGTGCCGTGACACACCCCACCGCCGTCGGCGCCCAGGACGTGAAAGGACCCATCGGCATGGCACACCACTTCTCCACCATCGCGGTGTTCGGCCTCGGAACCACCGGAGCCCACCTCGTCGACCTGCTGGTCCGAGCCGGCCGTCAGGTGATCGCCGTGGAGGCCGACGACACGGCGCTGCGGCGCGGCCGCGCCCGGGTGACCGCCACCGGGAACGGTGCCGAGTTCACCACCGACCCGGCGCGCGCCGCGGGGGCCGGTCTGGTGATCGAGGCGCTTCCCGAACGACTGGAGGCCAAGCGCGGACTGTTCGCCCGGCTCCACCCCCACTGCCCGCCGCACACCGTGTTCGCCACCACGACCACCGGACTGTCGGTGACCGAGATCGCCTTCGGCGCCGGACGCGCCGACCGCACCGTGGGACTGCACCTGTTCCCGCTGGACCCGGTGCGCGAGGGCGCGGCCGTGGAGGTGGTCGGCACCCCGCTCACCGCGGACGGGGTGCTGGCCGGTATCGGGGAACTGATACGCGACCTGGGGCGCACACCGGTCCCGGTGGCCGACCGGCCGGGCTTCATCGGGGGCGCGCTGACGATGGCGTACCTCAACGACGCCGTCACCATGTACGAACGGCGCTACGCCTCGCGCGACAGCATCGACACCGCCATGACCCTCGGCTGCGGACTGCCCCGCGGCCCGCTGGCCCATCTGGACGAGATGGGTCTGGACACCGCGTACGACGCCCTGGAGGCGCTGTACGGACGGACCGGCGATCCGCGCTTCGCCCCCGCGCCCACCCTGAGCCACATGGTGGCCGCCGGGCTCACCGGCCGCGCGGCGGGCCGCGGTTTCTACGCGTACGGGACGGGTGGCGGGGCGCCGGAGGACGCGGCCGGCGGCCCGGCCGCCGCACCGTCCCGACCGGTGCGCCGGATCGGGGTGGTGGGGTCGGGCACGATGGCCGTCGGTATCGCGGAGGTGTGTGCGCGCTCGGGCTCTCCGACGGTGCTGGTGGCCCGGAGCGAGCTGCGGGCCAAGGAGGCCAGGGCCGCCGTGGAGCGATCGTTGGAGCGCGGGGTGCGGCGCGGCAAACTGGCACCGGAGGCGCTCGGCGCCTCGATGGACCGGCTGGCGACCGGCTGGGCGATGGACGCACTGGGGGAGTGCGACCTGGTGGTCGAGGCGGTGGCCGAGGACATCGGCGTCAAGCGCGCGGTGTTCGCCGCGCTGGACGCGGTGTGCCCGCCGGGCGCGGTGCTGGCCACCTCGACCTCCAGCCTGCCCGTGATCGAGTGCGCGATGGCCACGGGGCGGCCCGAGGACGTCGTCGGGATGCACTTCTTCAACCCGGCCCCGGTGATGCGGCTGGTGGAGGTGGCGCATACGGTGCTGACCTCCCCCGAGGCGCTGGGCACGGCCCACGCGGTGGCCGCGCGGTTGGGCAAACGTGCGGTGGACTGCCCGGACCGCGCCGGGTTCATCGTCAACGCCCTGCTCTTCCCCTATCTCAACAGCGCGGTGGCGATGCTCGAGGAGGGCCTGGCCACCGCGGAGGAGATCGACACGGTGATGACGGCCGGGCTGGGCTACCCCATGGGGCCGCTGCGGCTGCTGGACGTCATCGGGCTGGATGTCTCCCTGGCGATCCAGCGCACCCTGCACCGTACGTTCCGGGAGCCGCAGTTGACCCCGGCCCGTCATCTGGAGCTGTTGGTCGACGCCGGTCACCTGGGGCGCAAGACCGGCAGGGGGCTGCATCCGCACGACGTCTGAGCCGGAACCGGAACGGCTCCGCGGCGGGCGGCCGGCCGCCCGCCCGCGGTGTCGGCGCGTCCCGTGATCACCGCGCGGACACGCCGATTCAGCATGTCCGGGAAGGGTGGTACGACCATGGAACATGCCGTTGGAATAGTCCTCCGACGGCCCGCGGACCGAGAATTCAGCGCTACCGGAATTTCAGTGGACGGCCACCCTCTGGAATATCCCTAGGGAATTCCGGGCGAATCGTTTCTCGCTGCCATCGGCAACGGACATAAGAAACGCATTACCGAGCAAAACGGGCAAATGCGTGTTCGAATGATGATCCTCCAGGTCACCCTATCCGTGATCGAGTACTGATGGAGTCAAGAACGGCGCTGAATGTTCAGGGGTCGCCCTAGGGGGTCTCGTGTATGCTGGCCGTCTCTTGTAAATGCCCACGTGAGCGGGGGTGACACTCGGTTGACCAGGCCTCTGTGGACTCCGGTGGCATTGATGTTGTCGGGGTAGAGGTGATCCGCCAGTGCCGATATCCGGTGACCTCCGGATGCTCGGCCAGAATTAGTAATTCGTTAACGGTGATTTTACGTGCGGCCATGGTGGCGTGACTGGCAGGCGTATAGCTTGCCGGGAGACGTTGAGTTGTCGTGTGCAATGCTTCGCGTCGCATTCGGGGGTGCGAGCAGTGGTCTTTTCATTTGCCAGAGCTAGGCAATTCGACGCGCAATTTGAAAGGCTTCGGAGGGCTTTTTCCCGATGCCTGTCCGGCGAGGCGGGCATCGTCCTCGTCGAGGGCGCCGTGGGGTGCGGCAAGACCTACGCGCTCGAAGCCGTCACGGCCCAGGCGGCGAAGGCCGGGGCCATCGTCCTCAAGGTGTACGGATCGTCGGCCGACCCGGCGCCGCTCGACACCCTGCGCCAGCTCCTCGACTCCCCACGGCTGCCCAAGGCCACGGCCGACCGGCTGCGGCGGGCACTCGACCACGGCGCCCTCGGTGCCGCGGGCCTCCTCGAAACCGCAGGCAGCGCCACCCCCGGCGTCCCCCTGACACAGGTGCAGGGCGTGCGGGAGTTCCGTGCCGCGCTCTATGAACTCGCCGCCCGAGAGCCCGTGGTGATCTGTGTCGACGAGCTTCAGTGCGTCGACGGACTGTCCCTCCAGTACCTGCTGTACCTCGCCACCCGGTCCCACGCCGCGAAGCTGCTCATGGTGTTCGCCCAGGCGACGGACAGCGAGCAGAAAGACGCCGTCTTCAATACCGAGCTGCTCCGCCAGCCCAATTTCCAGCGGGTGCGCCTGGAGCGGCTGTCCTGGGAGGAGACCGCACGGTTGCTCACCACCCGTCTGGGACTCCCGGATTCAACTGATGTGTCCTACAACTGGTATGAGGTGAGCGGCGGTAATCCGTTGTTGCTACGCGCGCTGATGGACGATTACCGCACCGGGGGAGCGCCCCCGCTGCCACATCACGCCGTCGACCCCGTGGTCGGGGATATGTTCGTCCAGGCCGTACTCACCTGTGTCTACCGCAGCGGTCACACCGTCTCCCGGCTCGCCGAGGGCATCGCCGTACTCGGTGCCTCCGCCTCCCCGGATCTGCTCGCCCGGCTGCTGGGCCTCGGCCCCGTGGGCATCCAGCGCGGGGTGGCCGCCCTCGCCGGCGCCGGTCTCATCGACGGGCTCGCCTTCCGTGACCCCTCCGTCGAAGCGGCCGTGCTGGAGGACATGGAGCCCGGCGCGCGGCTGGACATGAACCGCCGCGCCGCCGTCCTGCTGCACCAGGGCGGCGGGGCGACCCTCGCCGTCGCCCGCCATCTCCTCGCCGCCCAGTCCGCCGACGAACCGTGGGCCGTACCCCTGCTGCGCGACGCGGCGCAGCAGGCACTCGCCGAGGACGACGCACCACTGGCGGTGGCCTGCCTGGAACTCGCCTACGCCGCATGTGACGACGAGGAGCTGCGGGCCAGCATCCGGATCGGCACAGCGGGCATCATGTGGCGGCTCAACCCCTCCGCCTCCGAACGGCTGCTCGAAGAACCCCTCGCCGCACTGCGCGCCGAGCGCCTCCCCGCCTCCCACATCGGGCGGCTGATCGAGCTGCTGCTCGCCCACGGCCGGATCGAGGAGGCGCGCTGCGCCATCGGACGGCTCAACGCCGTCATGAACAGTGCGGCCCCCACCCCGCTCTCCCAGTTCCGGATGACCACGCGGTGGGCCCAGGACTCCGGCGCCACGGACACAGTTGCCCAGGATCCCGGCACCCAGGAGCGCGCTCCCGGCGGCGCCACCCGGCAAGGCCCGGACGGCGGGGCGTTCCACGCGCCGTCCCCCTCCTCCCACCGGCCCTCCTCGCTGACCACCATCACGGCCGCGTTCACCGGGTTCTTCGGCGGCGGGGAGCGCGAGGAGTCACCGGTCGCCGCCGCCGAGAAGGTGCTGGAGGTCTCCCCGCTGACCGACGCCACCTTCGAGTCCATCGTCAACTCGGTGAACGCGCTGGTGTACGCGGGCCGTCCGGACAAAGCCGCCCCCTGGTGCGACTCACTGATGGAGGAGGCGAAGAGCCGTCGGTCACCGGGCTGGCGGGCCATCTTCGCCTCGATCCGGGCGGAGATCGCGCTGCGGCAGGGCAACCTGGTGGAGTCCGCCGCGTACGCCACCACCGCCCTGGAGATCGTGCCCGGCCGGGACGGCAGCGTCTTCATCGGCGGCCCACTGGCCAGCCAGATCCTCGCGTACACCGCGATGGGCAAGTACGACGCGGCCGCCCGTCAGCTCAGCCGCCCGGTCCCCGAGGCGCTGTTCCGCTCCATCTACGGGCTCGGCTACACCCGTGCGCGGGGCCGCTACTACCTGGCCACCAACCGCTTCAACGCGGCGCTCGGCGAATTCCTCATGGCGGGCAAACTCGCCCAGCACTGGGAACTCGACCAGCCCGCGATGCTGCCCTGGCGGTCCGACGCGGCCGAGGCGTGGCTGGCACTGGGGGAGCGGGACAAGGCCGTGACCCTGATCTCCGAACAGCTCTCCCGGATCGGCGCGGGCGACTCCCGGGTCCGCGGGGTCTCCCTGCGTTTACTGGCCGCGGCGGGAGACCACGAGCACCGCTCCCGGCTGCTCGGCCAGGCGGTGGAGGAACTCCAGTGTTCGGGCGACCGGCTGGAGCTGGCGCGCGCCCTGGACGACCTCGGCTGCGCACTGCGCACCTCGGGCGACCACGGCAGGGCAGACGCCATCACGGGCCGGGCCTGGCAGATGGCCAAGGAGTGCGGCGCCGCGGAGCTGTGCGCCCGGATCCGGCTGGACTCCGGGCTGGATCCCGGGGAGCCCAGGCAGGTGGTCCAGACGGTACGCGGCCCCCTCGGCGCGAAGACGACGGTGCACCCGTCCCTGGGCTCGAAGCTCAGCGAATCCGAGACCAGGGTCGCCGCCCTGGCGGTGGACGGCTACACCAATCGCGAAATAGCGGCCAACCTGTACATCACCATCAGCACGGTCGAACAGCACCTGACGCGGGTCTACCGGAAACTGAATATCCGAAGCCGTCAGCAGTTGCCGTCCGCGCTGCGCGCCGAAGTCGATGAAATCGCCTGAACCTTCGCCGCCGCTTCCTTCCCGGAGGCGTGCGAAGAGATCTCACAGGGGTGGCCGCACCACGCGGCCACCCCTGTTCCACACCCACCCCTGAAGACACCCCTAACACCCACGGCACACCTGGAGAATCAGCCCGCGGCGTTGCTAGTTTCAGGCGGCATGAAGGGCATAGTCCTCGCCGGAGGCAGCGGCACCCGACTGCATCCTCTGACCCACGCGGTGTCGAAACAGATCCTCCCCGTCTACAACAAACCCCTGGTCTACTATCCGCTGTCGGTGCTGATGCTCGGAGGCATCAGGGAAATCCTGGTCATCTCCACGCCGCACCACGTGGGATTGTTCCGGGAGCTCCTCGGCGACGGCAGCCGGCTGGGCCTCACCATCGAATACGCCGAACAGGCCGAAGCCAATGGAATCGCCGAGGCATTCATCATCGGAGCCGAGTTCATCGGTGACGACCCGGTGGCGCTCGTCCTCGGCGACAACATCTTCCACGGCCCCGGCTTCTCGAAGATGCTCCACCACGAGGCGAGCGCGGTCGACGGCTGTGTGCTCTTCGGCTACGGGGTCAAGGACCCCGAACGCTACGGCGTCGGAGAGATGGACGAGAACGGGCAGCTGATCTCCCTGGAGGAGAAACCGGCCCGGCCCAGGTCCAACCTGGCGATCACCGGGCTCTATCTGTACGACAACGACGTCGTGGACATCGCCAAGAACGTCCAGCCCTCCGCACGCGGAGAACTGGAGATCACCGATGTCAACCGGGTCTACCTCGAACGCGGAAAGGCCCGGCTGGTCAGCCTGGGACGCGGATTCGCCTGGCTGGACACCGGAACCCATGATTCGCTGCTCCAGGCCGGACAGTACGTACAACTCCTGGAACAGCGGCAGGGAGTGCGGATCGCCTGTCTCGAGGAGATCGCCTTCCGTATGG
The DNA here is from genome assembly GCF_056431485.1 of Streptomyces sp. NPDC045899. Taxonomy (NCBI): domain Bacteria; kingdom Bacillati; phylum Actinomycetota; class Actinomycetes; order Kitasatosporales; family Streptomycetaceae; genus Streptomyces; species Streptomyces sp. NPDC045899. The sequence continues at coordinate 401,222 of NZ_JBWKKP010000005.1, forward strand.
GCTTCATCGACGCCATGGCCTGCCATGAACTCGGTGAACAGCTGAACAAGACGGACTACGGCCAATACCTCATGGACCTCGCGTCCCATCACCGCTGAAAGGGTCTGCAGTGCGCATAGTCGTGACCGGTGGCGCGGGTTTCATCGGCTCCCATTTCGTCCGCCGGACGCTGGCCGGGGCGTACCCGGCCACGGCGGATGCCCAGGTCGTGGTGGTCGACAAGCTCACCTACGCGGGCAACGAGGCCAACCTGGCCGAGGTCGCCGACAGTCCGCGGCTGCGCTTCGTACGCGGCGACATCTGCGACGGGGAACTCGTCGGAGAGCTGCTGCGCGACACCGACCTCGTGGTCCACTTCGCCGCCGAATCCCATGTCGACCGCTCGATCTCCGGGGCCGAGGAATTCATCCGGACGAATGTGCTGGGCACCCACACCCTGCTCAACGCGGCGGCCGGAGCCGGGGTGGGAAAATTCGTCCACGTCTCCACGGACGAGGTCTACGGATCCATCGACAGCGGATCCTGGACCGAGGACCGCCCACTGGAGCCCAACTCCCCCTATTCCGCGTCGAAGGCGTCGTCCGACCTGCTCGCCCGGGCGTTCCACCGCACCCATGGACTTCCCGTCTGCGTGACCCGCTGCTCCAACAACTACGGGCCCTACCAGTACCCCGAGAAGGTCATTCCACTGTTCGTCACCAACCTCATGGACGGCAAACGGGTACCGCTGTACGGCGACGGCGGAAACGTCCGTGACTGGCTGCACGTCGACGACCACTGCCGCGGAATCGCCCTGGTGGCCGAGAGGGGTGAACCGGGCGAGGTGTACAACATCGGCGGCGGTACCGAACTGACCAATCTCGAACTCACCCACCGTCTCCTCGAACTGCTCGGCGGCGGCTGGTCGATGGTCGAGACCGTGGCCGACCGCAAGGGACACGACCGCCGTTACTCGGTCGACATCACCAAGATCTCCCGGGAACTCGGCTACCGGCCCGAGATGTCGTTCGAGGTCGGTCTCGCGGAAACCGCCAAATGGTACATGGAGCACCGCGATTGGTGGGAACCGCTCCAGCGGCGGTGAACGTGACCGGGATTCCCCGGTTACGTCCCCGGCCACCCCTATCCGTGGATTAGGGGTGCGAACGGTTAGGGGTGGCTGCGGTGACCACTGCCCGGATACCGTCGATTTCTGGATCATGGTCAGCCCATTCCATGCGTTCTCAATTCCTGAGAGAAGAGTCTGAGGTCGTGATGTCGGAGAACTCCGTGGTGCGTGACGAGCCCATCGCCGTCATCGGTATGGCCTGCCGTATACCGGGCGCGTCGACCCCGGACGAGTTCTGGCAGTTGCTCCGCAACGGCGAGAGCGCCATCAAGGAGATTCCGGACGACCGGCACGCCGCCCAACTCCGGGACGCCGGAATCCGACGCGGCGGCTTCGTCCGCGAAGTGGACACCTTCGACCCGGAGTTCTTCGGGATTTCCCCCCGCGAAGCCCTCGCGATGGACCCCCAGCAGCGACTGGCCCTCGAACTGTGCTGGGAGGCACTGGAATCCGCCGGGGTCGTCCCCGCCCGGCTCCGCGACAGCCGCACCGGAGTCTTCGTCGGAGCCATCGCCGACGACTACGCGACCCTGACCCACCAGCGGGACCGGTCCGCCATCACCCAGCACACCCTGACCGGACTCAACCGCGGTCTGATCGCCAACCGTGTCTCCTACGCGCTCGGCCTGCGCGGCCCCAGCGTCGCGGTGGACACCGGTCAGTCCTCCTCGCTGGCCGCCGTCCACCTCGCCTGCGAGAGCCTGCGGCGCGGCGAGACCGAGACCGCCCTCGCGGGCGGCGTACAGCTCAACCTCGCCCCCGACGGCTTCCTCGCCGCCGCCCGGTTCGGCGCGCTCTCCCCGGACGGCGACTGCTTCACCTTCGACGCCCGCGCCAATGGCTACGTACGCGGCGAGGGCGGCGGTCTGGTCGTCCTCAAGCGCCTGTCCGACGCGCTCCGCGACGGCGACCCCGTCCTGTGTGTGGTCCGCGGCTCCGAGGCCAACAACGACGGTGGTGGCGACAGCCTCACCACCCCCGCCACAGAGGGCCAGGCCGCCCTGCTGCGCGCCGCCTACGAGCGCGCCGGAGTCCAGCCCTCCCAGGTCCAGTACGTCGAACTGCACGGCACCGGCACCAAGGTCGGCGACCCCGTCGAGGCGCGGGCGCTGGGCGAGGTCCTGGGCGCCGGCCGCCCCGCCGGATCACCCCTGCTGGTGGGATCGGCCAAGACCAATGTCGGCCACCTGGAAGGCGCGGCCGGCATCACGGGGCTCATCAAGACGGTGCTCGCCCTGGTCCACGGTGAACTGCCCGCCAGCCTCAACCACGAGTCGCCCCATCCCGCGATCCCCCTCGCCGACCTCAACTTGCGCGTCCAGACCGGGCTGGACGAGTGGACCCCGGACGAGGACGCGCCGCGCCGCGCGGGGGTCAGCTCGTTCGGCATGGGCGGCACCAATGTGCATGTGGTGCTGGAGCAGGGGCCGGTGGCGGAGCCGGTCGAGGCCGGGGGTCAGTCGTCGGTTGCCGCGTGTGTGGTGCCG
>NZ_JBWKKP010000006.1:0-28814 GCF_056431485.1 Streptomyces sp. NPDC045899
CAGCTCAACGAGACGATCGAAGGAGGGAAACGACAGCCCCGGGCCGTCACTCAGCGCTACACGCCACCTGGCCGTAGCTATACGAGAACAGGGCCAAGGAGTGTGCGTGCTGCCGATGGGTGGTGCGATGAACATCGGGCGCTTCGCCCGGCTCCTCGGGCCACCCGGTCTGGGTCTCCGCCTCACCGGACTCTGCGACGAGGGGGAACGTGGCTACTACGCCCGCGGTCTGGAGCGGGCCGGTACGGCGCAGCACGCGTTCTTCGTCTGTGCGGCGGACCTGGAGGACGAGCTCATCCGGGCGCTGGGCGTGGCCCGGGTGGAGGAGCTCCTCCGGGCGGAAGGCGATCAGCGCGCCCTGCGCACCTTCCTGCACCAGCCCGCACAGCGGGACCGCACCGATCAGCAGCGGTTGCGGCGCTTCTTCGGCACGAAAAAGGGACGCAAGATCCACTACGGTCGTGTCCTCGTGGAGGCCCTCCACCCCGACGAGGTGCCCGCCCCGCTCGTCGGTCTGCTCGACGGTCTCTGACCCGCGGGATGAGGCCGGTGATCCCCCTCCGCTCTCGAACTCATGGACAACTCGCGAGTAACTCCTGGGGGAACAGGCCGTGTGAAGACCCGCTGACGGGTTACCCGCGATGCCATGAAGCCGTTGACGAAGAGGTTGCCCAAGGTCTGGGAGACGTGGCCGACGCCCAACGTCCGTACGTACGGCGCGGGGAGGTGACCGTGCTCTTCCTCATCGTGAGCCTGCTCCTGCTGGCGATCGTCCTGGGGACGGCCGCCTATATCCCGTGGCCGGTCACCGTATTGATCGGCTCGCTGATCGCCCTCTGGCTCGTCGTCTTCGCGGGGCGCGAACGACGACGCCGCAACCGCGCGAGGAAGGTCTGACGATGCATCTCACCGCGCAACCCGCACGCCGTACCGGTCGGCGGGACACCGAAGGCATGGCGGTGGCCTCCTTCGTCCTCGGACTCATCGGGCTGCTCGTCCTCAACCTGGTCCTCGGACCCATCGCGATCACCCTGGCCACCATGGCCCTGCGGCGGAACACTCCACGCCGCTTCCGTGCGCTGCTCGGCCTCGGACTGGGCATCGCCGATCTGGTCGTCCTCGCCGTCCTGATGGCCGTGCACGGTACGACATCGTGGTCGATCTTCGGCGGCTGACACCGCGGCCGCGCAGGGTGGTGATGCCATCGCTGTCGTTAGCATCGGGCGTATGGCTCGCAGCGAGAAGAAGGCACGGCGCCTGGTGGTCGGAGGGGAGACGTTCCTCTGGTCGCTGAGCCACACCCACAGCGCGCTGGGCAACGGCCGCTACGAAGGCTGCCGTGAAACCCTCATCGTCCGTGCGTTCCCAGCGCGGGGGCGCCTTCACATCGTCTTCCGCGGAGGTCCCGACCGACTCGTCCCGGACGGGTACCTCATGCCGTCGGGAGCCGTCGGCACGGACCTCGGGAGAACCCTGAACCTGCACGAACCGGGTACCGTCAGGGCCTTCCTCGACCTGGCCGTGAACCAGGGCTGGTGCGCCGACGACCCCGTGGTCGAGGAGCTGGACGGATGGAGCGTCTTCGACGAGGTGGTCGCCCTCCGCGGTGCCTGACCGCCGGCGCCGCCGGCCGGGTCGGGGTCATCGGCCGTCGCTGAAGCTCGAGTTCTGCTCGTGAGCGCTGTTGGCCGCCGCTTGTCGTAGTCCCCGGCCGGGCATGGAAGGAGTCCGTACACGGTCGTCGGTACCGCGATTCCGGGGGTGTGCCATGTGGTCGAAAGTGTCGAACGAGGATCTGCCCGCGAAGGAGCAGTTGCCCTTCTGGGGCGAGCTGATCTCCCGTGAGCTGGCACCACTCACCCTCACCAGTGCGAACGATGTGGGCTTCCCCGCGTGGGCCTCGGTGCTGGACCTCGGCCCGGTACGGGTGGCCGCGTTCAACAGCCCGCCCGCGTATCTGAGGCGCACCTGGGCGGACATCCGGCGGGCCGACCCGGACACCTACCAGCTGACCTTCGTCTCCGGCACACCTCTGTGGATCAGCCAACGGCGCCAGGATTCCGGGCTGGTGATAGGCGACATGGTGCTCTTCGACCTCTCGTACCCGTTCGAGGGCGCGGTGCCTGACCACGGCCTCCATACCCAGGTGGTCATCGTGCAGTTGCCGCGTGAGGAACTGCCACTCCCCTCGGACAAGGTCCACTGCCTCCTCGCCCAGCCGTTGTCGACGAGCACCGGCATGGGAGCGATTCTCTCCCGGTTCATGACCACACTGGACGCCTACGGCCCGGAGTGCGACCCGTGTGATCTGAGCCGATTAGGGATGATGGCGCGCGATCTGTCGGGCGCCTGTCTGGCCCAGTACCTCGGAGCCTATGACGACCTTCCGGCCGAGACCCGTCAGCAGGCCATGCTGGCCCGCGTCAACGCCTTCATCGACCACAACCTCGGTGATCCGGACCTGAGTCCGTCGGATGTCGCGGCGCACCATCACATCTCCGTGCGCTCCCTGCACACGCTCTTCCGGCAACAGGGCGAGACGGTGGCGGCCTCGATACGCCGACGCCGCCTGGAACGCTGCCATGCCGACCTCACCGACCTCCGTCTGCGGCGGCGCTCGATCACCGCCATCGCCGCCCGGTGGGGATTTCTGCGTCTCCCGGACTTCAGCCGCGCCTTCCGGGCCGCGTACGGCATGGCGCCCAGCGAGCTCCGGAGGGCCGCGCTGCGCACTCCGCCGGATGGCCGGCGGATCGCGTCCAGCGACAAATAACTCCGCACGCATCACCAACTCGCCGCCGACCGGGCGCGCCACGATGTGAGGGCGAACACGGGGGACCGAGAGGACGGAAGGCACGGTGCTGTGGCCCGCGCCTTCCGTTCCCGACCGAAGGGAAGCACAGACGTGGGTACTTGGAAGACGACGGGGAGGGGAGCCCGTACGCGTCGCTCTCTGACCACCCTGGCCATGGTCTCCGCCTCGGGCCTGGCGGCAATCGGCCTGGCGCTCCCGGCCGCCGCGGCACCCGCGCCGGCCGCCCCCAATTGCGATACGGGGTACTTCTGCATCTTCAGCGGCCCCGACTACACCGGGGAACGCTGTGTCTGGGCAACAGCCAGCCGTCCGGACACGGTTGGCTGCGGCTTCATCCGGGCTGGTCGGAATGTCCTGTCCGTGGCCAACAGCACGGGGCACCGCAAGCAGTACTACACGGGCGTGTCCTATCAGAACCGCATCGGTTCCACCGCGGCCGGCACGGGCGGGAACCTGGCGGGCACGTATCAGATCCGCTCCTTCCGGCCGCAGTAGCAGTCCGGCCACCGCTCACCGCCGTCCCGCCCCTTCCGGCGCCGCGCCCGTGGTGCCGGAGGCGGCGGGACGCGCGTCGACGCTCCACCCGCCGTCTCGCCCGCCGACGGCGTGCGGTGCCCCTCCCATGTACGGGACATGTTCGCCATCAGTACGGAAGGTGTTCGCAGTGTGTGCGGTCCCTGGGATAGGATCGGCGTGGGAGGTGTTTCGATGTCCGAGTCCGAGACCGGGTTGTTCGAGGCGGTCGATGCGCTGGTCGCCTCCGCCTCTCCCTTGCCCTCGCCGAGCGAGCGGAAGCGTCTGCGCCAGGCGCACGGACTGACGCTGGACCAGGTGGCCGGCGCGCTGAAGGTGCGGCGGGCCACGGTGAGTGTCTGGGAGGCGGGGAAGACCGAACCGCGTCCGCCGGAGCGCGAGGCCTACGCACGCCTCCTGAACAAGCTCGCCGAGCTCTACCCCGTCGACACCACGAGGACCGCCGCGGCGCAGCCCCCGGTGCCCGAGAGGCCGGCCGTCGCTCCGCCGAGCGCGGAACCCGCCCGCTCGGCCCATCTGTCTCCAAGCGACGACGTCGAGGCCGCGACCGCTCCTCCCCGGGCCGCCCCGCCGCGTCAGGCGCCCTCTCGTCCGACGACGGTCACCCGGCAGACGTCGACCACGCGGCGCGCGGCCGCGCGGTCCGCCACCGCGCGGAAGTCCACCGCGCCCCCGGCCGCCCCCGACCCCCGTTTCGAGAACGGGCCCCTGGCGGTGGTCGACTGCCAGGACGGACAGGTCGTGGCGTACTGCGTGGGCGGTCTTCTCCTGGACGTGCCCGCCAAGTCCCTCCCGGCCCTGGTGGAGTGGACGCTGAAGGAGGCACGACTCGGCGCGGTGAAGCTGCACGGCTGCGGCAAGGACGCCGACCCGCTGCTGGTGTTCACCGAGGCGGCGTGTGAGCGGTACGGGCTGCCGGTCGTGTTGTCGGAGTCGGAGCGGCTGGCCGGACGGCTCCCGGAGGGCCACAAGGTTCTCAGGCAGCTGGAGCGAGCCGAGTGGAAGCTGACCAGGCGTGGGTTCGGGCCGTGGGCGCGGATCTACCGTCCGGCCAAGGCCCATCAGCGACAGTGCGTTCAGCTGTGCCTTCCGTCCTGGGGCGCGCTGGACACACGCACGTGGGGTGCCGCTGCCCAGCTCCCGCCCGCGGAACTGGTCCGGCTGTTGGGCGCGTACGCGCAGCGGGTGATCACACCGCGTGGCTCCACCGCGGTGACCGGCCTGGAGCTGATGACCGCGCTGAATCCGCCCACACGGGCGAGTGAACCGGACGGGAGCGGCAGGCGGCACAAGGAACACCGGCCCGGTTCGCTGGGCGAGGAGGCGATGGACTGCGCGCCGTGTGAGGCACCCGATGGGCATCCGCTGCTGGCGGATCTGCCCCGCTTCCACCAGCGGGGGCCCGACGAGATGCTGTTCGAGGAGGCGTACGACTGGGCGCGGGAGCTGACCGACGCCGAGTGCATGAAGCGGTTCCTGGTCGGTATCGACGTCAACCTCGCCTTCGGCGCGGCCGCCAATGGCGCGGTCGTCGGCCTCTCCCACCCCCCGGTCCACGTGACCAACCCCCGGTTCGACCCCGCGCTGCCGGGGTCGTGGCTGGTCGACCTCTCCCACATCGACCTCTCCCGCGTCCTGGTCGGCAAGCAGTGGCAGCACCTCGACGCCGAACTCCTGCCCAGCCCGTTCACCCCCACCGGCGAACGGCCGACGGGCCGGGCCTGGTACGCCACCCCGACCGTGGCGTACGCGGTGGAGCTCGGCTACGACGTGGCTCCGCTCGAAGCCTGGGTGCGCCCGGAGAAGGGCAAGTTCCTCGACGGCTGGTACAAGCGGCTGCGCAACGCCTACGTCGACACCATGGGTGACCTCGGTGTGGGGGAGAAGCTGCCGCCGCACGCTTTCCTCGAGGCGATGGAAGGCCACAAGCAGCGCGACCCGGAGATGGCCATCGTCCTGGACGCCGTCAAAGCCACCGTCAAGGGCGGCATCGGCAAACTGCGGGAGCGCCCGCGCGGTGGCGGATGGCGCCCCGGACAGCCGTGGCCCGCGCTGGCCCGGCCGACCTGGCGCCCCGACATCCGCGCCGCCGTCATCTCCCGGGCCCGGGTCAACATGCACCGCAAGATCCTCGCCCTGGCCGCGGCCACCGGCCAGTACCCGGTCGCGATCCTGTCCGACTGCGCTGTCTACGCCGCCACCGGGCCCTCACCCCTGGACCTCCTGCCCTACGACGCCGACGGCAAGACGGTGCCCGGCAGCTTCCGCCTCGGGGTCTCCCCGGGCATGGTCAAACACGAGGGCACCCAGAGCGTGCTGTGGTCCGAAGCCGTACGCGAGGAATACGGCCAGGTCCTCAATCTCGCCCGGTACATCAAGACGGGCGAGGTCACCGCCAAGGACGACGGACAGTAGGACGAGGACAGCAGAGGGAGCGAGCTGATGGCCACGGTCGGGGAAGGTCTCGACAAGGCGGTGCAGGGCGCCTTCACCCGCCCCATCCCCAAGAGCGCCGGCGCCCAGATGCGCTACCTGGTCAAACAGCACAAGGGCAGCACCAGACGCGTCGCCGAACTGCTCGGTATCACCCAGCGCACCGTCGAACGCTATGTGAAGAACCAGATCAAACTGCCCCGCGCCGACCTCGCCACCCGGATGGAACGGGAGGTGAGGAAACGCTGGCAACCCCAGATCCGAGCCAAGGCCAAACAGACCGCCGCCACCACCGACGGCATCGTCATCGACACCCGCGCCCGCTTCGGCTACACCGCCGCCCCCGGCAGCACCGACGACGCCCGCCTGCGCCACCTCACCCTCGCCCTCCCACCCCACCACGCCGCCCGCCTCTTCGACGCCCAGGATCAGGGGGCGAACGAACAACAGCTCCGCGACATCGCCGCCGAAGCCCTCGGCGAGACGTACTTCCGCGACAACGGCCGCCGCGCCCATGGCCTCGAGGTGGAGTTCACCGACCTCGAACATGTGGAGTTCGATCTGTGAGCAGGCTGCTGCGAGCTGTTCGCCGTGTGTGTCTGTGAGTTGACGCACGGCAGTGGTCACATGGGCACGCTTGTTGTCACCGGCGTCGTGGAGTGCGTGCGGTGCGACTGCTCGGCATAACCGAGCAGACCGGCATGCACCGCCTCGGCGCGGCCACCCGAAAAGCACCGCCGGGCTGCTCGGATGGCCCGTCTGGTTCAGCTCTGAAGCGTGGCGAGCCAGTCGGTCAGCAGTCGGTTGACCTCGTCTGGGCGTTCCTGCTGGATCCAGTGGCCGCCGCCTTCCAGGAGGTGGGAGGCCGACAGATGGGGGAGGGTGGTGGGGTAGGCGTCGATGGCGTCGGACATCCAGGTGGTGGAGGCGTCCAGGGCACCGCCGATGAACAGGGATGGCTGCTTGATCGGGGCTCCGTGGTGCGGGGCGAGGTCTTCCCAGTCGCGGTCCATGTTGCGGTAGCGGTTGAGGGCGCCGGTCAGACCGGTGCGCTCGAACTCCCCGGCGTAGACGTCGAGGTCCTCCTCGCTCAACCATGCCGGGAGCGGGCCGGCAGGGAAACGGTCGCGTAGCTGACAGCCCACGGCCACGAAGTGCGGGTCGGGCTCGTTCTCGGCGGGCATGGTGTCGGCGGACAGGGCCGCGTAGAAGCCGGCGAGCCAGCTCCGGACGCGGGGCTCGATCTCCGCCTCGGCACGGCCGGGCTCCTGGAAATAGGAGACGTAGAACTCCTGCTCGGGGCCGCCTATCTGGCCGAAGATGTCGGTGGGGCGGGGGCCGCCGGGCGGCGCGTAGGGGACGCTCAGCAAGCCGACCGCGCGGAAGACTCCCGGGTGGATCAGGGCGGAGGCGGCGGCGATGTTGGAGCCCCAGTCGTGGCCGACGATCACCGCGCTCTCCTCGCCGAGGGCGCGCACGACGGCGACGTTGTCCTCCACCAGGTCGAGCATTCGGTAGGCGTCGGTTGCGGCGGGCTTGGAGGAGCGGCCGTAGCCGCGCACGTCGATCGCCACTGCCCGGTACCCGGCAGCGGCGAGGAGCGGGAGCTGGTGGCGCCAGGAGTACCAGGACTCGGGGAAGCCGTGCACCAGCAGGATCAACGGGCCGGTGCCCTGCTCTACCAGGTGCAGGCGCCCGGCTGGGCCCTGGACTGTGCGGTGGTGAAGTGCGGCGGTCGGCTCAGATCGCATGGGGGACTTCTCCTCGGTTCGTGGGCAGCCGGCGGGAACCCATCGATCATGCGGCGCTGCGACCACTCGGCGCGATCGACGTTGCCATTCTGGCAAGATTGCAGGACAGGATGGTGAAACGGCACGGCGGGGAAGGAACGGGGACGATGGCAGGTGACGACGTGACCCAGACGCTGGCGGCGATGGGACCGCGGCTGCGGGTGGTGCGCGAGCGCCGTGGCGTCACCCTCGCCGCTGTCAGCTGCGCTACCGGCATCTCGCCCAGTACGCTGTCGCGGATCGAGACCGGCCGCCGCAAGCCCACCCTGGAGGTGGTGCTGCAGCTGGCGAAGGAATACGGAGTCGCCCTGGACGAGCTCGTCGGCACCGCACCCGCTCCTGCGGCCGAGCCCCGCAGCGCGGCGCCGCACAGCTTCGGCGACGACAAGGCGGTGTTGCCGCTGACTCAGTACGTCGGTGGCCTGCACGCCCACAAGCACGTGCTGCCTGCCGTCGCGGAGCAGCCTGGGCGGCCGCGCCAGGTGTCCCACGGCGGCTACGAGTGGCTGTGCGTCCTGTACGGGCGGTTGTGGATCGCACTCGGCAACCAGGATCTCATCCTGACCGCCGGGGACGTCGTCGAGTTCGACACCCGCATCCCCCACGGAGTCGCCAACGCCGGATCCACCGGACCGGTCGAGTATCTGATCATGTTCGGGCCTCAAGGAGAACGTCTGCGGCTGCGCACCCCTCCAGCCGCTGGTCGCGGTGCTTGGCCCGGCTGATGTGACAGGTGGGCCGGGGCGTTTTCTCGCGGCCGATGAGTTTGTGGCTCCCGGCCGGTCCAAGCTCGTGACACCCTAGGAAAGGACACGGCCATGTCGGAGCTTCTCGTCGACTTCATCACCTCCCTCGACGGCTACGCATCGGGAGAGGGATGGCCCGGGTTCTGGGGTCTCGAAGGCCCGGAGTACCTCGCATGGCTCGGCGAGCAGCCCGAGGCCACCCTCCTGATGGGAGCGAACACCTACCGCCTGATGTCGGGCTTCGCCGCAGGCGAGGTCCCGAGCGGCCAAGACGAGTTCAGGCCCGAGGAAGAGGCGTCCGTCGACGAGCTCACGCAAGCACCCAAGGTGGTGTTCTCCTCCTCGCTCAAGGAGCCACTGGCGTGGGCCAACTCCAGGCTCGTCCGCGGCGACGCCGTCGAAGCGGTCCGTGCCATGAAGTCGAGTGGCTCGGGGCTCCTCAGCACGATCGGCAGCCTCACCCTGTGCCGGTCCCTGCTACGAGCCGGACTTGTCGACCGTTTCCGGGTCGTGATGTTCCCGGTGATCACCGGGGCCACGGGCGAGGAACGCATCTACGACGGCTATCCGGACGTTGCCCTCGAGATGATCGAGCACCGCACGTTCGACGGCCGCATCCAGCTGGTCGAGTACAAGCCCCGGGTGCTTGAGCACCCGCCGCTCCGCGTCCCTGCGTGACGGGGCCCCATCCGCTCGGTCTGAACGGCTGCCGCAGGTCAGCCCACGTACGTCCTCCCAGGCCGCGGTCTCCGCGACTGAGTGTTCCCGTTGGCCAGTGATCGGCCTCCATGCACGGTGAGCGTGTAACCCTCCGGACCCTCGAAGGAGAACATCGGCCCGAAGGGGCTGCCCGTCACCGGTGGGAGGATCTTGATACCCGCGGCAACGAGCTGCTCGTACAGCTGATGGGCGTCGGGGATTCGGAACCAGAGCGCCACGCCGAGGCCCGGTCGTGCGGCGTCGGCGAGGCTGACGCCCGGCAGGAGCGCGCGGACGGCGAACGGGATCGGCTCGGTGTCGAACACGACAGCGTGCGGCGGCGAGACCGCGGCTCGGCGCAGACCCAGGTGCTGCTCACCCACGTGGGATATCTGCTCAAACGCGCCCAGGCGGCCCTGTCCGGCGCCATGGACAAGGTTCTGCGCGAGCACGGGATGACCGTGCCGCGATACGCCACCCTCGAACTGCTGGCGTTGCACCCGGGCATGTCGAACGCCGACCTCGCCCGCGCGACCTTCGTCACCCGGCAGTCCGGCAACGTCGTCCTCCGGGGCCTGCAGGAAGCGGGACTGCTCACCCGCCCCGCCACCGCCGTCTCGCAGAGGGCTGAGGCCTGGCTGGCTGGACGTGTGGAAGGGGCGCATCCGCGCAGGGATGCGCCCCTCGTGGGCGCCGCGCTGGAACGCGGTGGGCCCGGGCCCTGTTTCATGGTGCAGCCATGACGCCAGGGGGCCTCGGCAGCGAGTGCCGGAGGCGGCGTTGCAGGGACCATGGCATCCGATGCCCCACTTCGGCAATGGCACCTGGACGAAAATGAATGAAAATAGCGGCTTCGTCCGCTCTGATCTGCGGCTTTCGGATGGCCGGGGTTCTCCATGTCCACCCATTCGCGATCTCATGGCACTGAACGCCTGGACGAGCATGCATCAACGATCCCGTCCCGGGGGCGACTCATTGTGATGGTCAGGCCGCCGATGAGAGGATCAACGCCGTTGGCGGGCAGACCTGGAAGTCGCCGCCGACAGTTCACGGTGCAGCCAAATGGTCGCGTCTGTAAAGAGCGTGACATGACGTCAGGCAGGTAACCAGCATGCGTTTGTTCCCCTCTCCACTGGGTCCCGGGCACGGCCTCTCACAGGGAGCTCTGACGACGACGGAAATGATGGTCGTGGTCGTGGTTGTCGTGGTGGCAGCGGCTCTCGCGGTCTCAGGGATGCCGGTCTTCGGTGTCCTTGAGTTCATCGCCGGATCTCTCTACGTCGCCTGCCGGTCCATCAAGGCCGTGCGCACGGCGGAAGTGCCGCCGTCCGAGGCTGTCTGACAGTCCCATGGGGCGGCGTGAGAACGCCGTTGCCGCCGACACCCGGCAGTCCGAAGCGCTCGCGCTGTGGCTACGTGCTCAGCGCGAGCGCCGAGGTGTCACCTATGCGGCAATGGCCAGACTGACTGGATACCAGTTCACCGCGTCGGCACTCTCGCGCGGCGCCAGTGGCAGGATTCCGTCCCGCCGCCTGATGCTGGCGTACGCGACGGCCTGCGACGCGGACACCGAAGAAGGGACGCGCCTGTGGAAGGCCGCCCGCAGGGCTGAAGAAGAACGTCGACGCCGCGCGGGAATCTCTCCGGAGTTCCGGGACTTGGCCGTGTCACTCCGCTCGGTGATGACCCACCCCGACCTCATCGACAGCTTCGGCAAGCTACACGACGTCATGGTGGAGATGCGGGCCAGAGAGGGGCAGCCGTCCCTCGGTGACCTACAGGCAGCGGCGGGGCGAACCTCCGACGGCCGGCGGCACCGACTGCCCAAGAGCAGCCTCAGTGTCATCCTCCGAGGTGAGGCAGTTCCCTCACGCGCCCACCTCACGGCGTTCATGGAAGCCCTGAACGTCTCCCCGGGCAATGTACGGCGCTGGCAACAGGTATGGGACCGCCTCGCGGACACGACGGTCCGAAAGCCGTCCGTGGCTGTCACGATCAAAGTGGTGGACACCCCGCCGGCCGAAGAAGTCAACGGGCACCAACCGCCGCCCGACACCAGCACCGCGCATCTCGACTTCCTCCGGGGCCAGGTTCTCCTGGAGACCGTGCTCCTCACCGGGCCGGATGCCCTGCAGGGCCCCCAGCCCGCGCGCCCCGTGGCCGGGTTCACCCGCTCCGGCCTGCCCATCAGGACACCGCACCGCTTCACCCTCTCACCTCGGTCGCACCCGTCGCACATGCCGCCCGGCAACCGCACGATCGGACTCATCACGCTGCTGCCCCGGGAAGTGCCGCCCAGCCGCCCCGCAACCGTCGGAGCCTCGCTCCCGGAGACCACGGAGCACCGTCCGGTGAAGAGCGCCATGCCATCGGCCTCCCGTGGACGGATAGGCCGTGCCGTTGAGCACTTGTTCCGCAGGAAGCCGCGACAGGACTGGTCCCACTGGCCGGGCTTCTGACTACCTCACCTCAGACCTCGTCGGGGTGATCGACAGATCCGGTGCGGCCGCTCCGGGGGCCGCACATGGGGAGGGCGGCTTCCGGCCCATGAGGGCACGGGCCGGAAGCCGCCGAAACGGGGTGGTCGATCAGGGACGCAGAGGCATCAGCAGCTGACGAGGCCCTGGAACTTCCAGTTGGTGCCCATGAACGGCTTGTCCCGTTTGAACTTCGCCTCCTGACCGGGCTGGAGCTCGTAACAGTCGGGTGCCGGATCCATCTCGAGGTTCCACGTCGGCTTGACCCGCTGCGTGGTCGTGCAGTTGTTGGTCATCCAGACGGTCACGAACCGGAAGAAGACGACCTCTCCCGTGCCCTTGACACAGCTCGGCGCGGGGGCGGCGGCCGCCGCGGGGGCAGTCGGCGCGGAGGCCGCGTGAGCCTGGCCGACGCCCAGGAGCGCCGTACCTGCCAGGGCCGCCGTGGCGATGCCTGAAGCGAATTTCCGCATGTTCTCATCCCATCTGTTTTACGGGCGATTGCCTCATCCGTACTCTTGTCGAGGCGAACGGTCCGCTCAACGCTGGATCAGAGATTTCGAAGGAGCCGCCTCGGACCGCTGCTTCGCGTTCGGGGCCTGCCGCCGTGCGTGAGTCTCTTGACCCTCACGTGGCGTCAGGCCGCATAGTCGGTGCCGTGGAGGATCACTGGACTGTGGGGCGGGTGGCCGAGCTGGCCGGCGTGAGCGTCCGCACGCTGCATCACTATGACGAGATCGAGCTGGTTCGGCCGTCCGCACGGACCGCGGCCGGGTACCGGGCGTATTCGGCGCACGACGTGGAGCGGCTGCGGGAGATCGCGGAACTGGTCGGCGACCCGTCCGCCGACACGGTCGCACACCTGCGCCGGCTGCGCGGCCTGCTGCTGGAGCAGCGTGATCGCGCCGACGCCATGGTGGCGTCCATCGACCGGGAACTCGAGGCGCGGGCGAAGGGACTGAAGGTGGCCCCCGAGGAGCAACTGGAGATGCTCGGTGCACGGCTGTACGACGCGATCGGCGGCGCGTACCCCGCGACACGGTGCACCGAGCCGCGGATCGCCGCGCAGATCTGGGACGCGCTCGGAGACGCGAGAACGGTGCTGAACGTCGGTGCCGGTACCGGCTCCTACGAGCCCGCTGATCGCGACGTCACCGCGGTGGAGCCATCGGCGGTCATGCGGGGGCAGCGGCCCGCCGGCTCGGCGCCGTGCGTGGCCGCCGCCGCGGAGAGGCTGCCGTTCGAGGACGGCTCCTTCGACGTCGCGATGGCCGTCTCCACCGTTCACCACTGGCGGGACCCGATAGCGGGGCTGCGCGAGATGCGGCGCGTGGCCCGCCGCGTGGTGGTGCTCACCTTCGACACCGACGAGCCCGGATGGCAGGACCGGTTCTGGCTCACCCGCGACTACCTGCCCGAGTTCACCGCCGTGCTCGCGGGATTTCCCTCGCTCGCCGGGATGGCCGACGCGATCGGCGCCCGCGCTGAGCCGGTACCCATCCCCTGGGACTGCGCCGACGGCCTGTTCGAGGCGTACTGGCGCCGACCGGGAGCGTACGACCGGACGGCGTGCGATCCGCCTGGGATCACTCGGTGCGCAGTGCTGTTGCCGTACGGGTCCTGGCCGCCCAGCCGGCCGGGATCAGCGCGCCCAGCATCGCGAGCACGACGCCTCCCAGACCCAGCAGGAGCAGCTGGACCGGCGTGTACACATCGAGGACCGGTGACGGCAGGCCGGTGCCCACGGCGCGCCCCATCACGGGCATGACGAGACCGTGCAGCGCGCACCCCGCCGGGACGCCCAACAGTCCGCCGATCATGCCGATCGCGCTCACCGAGGCGAGTACGAGGCTCACGGTCTGCCGCGGTGTCATCCCGATCGCTTTGCAGACGCCCAGGGCGTGGACACGTTCTCGGGTGTCGAGGAGGACGGAGTTGAGTACGCCGAGGCCGGCCACGCAGATCAGCATGAGGGTGAGCAGCACCGCCATCGCGTCCATGATGAGGATGACCCCCTCCTGTTCCGCCGGGGGGACGGTCGTGGCGTCGCCGCCCAGCGGCCGCACCGCCGCCGCGAGCTTGTGGGCGTACTCCTCGGCCGGGACACCACGCTTCACCTCGACGAGGAACGTACTGGGCTCGGCCGATGGGAAGTCGGCCATGTCGGCGTGGATCTCCAGCTCATTGCCCGAGGTGTCGAAGGACTCACCCACGATCCGCAGATCCACGGTCTCCTTCCCGTAGGTGATCCGCAGCGTGTCACCGATGGTGGTGCTGGTTCGTTCCAGGAAGCGGGTGGGCACCACGACTTGCCCTCTGCCGGTGATCCAGTGACCGGAGAGCATCTCGTAGCTTCCGGCGCGTGCGTCGCCTTCGTAGAGGCTGGCCCGGACCGAGCCGGAGACCCCGGCCACGGTGACCTCGGTCTGCAGCTTGCCGTAGTACGACTCCAGGCCCGGCTCGGAGGTGATGGCGGACCGTACCTTCGCCGGGTCGGCGGCCTTGGGCCTGGATGTGCCGGCCGCGCTGCCGCTCACCGGGGACGGGCTCGCGACGCCGCCCGCCGGAGGCGGCGGCGGGGGAGACATGGTGAGGGGCTTGACGGTCGTCACCGTGACCGCCGCACGGCTCTCGGGATCCTGCGAGGAGCCGATGGCGCCCAGGGACGAGGTCAGCCCCACCGCGAAGGTCGCCGCGAGTGTTCCCGACGCCACCGCGATCAGCATCGCCAGAGCACGGACCGGATGTGTGAAGGGGGTGGCGAGGCCGTAGGTCACCGGCCGTGGCAGTGGCAGCCGGCCCACTACCCGGTGGGCCCACCGTCCATGCCCCGCGCGCGGCGCCCGGCCGGCCGCCATGGCCTCGACCGTGTGCAGCCTTCCGGCCCGGCGTGCGGGAACCAGCGCCGCGAGTGCCACGACGAGCAAGGCGGCGGCCGGTACCGCGATGTCCACCCACCAGGCCGCCGAAAGGGAGGCGGTGCCGTACACCGACTCCGTGTCCGCCAGCAGCGGCACGGCCAGTAGGTTGCCCAGCGGGACGCCCACGGCGATACCGACGCCGGCCGGAATCATCGCCTGGGCCATGTAGGCACGGACGACCTCGCGTGGCGTGAAGCCGATGGCCTTGAGGATGCCGATCCTGCGCAGACCGGTACCGACCGCACCACTGATCACACTGCTGACGATGACCACCGACATCACGATGCCGAGCAACCCGAAGGCCATCACGAACGGGGCGGTTGCCGCCGCGCCTTGATCCGTGGCGCGCTTGGTGTCCAGCCAGGACTGCGTACCCAGCAGTGCCCCGGACCCCACGGAGTCGGCGAGCCTCGCCCGCTCGGTGAGGATCCGCTCCTTCGTGTCCGCGGAGTCGAAGCGGTAGAGCATCTGACGCGTGATGTGGTGGCCCTGCGACGCCAGCGCGTCGACCTGTGCCGGTGTCGCCCAGGCGTCGGCGGTCCTGCTGGCCGACGCGGCGAAGCCGACGACCGAAAGAGCCGGGGCGTTCGCCGAGTCCGAAGTCCTGAGGACGGAGCCGACCTCGACGCCTGGCCCTTCGAACGACTCGCCGAGCACGATCTCGCCCGGCTGCCGCGGCCACCGGCCCGACGTCAGCTCCACGCGGTCCACGTCTCCGTCCGGACCGGGGCGCCCGACCAGGGTCAGCGTCGACAGTGGCACCCCGGTCCGATCCACCGGCCGGAGCGCCGTGGAGGGGTACGGTCCCGCGCTCGCGGTGACACCGTCCAGCTTTCCGGTCCGCGCCAGCCGCGCCGTACTCGCCTCGGCCGGATCGAACTGTGCGGTGATATGCGCGCCCTGCTGCCGCGCGAAGGCGTGGTCGAAGGGCGCGGATGAGGCGACCATCAGCGACCCGGCGACCACGGCGGAGGCCACGGCCATCATCGTGGCCACGGCGATCACCACGGTCTGCACCCGCCGTCGGCCCACCCCGGAGCGTACGACCCGGCCCAGTGCGCGGTTACCGAACAGGCTCATCGGACGGCCTGCGCGCACGAGTCGAGGGCGAGGTGTCCGTCAATCAGGTGAATCGTGCGGCTCGCGCACGCCTCTGCCAGTGCCAGGTCGTGCGTCACCAGCACGAGGGTCTGGCCCCCGCGGTGCAGGTCCATGAGCAGGTCGCGGACGTCGTGGCCCGATGCGGTGTCGAGCGCGCCGGTGGGCTCGTCGGCGAGCAGCAGCGCGGGCCGGTTGATCAACGCCCGGGCGAATCCGACACGTTGGCGTTCCCCTCCGGAGAGCCGGCCCGGATAGGCGCGGGCGTGCTTCCGGATGCCCAGCATCTCCATGAGCTCATCCGCGCGGGCCGCGGCCGCGCGCCGACCGGTCCCGGTCAGCTGGGCCGGGAGCTGGATGTTGTCGGTGACGGTGAGGTCGTCGAGGAGGTTGAAGAACTGGAAGGCCATGCCGATGTGCGCGCGACGGAACCTGGCCAGGGCGTGCTCGCTCAGCTGGTCGATCCGTCGTCCGGCCACGGTCACGGCGCCGTCGGTCGGTTTGTCCAGGCCCGCGACAAGGTTCAGCAGCGTGGACTTGCCGCTGCCGGAAGGACCCGTCACGGCAAGGGCCTCACCCCTGGCGACGCCGAGTGTGAGCGGTCCGAGCACCGGCGCGCGGGCGCTGTCATAGCGCTTCGCCACACCCTCGAGTTCGATCACGTGGTTCATACGGGTTGTCCGTCCTTACGGTCGCGGGGGCAGCTGTCGTTGCCGGCCCTGTGAACCTAGGAGCGGTCACCCGTGGCGCGCCTCGGCCGCCGAACCGAGATCGAGCCCTTCCCGCGGATGAATCTGCTGCGGCGTCCTACCCGAGGAGGAGTACTCGAGGACGAACCCCTGGTCAGAAAGGTGGACATGGGCCGGGCGCCGAGCACAGCACAATGTGTGGATGGAGACGGAAGCCAGGCGCAGCCGACGTCAGAAGCTCATCGACGCGCTGCGCCCGGAGGCGAAGGCCGCCACGCTGTCCAGGCGAGCGATGCGCGTCGATGTGGTGATGGCAGTCCTGTTGACCGCCGTCGCCCTGTTCGTCGCGGTGCGCTACCCCGGCAACGGGCCGGTGGACACCCATCCCCCCACGGTCGACACGGGGACCGGGGTCCCCGCTCCGCCACCGCCCGGTCCCGGTGGGGCACCCGTGGAGGAAGAGTCTCCCCCCGTGCCCTGGGCCCTTGTCGTCCTGTCGACGCTGCCACTGGCGTTCCGGCGCCGGTATGCGCTGGCGGTGTTCGTGACGGTGCTGGCCGCGGCCCTGGCCATCGGTGGCTCCGCCTCCTGGACAACCGTGCTGGCCTGTGTCATCGGCGCCTACAGCGGCATTGTGTACAGCCGCTTCCGGACCCTGGCCATCGTCGTCCTGGTCATGGCCGCCGCGTTGTCCGGTTTCGCCTTCCGTGACGCGGACCCCGTGGTCCCCGGATGGTCGAGCCCGGGCTTCGTGCTGCTGGTGGCCGGGATGCTCGCCAGCCTGGTCCGCTTTCTGCAACTGCGGCTGGCCTCCAGCCGGGACCGGGTCATCGCCCTGCAACTCGCCCAGGAGGAGTCCATGCGCCGTGCCGTCGAGGAGGAGCGTGCCCGGATCGCCGCCGAACTGCACGACATCGTGAGCCACAATGTGAGCGTGATGGTGATCCAGGCGGGCGCGGCCCGCAAGGTGCTGGACGTGGTGCCCGAGCAGTCCAAGGAGGCATTGCTGGCCGTCGAGGCGGGCGGACGGGCGGCCATGGCGGAACTGCGTCATGTGATGGGCCTGTTGGCGGCCCCGGACTACGAGCGGCCCGACGGCCTGGAGCCCCAGCCCGGGCTCGCGCAGCTGGACGCGCTGGTCGCGCGTGTACGTGCCGCCGGGACGCCGGTGAGCATCGGGATCTCGCTCCCGCCCGAACCCCTCCCACCCGGGGTGGACCTCGCGGCGTACCGCGTCGTGCAGGAGGCGCTGACCAACACGATGAAGCACGCACGCGACGCGGAGGTGTCCGTCTCCGTCGGCTACACCGAGGCCGATCTGGAGATCGAGGTCACGGACACCGGTGGTACGAAGGGTCCCTCACCGGTGGAGAGCAACGGCCGCGGCCACCTGGGGCTGCGTGAGCGGCTGGCCGTCTACCAGGGCGAGCTGACGGCAGGGCCGTCGCCAGCCGGCGGCTACCGGGTCATGGCCCGGATCCCGAGGAGCGCGGAATGACAGCGGGCGGGCCACCGCTGCGCGCCGTCATCGCAGACGACCAGGCTCTCGTGCGCAGCGGTTTCAAGATGATCCTGGCCGCGGACGGCATCGAGGTGATGGCCGAGGCGGCTGACGGGGCCCAGGCCGTCGCCGCGGTCCGCGACACGCGGCCCGACATCGTCCTCATGGACATCCGGATGCCGGAGATGGACGGCATCGAGGCCACTCGGCGCATCCTGGGGAGTGATGGCCTGCAGGAGACACGGGTCATCATCCTCACCACCTACGACCTCGACCACTACGTCTATGCCGCGCTCACGGCCGGTGCCAGCGGCTTTCTGCTCAAGAACGTCACCCCCGAACACCTGGTCTCCGCTCTACGCCTGGTTCGGTCCGGTGACGCGCTCCTCGCGCCCACCATCACCCGCCGGCTGATCGAGCGCTTCGCCCAGCGCGACGAACCGCGGACCATCGCCCCGCACCGCGATCTGTCCGGCCTGACCCCGCGTGAACTCGAGGTGCTTCGCCTGCTCGCGACGGGCCTCAGCAACGCCGAACTCGCCTCCCGGCTGTTCCTGAGCCCGACCACGGTCAAGAGCCACGTCGGCCGCATCCTGTCGAAGCTGGAGTTGCGCGACCGCGTCCAAGCCGTCGTCTTCGCCTACGAGACGGGTCTGATCACCCCGGGCCGGGGAGCCTGACAGCACCCGCTTACGCAACCCCGTGCGATGTCCTGTCGTCCCACTCCGTGACGGACGGCTGCCGATCACCCGGGAGAGCACATGGCGAAGAAGGACCAGAAGGCGGAAGCGGCGAGGGAGAAGGACCGCGAGAAGTGGATGGCGCGTCTCCAGGTCCGGCTGGCCATGCAGCCGGGTGCGGACCGGACCGTCGTTCTCCAGGCGGTCAAGGAGCTCACGGCGCACTACGCGGAGACGGGAGAGCACCCGCGGACTGCCTTCGGCGACCCGGACGTCTATGCCGTGCAGGTCGCCGCGCGGCTGGTGCCGGCGGAGCGGGCGGCGCGCGCGAGGCGGCACAACGCCGTCGTGGACGCGCTCGACTCCGTGTCCCGGGGGGCTGGGGACATCGCCGGTCTGTGACCGGCTGAAACCACTTCCGCCATGCCCCGGCGCGCGGGCGAGCACGCTGCTTCCATCCGCCGTGGCCGCCGGGCGGCTCAACTCGTGACGGATTTCGCGATCTGCAGGGCGGCCTGGGCCGGTGTGAGGTGTGTGGTGTCGACGACCTCGGCCTCGGCGTGCAGCCACGTGCGGGCCGCTTCGGCGTAGGGCCCGAGGTGTTGAAGACGGAAGGGTGAGGGGCCGAGAAGAGTGTCCCCCTCGATACGTCCGCGGAGGGTGTCCTGCTCGGCGTGCAGGACGAAGTGCCGCACCGGAATGGCATGTTCGGCGAGGCCGGTGCTGATCTCCCGCCAGTACTGCTCGACCAGGACGGTCATCGGCATCACCAGGGTGCCACCGGTGTAGTCGAGAACGCGGCGGGCCGTCTCCACGACGAGCGGCCGCCATGGCGGCCAGTGCTGGAAGTTACCCGTCCAGGGCAGGCTCGGTGTGATGTCCATGAGTGTCTCGCCGACCTTCTCGGCGTCGAACACCCGCGAATCCGGGATCAGCTGCTGCACATGCGCACTGGTCGTCGTCTTGCCCGCACCGTGGGTGCCGTTGAGCCATACGATCATGAGACCCGACGCTAGCGCGTGGGGAGCATGGGATCAGGCACAGGCGCAATCCGGTATCGCTTTGGCGTGTCTCAGGCGCTGTCCGCGAGGCGTCGGTGCGGTGTCAGGCCAACACCTCCCGAAGCCAGGACTTTTCCGCGCGGCTGGTGGCGCGGGCGATGGTCAGCATGCCGCGCCGGTAGGGATCGTCGGTGTCGTCGGCACTCAGTGGTCGGTCACCGTCGTGGAAGAAGCTCGCGGGCTGCTCCAGGAATTCCAGCCGACGGCCCAGTACCGCGTGCTGATCAGCGGTTTCGGGCAGGAGGGAGAGGAAGGCCAGGACCGTGAAATACCGGGTGCTGTCGCTGATGTCCAGGCCGTGTGCATCCCGCAGTCGGCGCAGTAGCTCGTGGTGGCCGGTGTCGGTCAGGCTCAGGGTGTGCCGCTGGGCGGCCGAGGCGCCCGGTTCGGTCTGCCGGTCGAGCAGCCCGGCATTGACCAGCCGGTTGATCGCCGGGTAGAGGCTGCCATCGCTGACCGGCCGCGCATGACCGGACAAGTGAGCTATCCGGTGGCGCAGTTGATAGCCGTGGAGTGGCCCCTCGGCCAGGAATCCCAGGATCGCGAGTTCGAGCATGCTGCTACTCTCGCACATCGAACCGAGGTACCTCGAATCGATATAGGGGACGGGATGACGTACACCGAGGAATGGGTGACCGCGCGGGCGCACGACGCTTACGAGCGCGGCCAGGCGTCGTTCGACGTACGGCCCGAACGGGCGGCGCTGCTGGTCATCGACATGCAGGACGAATTCGTCCGGCCCGGCTGGAGTCCCTACTGGGTGCCTGCGGCCACCCGGATGGCGCCCCGGCTCCGCCGACTGGCCGAAGCATGCCGGGCCGCCTCCGTTCCGGTGATCTGGACCATCTTCGACGACACCCATCTGGGACTGGACCGGCCGCACGCCCTGAGGTTTCTCCCGCACGCCGACACCGACTGGCGCCGGCCGGGCCCCGCCGAGGTGTGGGCACCGATGGGCCGCCACGCCAACGAGGCTGTGATCCGCAAGCCCTCCTACGGAGCGTTCTACGACACCCCGCTCGACACGATGCTGCGCAACCTCGACCGCGACACGGTCATCGTCACGGGAACGCTCACCAACTACTGCTGCGGCACCACGGCCCGGCAGGCATACGAACGCGGCTACAAGGTCGTCTTCGGATCCGATGTCACGGCCACCGATGAGGAGTCCCGGCAAGAACCCGAACTCGCCGTGCTGCGCAAGGGTTTCGCGCTCGTGCTGACCGCCGGGGAGATCACCCATCAACTGGCCGCAGCGACCTCGACGCCGGCTCGCGCTTGAGGATCCTGCCGGTGGCGTTCATGGGGAGGGTCTGCCAGAACACACGGCACACGGGTTTCGGGATTCACGGCTGCGCCGATCCGCGCCCGGCGCCCATCCGCGCAGAGCGGAGGGGCGCCGTGCCGGCGGTCAGCGGCGGGTGATCAGCGGCTCCCAGTCCTGGGGGCCGTCGCTGTACCGGTAGCCGCTGAGCGGGACCTTGAGACGCCCGGTGGTGTCGGTCAGCACCAACCGCTCGCCCATGTCGCGCGTGCAGTGGTGATCCGGCCGGCAGTCCCAGCGCACCAAGCTGTCGCTGTCGGCCCAGGCGAGTGTCATGCTCCCGGCCGACCCACCGACCGTCTGGTGGGTCCGTGTCTCCTTCACCGTCGCCGTCCAGCCGTCACCGACCGTGTAGTAGCGCCCGTCCGGTGACAGGCCCGAGGGCGGCGCGTCCGGACCCTCGTACACGGGGACCTTCTCGCTCGCCCGCCCTTCCAGGTCGTACCAGGTGTCCCTGGCGCCGCCCGGCGCCGTCGGAACCATCAGCAACGTGCCGTCCCGGCTCCACCGCACGTCAAGACGGTGGACCCCGACGAACCCGTCGTCCATGTCGACGCCCATCGGGCGGTATTCCTTCCGGCCCGAGTCGACGTCGACCAGGTAATAGCCGGTCCTCGTATGGGACATGAACGGCGTGCGGCCCCGCGTCTCGACATCCGGGTATCCGCGGTACGTGGTCACCGCCAGCCGCTTCCCGTCCGGCGACCACTGCACCCCGCCGGCCTTGTGCTCCAGCGGGATCCATTTCGTCACCTTCCCGGTGCTCAGGTCGAGGATCCCGACCCGGGACGCGGGCAATGACCTCTCCAGCACGGCTGCCCGTCGCATCCCGGGGGCGACGTCCAGCCAGCCCCAACGCGTCTTCTCGTACAGCTGCGTTCCGGCGTCGTACAGATACCAGGAGTAGGTCGTCCGCTCGACCCCGTCCTGCGTCCGGGTCTTCCGGGCCGCCTGATAGGCGGACACCGCGACGTCCTTGGCGGCGATCAGATGGCGCGGCGGGGACTCGCGCGGGTACGCGGACACGTTTTCGGGCAGGTGTTGTCCCGGCCCCGAGTGGTTCGGCCGTCCGCCATCCGCCAGCACCGGCACCGCCACCCCGCCCGCCAGCAGCGCGAAGGCGGCCGCCACTGCCACCGCGGTGGCCCGGCGCCGACGAGGCCGCAGCAGGGCCCGGCCCGCAAGGTCGGGGCCGACCGGGGGCGGCGTCTCCTCGGCCCATTCGCGGAGCGTGTCCCGCAACAGCTGGTCAGCGTTCATTTCCACACCTCCGCAGGTGAGTTGCCGAATTCGGGGCTGCTGGACGCGGCGCCGGGGTCCAGCTCCGGCACCAGCTTGCGCAGTTTGGCCAGTGCCCGGTGTGTCGTGCTGCGGACCGTGCCCACCGAGCAGTCGAGCAGGGCGGCCACCTCCCTTTCGGGGCAGTCCTCGTAGTAGCGCAGCACCAACATCGAGCGCTGACGCGCCGTCAGCCGGGCAAGCGCACCGCGCACCTGGATCCTCAACTCGGCCGCGCCGGAGGTGTCCTCCCGCTCAGCGGTATCGGGGAGTTCGGCCACGGTGGTCTCGCGGCGCGTGCGCAGCAGCCGCCACAGGCTCACCTGCTGTCGGTAGAGCACCTGCCGCAGATACGCCTCGGGGTTCTCCAGCCGGCCCCAGCGCCCGGCCGCCTTCGCCAGCGCCGTCTGCAGCAGGTCCTCGGCGGCGTGGGTGTCGCCGCCGGTCAGGAGGGTCGCCGTGCGCATCAGCGCGGGCGAGCGCGCCGCGACGAATTCGCGGAAGCGGCGCTCTTCCTCATCATCCATGGTTCCCCGTGATCGGTCGTCTCTCGGGTCGTCGGTCACCTCTTTAGACGCGTGCGGGGCCGCGCCGCTATGTCGCGTGCGGCAAGGAAGTTCGGTATCCGTGGTCGCTGTCCGCCGGTGGGTCCCAGTCGATCTCACCGGCTGCGTCGGCGGCGGCCCGGACCTGCTGGAGCAGGCTTTCCCCGGTGCCGTCAGCCGACCACAGCCGTTCCCACTCCGCATCCTTCAAAGTGCCCCGCCCCATGCTCATATCAACACCGCAGGCACGCGGCAGTCACATGATCGACCGAACAGGTCCTAGACGTCGTAGCGTTCGACGGAGAACCGGTGCAGATGGTCCGCGACCCACTGGGAGGTGCGGCGCAGGCCCTCCGTCAAGCCGATCTCCGGCCGCCAGCCCGCCCATTCCCGGGCGCGGGAGTTGTCGGACAGCAGCCGCTGCACCTCACTGCCCGCCGGGCGCAGCCGTGCCGGATCGACCACGACGCGCGCGTCCCGGCCCGTGGCGGCGATCAGCGCCTCCGTGAGGTCGCCGATGGCGATCTCCCTGCCGGTGCCGAGGTTGACCACCTCGCCGAGTGCGCGGTCGCAGTCGGCCAGTGCGAGGAATCCCGCGGCCGTGTCCGTGACGTAGGTGAAGTCGCGGGTGGGGGTGAGCGACCCGAGCCGTATCTCCGGGACACCGGCGTGGAGTTGGGCCAGGATCGTGGGGATCACGGCGCGTGAGGACTGGCGCGGGCCGTAGGTGTTGAACGGCCGCACCACCGTGACCGGCAGATCGAAGGCGTGCGCGTACGACAGGGCCATCATGTCCGCGCCGATCTTCGAGGCGGAGTACGGCGACTGGGGCTGGAGGGGGTGGTCCTCGGCGATGGGAACGGTGAGCGCGGTGCCGTAGACCTCGCTCGTGGAGGTGTGGAGCAGCCTGCGCACGCCGTACCGGTGGCAGGCCGCGGCGATGTTCTGGGTGCCGGTGACGTTGGTCTGCACATACGCCTCAGGCGCCTGGTAGCTGTACGGGATCCCGATGAGCGCCGCGAGGTGGAACACCGTGTCGCAGCCCGCCACCGCGTCCATCACGCGACCCGCGTCCCGGACGTCCCCGGCGATCGTCTCCACGGGACTCCCGGGACCGAGGTGGTGGGCGAGGTACCCCGCCTCGCCGTACGGCTTGTAGTGGACCAGTGCGCGGACCCGCGCGCCGCGCTCGACGAGGAGGTCGACGAGTGTGCTGCCGATGAAGCCCTCGGCTCCGGTCACCAGGACGGTGCGGCCGGACCAGGACGATGTGGTCGGATCGGTCATGAGGTGTAGTGCTCCTTCGTGCGGGAACGGGGTTCGGTCGGTGCGGGCCCTTCAGCGAGCCGCAGCACCTTGGCGGCCAGGAGGTCGGCGGCCCGGGCGTGGGTGCCGGGATCGGCGGCGTCGCCCATGGCGGCCAGCCGCGCGGGGTCGTTCAGCAGCGGCTCGGTCAGCGCCGCCAGGTTCTCCGGGGTCGTCTCGCCGTCCGGCAGCAGCAGGGCGGCGCCGGCGTCGGCGAGCACACGGGCGTTATGGGTCTGGTGATCGCCCGGGGCGTGGGGGTAGGGCACGAGGACGGCGGGGACACCGGTGGCCGCCAGTTCGGCGACGGTCGCCGCGCCGGCACGGCACACGATGAGGTCCGCCGCCGCGTAGGCGAGGTCCATGCGGTCGAGGTAGGGCACGGCGTGTGCGATCCGGTCGCCGCCCTCGGCGGCGAGCCGGGACCGCACCGCGTCGAGGGCGTCCGGGCCGGTCTTCAGCAGCAGCCGGACGTCCGTCCTGGCCCGCCAACGCCGGGCGAGGCCCACGGCCGCTTCGTTGAGGCGCACGGCACCGAGACTGCCGCCGTTGACCACCAGCAGCCGCACCCCGTTGGGTACGCCGAACGCGAGGCGGGCGGCCGCGCGTTCGGCATGCCGGTCCAGAGCGGCGACCGGACCGACCATCGGCATGCCGACGGTCTCGGCGTTCACCCGGGGTGGCAGATGTGCGCGGGTGCGGTCGAAGGCGAGCGCGATGTGCGGGGTGAGGCGGGCGGCGAAGCGATTGGCCCTGCCGGGAACGGCGTTGGACTCATGGATGACGCTCGGCAGCCCGGCGAGCCGCGCGCCCACGATGACGGGAGCGCTGGGATAGCCGCCCATGCCGACCCCGATCTGCGCCCTCTGTTCGCGCATGATGTTCCGGACCTGGGCTCCGCAGCGCAGCAACGCCGCGGGCAGCAGATAGCGGCGGGCGCCGAGCGCGGGGTCGAAGGGGATCATGTCGACGGTGTGCAGCCGGTATCCGGCTTCGGGTATGAGCCGGGTCTCCAGACCGCGTTCGGTGCCGACGAAGCTGATGTGCGCGGACGGATCCGCACGGCGCAGGGCCTCGGCGAGCGCGAGGCCGGGATAGATATGGCCCCCGGTTCCGCCTGCCCCGATGACCACGGACAGCGGCCGCGCCGGGGCGGCGTGCGGGAATGCGTTTGGCTTCGGCATGGAAGCCAGGTTGGGATACGCGGCTAAGACGGATTTAAGAACGGGATGACCCGCCTTGGGCGGTATGGGTGCCGCGCCGCTGACGTGCCACCGGGTGTGCCGCTCTGCGTCTGCCGCTGGGAACCGATGCTGCGGCCCCGACGTGGAGGTCCCGCCACCTTCGCGCGCGGGTTGACCCTGACGCAGGGGCAACCTCTCAGCATGGTCGGCATGACGACGAGAAGGAACGCGATCGGCGCCGATGGGCCGCCCACGTCATCTGGCGATGCGGCCCGGGACGGCGGAGGGAGCAGCGGGGCGCGGTGTTTCACGGTCCGCCACGACGGAGTCACGATCCCTGTGTCCATCGGTGGCCGAGGACGGCCTCTGGTCCTGTGTCCTGGGCTCAACTCCACACAGGCTGACCTGCGTGAACTGACCGAGGCGCTGCGGCGCGATCATCAGGTGGTGACATTCGACCTCAGGGGCCACGGCCTCGCGTCCCCGGCAGCCTCCCGGTACTCCTTCGACGACTTCCTGAGTGATCTTGTCGCCGTGATGGCGGAGTTCGCATGGCCTTCCCCGCCTGTGCTCGTGGGCTACTCGCTGGGTGCGGATCTGGCCGTGCACTACGCGGCCGGGCGTCCGGATTCCGTGGCGGAGCTCGTCTTGATCGACGGGGCGAACCCGCTGCCGGAACCGTTCATCACCGAGGCCGATCTGGAAGAGTTCCGCGCGATGGCGGAACGCCAGGCGACGCGGCGGGATTCCGAAGCGGCCGAGGGAAGCGCGCACCAGGTGGTCCTCACCGCTGGGGACATCCTCGACCTCGGCCTCGAGATCGATGGGGTGAGGTCCGCGATCCTCGACCGGTACCGAAGGATCCGCCGACCGATTCACATGATCATGTCGACCGCGATCGGGGGAGGCGGCGCGGAAGCCCGTGCCGTGTGGCGCAATCAGCTCTGGCAGGCGGGTGTCGAGCGGCTTGTCCGTGAGCTCCCACATGTTTCCACCAGCCGGCTCGACGCCGACCACAGGCTGGTCTTCACCCACGCTCCGGAGATCGCGGACATCATCCGGACGCTGCCCCGCCCAGCCGGCGGGGCGATGTCGTGAACGGCCCGAGGAGACTGTTCCCATGCTGACCATCGGGGAGCTGGCGTCATACGCCGGGGTGACGGTGCGCGCGGTGAGGCACTACCACGCCACGGGGCTGCTGCCGGAACCGGAGCGTGACCACTCCGGCTATCGGAGATACGACGCCGCCGCGCTGGTCGAGCTGATCAGGATCCGGACCCTCGCCGAGGCCGGGGTGCCGCTGGCACGCGTGCGGGAGCTGCTGCACGCCGACGAAGGGCAGTTCGTCGCGGCGGTCGCGGATATCGACAGGCGGTTGCGGGCGGAAATACGGGAGCGGCAGCGACTCCGCGAGCGGATCGCCCGCCTCGCCTCCGGGGACCATCTGGTGTTGCCCCCGGACGTAGTCGCCCTTCTCGACCGGCTGCGGGCGCTGGGGGTCGACGAGCGGGTCGTCCGGGCCGAACGTGATGGCTGGATCCCGCTGGCCGCGCGCTCACCCGAGCGGGTACCGGAGTGGGCGGCACGCAAGGTGGAGCAGATCGCCCATCCGCCGTTCGTCGACTTCTATCTCGCGCTGGGCGAGGCACTGGACCGGCCCGACGACGACGCACGGCTCGTTGAGCTGGCTGACCGGGTGTCCGCGTGCTTCCTGCGGCTGGCCGACGAGCGGGGAGAGGACTACGTCGACGATACCGACCTCGAACCACGGCTCGTCGACCTCATGGACACCTGGGTGTTCGCCAACCTGCCGTCGGCCGCTCGGTTGGTCGAGCTGCTCGAGGCGCGAGGCTGGACGGGATGGACCAGACTCGAGCGTGTGCAGCCGACTGGGGATGGTGCCGGAACCGCTCAGGAAGACACACGATGAACCTCTACGGTCACGGCCGGAGAGACGGATCTCCGTGCACACCGGGGCTGGGGTGGGACCGGGGCGTTTTGGTTCCCACCGGCACCCCGTGGCGGGACCTCCCCGCCGAGTACGGGCCGCGGGGCGAGCGTACGACGGTGGCAGAGGGAGTCCCGCAAGCATGAACCGCGGTCACGACCCGGCTATGCCGAGCAGGATCTGCGCCAGTTCGCGTGGCTGGGAAAACATCGGCCAGTGGCCGGTGTCCATCTCGATCAGCCGCCAGCACCCGTTGGTCAGCAGCTCGGCTACGTCGTCGCTCGGCTCGGGATCACTGAGCGTGCACTTGATGTAAGTCGTCGGGAGATCGCCCAGCGGCCTTGCCAGCACGGCGGGTTCGGTCAGCGTGGCACCCGGGTGCGGCGTCGACCCGCCCACGATCCGTTCGATCTGGTCATCGGTGAGACCGTGGCCCTGGAAATGAGCCGCAGGTGCGGAAGGCCAGAATCCTCCGTTCTCGGCGATCGATGCCCGCACCATCGCTCCGCCGTCCGGCCAGGCGGAGACGAACGGTTCACCATCGGCCGGAACACTCGAGTCAACAAAGACCACGTGCGCTAGCCGGCCGCCGATGCGCCCGGCGGCCTGACCGCTCGGGATACCTGAGTAGCTGTGACCTACCAGGACGACTTCACGCAGGTCCTGGCGCTCGACCTCATCAACGATGTCCTGGACATGGGTCTGCTGCCCGGCGGGCACGCCTTGCTTCTCAGCGAGACCGGACAGCGTCAGCGGGTGGACGCCATGGCCGCTCGGCCGCAGATGCGGCACCACCTCGTCCCACGCCCACGATCCGAGTCGCGCACCTGCGATGAGCACGAAGTTCGCCATGGCCGCACCGTAGCGGAGCGGCCTTGGCAACCGCTCCGGGATTACTGTCGGTCAACGCCCCAGCGGCAGACGTTCGATGGCCGGCAGGGCGGCATCGTCGTCGAGGTCGCCGCCCGCGTGCCGCCGGAGGTCGGCTCGCACCTGGTCCACGAGCTGTTCCAGCGGATCCTCGCTCTATCGCGCCATGCGTTCGGGCAGGGGGCAGGGGGCGGATCAGCGTGCGCTGGGCGGCTTCGGCGACGGAACGCACCTGTGTCAGCTCCCGCTCACGGCGCTGCCGGATGGAGCAGGCCAGCAGGCCAGCAGGCTCGCCAGGCCGACGGCGAGCAGCGCGATGTTGATGATCTGGGACGCGGACGACCCCAGCGACCGTCGAACAGGTCCAGGAGCGCGTTCACGCCCATCGTCGTGGCGGCGACGGCCGCTGTGACACCGAGACCGCAGATCGCGGCGGCGAGGACCGGCGCCGCGGCGAGGACGGGCCCCAGCCGCAGCCAGTCCGGGGTGACCGCCTCCACCAAGGCGATCACGGCGATGAGCGCGAAGGGCGACAGCGGGGTGAGCCGGTGGAGCCGGACCCGCGCCATCGCCGCTGCGGCCGGGGACGCCGCGCTCTCCTGCACGGTGCTCTCTCCCAACGCGGGGTGAAGCGGTGCCGCGGAGATCGCGGACGCCCCCACGCTGGGCGCGACGGGAGAACGGGGGTGCGGCCGAACGGGCCGTGAAGACCGGGACGAAAGTCCTGAGACGCTCCGGGCGCCGGCAGAGCGCACGGTTGAGCGGAAACACCGGCCTGACCTGCGGTGGCGCAGCCCGTCCGGCTGCGCCTGTGGTGCGGAGAGGGGTGGGGGGGGGGGGGGGGGGGGGGGGGGGGGACGGGGGGGGGGGGGGGGGGGGGGGGGGGGGGGGGGGGGGGGGGGGGGGGGGGGGGTAC
>NZ_JBWKKP010000006.1:28819-103157 GCF_056431485.1 Streptomyces sp. NPDC045899
TACCCCCCCCCCCCCCCCCCCCCCCCCCCCCCCCCCCCCCCCCCCCCCCTCCCCCCCTCCCCCCTCCCCCCCCCCCCCCCCCCCCCCCCCCCCCCCCCCCCCCTCTGCGGTGGTGCGTTCCGCTCGACGTGGCGGGTCAGTCCGTGCCGGACTCCATGGCGGCGCGGTCGAGCACCTCGTCGTCTTCGGTGGACCCCTCACCGCGGGAGGCGATGGCTTCGGCGCCGCCTTCGGGCATGGTGCCGATGAGTCCGGTCGCGGCGGCCTGGGCGGCACCGATGGTGGGTTCGGCGGTGCCGATCAGACCGAGTCCGGCGTACTGCTCCAGCTTGGCGCGCGAGTCGGCGATGTCGAGGTTGCGCATGGTGAGCTGGCCGATCCGGTCCATGGGGCCGAATGCCGAGTCCTGGGTGCGCTCCATCGACAGCTTGTCCGGGTGGTAGCTGAACGCCGGGCCGGTGGTGTCGAGGAGGGAGTAGTCCTCACCGCGCCGCAGTCGCAGTGTCACCTCGCCGGTGACGGCCGCGCCCACCCAGCGCTGCAGCGACTCGCGCACCATGAGCGCCTGCGGGTCCAGCCAGCGCCCCTCGTACATCAGCCTGCCGAGGCGCCGTCCCTCGTCGTGGTACTGGGCGAGGGTGTCCTCGTTGTGGATCGCGTTGACCAGGCGCTCGTAGGCCGCGTGCAGCAGGGCCATGCCCGGTGCCTCGTAGATGCCGCGGCTCTTGGCCTCGATGATCCGGTTCTCGATCTGGTCCGACATGCCCATGCCGTGGCGGCCGCCGATGGCGTTCGCCTCCATCACCAGGGCGACCGGAGAGGCGAACTCCTTGCCGTTGATCGTCACCGGACGGCCCTGGTCGAAGCCGATCGTCACATCCTCGGGAGCGATCTCGACCGAGGGGTCCCAGAACCGTACGCCCATGATCGGCTGTACGGTCTCCACGCCCGTGTCCAGGTGTTCCAGCGTCTTGGCCTCGTGCGTGGCACCCCAGATGTTGGCATCGGTGGAGTACGCCTTCTCGGCACTGTCGCGGTAGGGGAGATCGTGGGCGAGGAGCCACTCCGACATCTCCTTGCGGCCGCCCAGTTCATGGACGAAGTCCGCGTCCAGCCAGGGCTTGTAGATCCGCAGGTGCGGGTTGGCGAGCAGGCCGTACCGGTAGAACCGCTCGATGTCGTTGCCCTTGAACGTCGAGCCGTCGCCCCAGATCTGTACGTCGTCCTCGAGCATCGCCCGGACCAGGAGCGTTCCGGTGACGGCGCGGCCGAGCGGGGTGGTGTTGAAGTAGGAGCGCCCTGCCGAGCGGATGTGGAACGCCCCGCAGGTGAGAGCGGCCAGGCCCTCCTCCACCAGCGCCGCGCGGCAGTCGACCAGGCGCGCGATCTCGGCCCCGTAGGTCTTGGCCCGCCCGGGCACCGAGGCGATATCCGGCTCGTCGTACTGACCGATGTCGGCGGTGTAGGTGCACGGGATGGCGCCCTTGTCGCGCATCCACGCGACGGCGACCGAGGTGTCGAGGCCGCCGGAGAAGGCGATGCCGACGCGCTCGCCGACGGGAAGGGAGGTGAGGACCTTGGACATGGCAATAGTATGCAGAGAATTGCATGATCATGCAATGCCCGGATCATCGTGCGCTGGGCACCCCCGGCGCACCTGCTCCGACGGATGGCTCGTTCTGGCCTTGCCGGCCCCGCGTGGCACTCGCCCGGAGGTGCGGAGTGGACGGCAAGAGCGTGCCCGGCGCACGCGACGGCGGCGGAATCCCCCGGCCGGGACCGGCAGGCTGCGGCAGCCAAGCGGAACCTTCATCCACTTTCCGCCATCCCCACAGGAGACAACTCTCCGCCGCGCGAATCGCGTTGCGCCCCATACGGAAAACGGAGCCCCCACAGTGTCATTGCCGCCGACCCCCGCACAGCCCCAGGACTACGAGCGCATGATGGCCATGGTCACGGGGTTCTGGGTGACCCAGACGGTCCGTGCCGCGGCCCTCTACAGGCTGGCCGATCACCTCGCGCAGGGCGCCGACACCCCCGGTGCGATCGCCGAGGCCGAAGGCATCGACCTCGACGCGGCGCGGCGCCTCATGCGGACCTGCGCCTCGCTCGGCCTGATGACCAGCGCGGACGGCGGTGCCCACTACAGCGGCACATCGCTCCTCAGTACCCTCCGCAAGGAGGACCCGAACTCGCTGCGCGGGTTCGCCATCTCTCAGGCGGCTCCGGGTCACTGGCTCCCCTGGGGGCGGTTCGCGGAGGCGATACGCACCGGGGACCATCAGGTCACGGCGGCCCACGGAGACACCACGATCTTCGACTACTTCGCCCGCCGGCCCGAGGAGGCGGCGCTGTTCACCGAGTCCATGGGCAATCTCTCCCGGGCCGCGGCGCAGGCCATCGCGGCGGTCATCGACACATCGGAGGCAGGGCTGGCTCTGGACCTCGGCGGGGCCAACGGTGAGGTCGTCCGGGCGATGATGAAGGAAAACCCCGACCTGCGCGGTGGCGTCTTCGACCTGCCGCATATCGTCCCCGACGCCGCGGCGGCCGCTGAGGAGGACGGCCTCTCGGAACGGTTCACCGCGATCGGCGGGGACTTCTTCCAAGAGGTCCCTCCGGCTGACCTCTACGTCCTGAAGTACATCCTCCACGACTGGGACGACGAGGACTGCGTACGCATCCTGAAGAACTGTCAGACCGCGCTGCGGGAAGGAGGCAGGATCGTGGTCGTGGACCACCTCATCCCCGAGGTCGGCACCCCCGGAATCGCGCCGCTGATGGACATGAACATGCTTGCCATGACCGGTGGCAGGGAACGCGAGACCGCTGAGTTCGACGCGCTGTTCGCCGCTGCCGGTCTGCGCCGTACCGCCATCACCCCGGCCGGTGGATTCGCCGTCATCGAGGCGACACCGGTCTGACGCGGGTGCGGATGATGCGGATGTGTTGCCGCCCGGCGCGGGGGAGTGCGTAGCCGAACGCACGGTTCGATGGAGTCATCAGCATGCGGCCGGGGCCCCACGGGAGCCCCGGCCGGTGAACCCGATCCGCGTGAAGCCCTGAGTGGGAACGCCCACCCACTCGAGCGGCTGGAAGCCACATGAGGGCCGGCGCGATGCCCGGACGGCGTGAGTCTGCTGACGGTGCGTCTCACTCGAATGCACGACGCTCACTTCACATTCTCACCAGGCCGAACGGCGCGTAGCTGTTACTCACTTTCGGGTGAACGTCTCCCGGTGCACGGGGTGGCGCGCCATGGCGGTCCCGGGCCACGGGGCAGCGGCTACAACGATTTCCGACCCGATAGCCCGTCAACCTCATGCATTCGACGCATAAATGGACATTACAGTCGACAGTCATGGCGATGTGGGCGATTCGTAACAGGGTTCACCTTTCCTCCATGAAGCGGGTGCAGGGTGGGCAAGGTGTGACTGCGCGGCCAACCGGCCGCCACCACCCGCACAACCGGATCCGACCGGCCCAAGGCAACTGCCGGGTCCGGATGTGCCCGCACCATGCAGGGGGACCTGTGTCCAAGTCCATCATCGCCCGCCGTCTGACCGCCGCCGCCCTGAGTGCCGGTGCCCTGACCGCGGCCCTGACGGTGCCGGCCTCAGCAGCGGCCGCGCATCACCCGCACCGGCCGGATGTGCAGATCACCCGTGTCCAGTACAACTCGCCGGGCTGGGACGACCGCTCCAACCGCTCCCTGAACGATGAGTGGGTGGAGATCACCAACAACGGCCGTCGCGCGGTGAACCTCGACGGCTGGACCCTGTCCAACCGGGACGGCGACACCTTCGCCTTCCGCCACTACCGTCTGGACGGCCGCTCCACCGTCCGTGTGCACACCGGCATCGGCTTCGACCGGAGCCGTGACGTGTACCAGGACCGGCGTGACTACGTCTGGGACAACCGTTCCGACACCGCCACCCTCCGCAACGACCACCGCCGCTTCGTCGACGCCCAGTCCTGGGGCCGCCACCACCACGGCGGACGCCACTAACACCACACGGCGGTGCCGGTAGTCAGGGCCTGGCCACCGGCACGCCACCCTCACCACGGACGGCGCCTCACCCCCGACCGGGGTGCGGCGCCGTCGCCCATGAATTCCCTTCCCGCGTGAGTGCTCACTCTGTAACATGATCTTCTGTATTCGATCATGGGGTGCCTGACCCGCATCCCGCCTGAAACGGGGAACCATCAAGTGAAGAAGCTCCTGAGCGCCGCCGTGGTCGCGGTCGCCGCCACCCTCGCCGCCGCACCGGCGGCCAACGCCGCTCCTTTCATCAAGCTCGTCGCCGGCCCCTTCGCGACCAAGGCGAAGTGCGACTCCGTCCGGGCGAGCTCCTACCGCGGTCCGGACTTCAAGTGCCAGCACTTCGACGCCACCTCGGACGGTGAGATCCGGAAGGGCTGGTACGTCCGCGAGTACTGATCCGACAGGTGACAGGGGGTCGACGACTGGTGTCGTCGGCCCCCTGTTCCGCGTGTGCTATGCGGGAGCGCCCTGAGGCTGTCAGCGGGGCGCGTTAGTGAGGCGTTAGCGGTGCGGCAGCGGTACGGCAGCCGTTCGCCAGTGGGGCCGGACAGTCTTGTGGCGTACCGCAGGACGACCGCACGACCACCGCAGCACCGCCCATACGACCCGCAGGGGGAACCACCGATGTCGATCTCCACCGTCAACGCCCGTACCGTCCGTACCGCCGTCGCCAGTGTGACGCTGATGGCCGCCGCCCTGACCCTCGCGGCGTGCAACAACGACGACGGGGAGGGGGTCAAGCGCTCCGGCTCCGCCGAGAGTTCGGCCGCCGCACCTCAGAGCTCGGACACCCAGAGCGGTGATGAGCAGGACGCGCCCGCCGGTGGCGGCGCACAGGACACGGGTGGCAAGGGCGGTACCTGTGATCCCAGCAAGGTGTCGATGACGGTTTCCAAGGTGTCCCGGCCGATCAACCACCTGCTGCTGAAGGCGACCAACAACTCCGGCGTCACCTGTGATCTTCCGGGCTTCCCCGCGCTGCGGTTCGATGACGCGCAGGCGGCCACCCCGGTCATCGAGGAGAGCAAGCCGCAGGCGGTGGTCTCCCTCGCGCCGGGCACGTCGGGCTACGCGGGCATCCTCACCTCCAGCGCCGACGGTTCGGGCAGCGAGGGTACGAAGGTCAGCGAGCTGAGCGTGTACCTCGAGGGCAAGGACTCCGCCACCTCCGCCTCCCTGCCCGGCGGCTCGGTCTACATCGACAGCAGCGCGAAGGTCACCTACTGGCAGAGCGAGAGCGCCAACGCCCTCGACTGATGGGCGAAGGGCAACACCGAAGGGGCCGGTGTCAGGCGGGTACGACGCACACCGGCGACGGCACGTGCAGCGGCGGCGCGCCACTGGGGACGGGGACGCCGTCGGGCCCGATCGCGAACGTGGTGACCGTGTCGCTGCGCTCGTTGGTGACATGCATCCAGGCCCCGTCCACGTGCAGATCGCGTGGTCCCGCTCCACCGGAGGGGACGTCCGCGACAGGTTCGAGCGCGGCGCCGTCCTCGCGCACCAGGTGGGTGGTCACCACATCGGCGCCGCGTGTGGAGGTGTAGACGTACTCGCCGCCGATCTTGATTGCGGCGCAGTGGGCCGCGTCGTCTGAAGGCGCGGCCATGGCCGGTGACTCCGCGGTCACCTCCAGGTCGGCGTATCCGCCGCGCGGGGACAGGACGAGCACGGTGGCCGCCAGCTCGGTCACCACGTAGACGTACCCGCTCGGGTGGAGAGCCAGGTGCCGTGGCCCGGAACCGGAGGGACAGGCCGTCTCTCCGAGGAGCCGCAGCCGTCCGTCCTCGAGCCGGAAGGCTCTGATGAGATCGCTTCCGAGGTCGGCTGTCAGGACGGTTCCGTCCGGCGCCTGTACGGCCATGTGCGCGTGCGGCCCCTCCTGCCGTACCGGGTCCGGGCCGCTGCCGTGTCCCTCCGCGGCGTCCGGCTCCCCGGTGAACAGGCCGTGGGAGTCCAGCCCCGTCGCTCTGACCGTGCCGGACCCGTAGTCGGCGATGAGCAGGTGTCCACCGTCCGCCGTCACGGACACATGACACGGCAGCGCCCCGGCGGCCCGGCGTCCGGTCTCGTGGAGCCGTCCGTCGCGCACCGCGTAGGCGGCGACACCGCCCGCCTGCTGTTCCCGCACCGCGTACAAGGTGTTTCCACCCGGGCCGACGGCCAGGTAGGAGGGGCAGACCGCCTCGGCCGCGAGCTCGGGTCCCTCCAGCGAACCGTCCGGTCGCCGCCGCACACGGTAGATGCCTTCGCCACCGCCCATTCCGGAGGTGTAGCTGCCGATCCAGAACGCCTGTCCGCGCAATTGTGGTCTCCGTGTCCGGTGAATGGCTGGTGCCGACCGAGGAACGCGGGGAACCTTCGTCGGTCGGCACCGGGGCCTTCATGGGTGGTGGGCGTTGTGCCGGCCGGCCGTCAGCCGGCCTTCTCGAAGGTGGCGGTGAGGGTGTGGTCGGCGTCGACGGTGAGCTGGTACTCGGCGTCGGTGGACACCACGGAGTCCTTCTCCGTCCAGCCGGTGAAGCGGTAGCCCGAGGCGGGCTTGGCGACGAGGGTGACCTTGCTGCCCTCCTCGTAGGTGTGGGGCTCGGTGAGGTTGCCGATCACCTTGGCGGTGCCCCCGGAGTCGGGCGACGCCGAGACCTGGATCGAATGCTGGACCATGTTGATCGCCATGACCCCGTAGAGCTCGACGTTCCCGGTCGAGGTGGCTCCCGCATAGCGCATGGTGTTCACGGCGAGGGCCTGGCCCGACGCGGCCGAGACGGTGTGGCCGCCTTCCCCGAGGTTGTCGGTGCCGAGATTGAAGGCGCTGGCCGAACCGGAGCGGACGCGCAGTCCGTCGTGCGGGCCGTAGCCGAAGACGTTGAGCATGCTGAGGTCCTGGGCGCCGTTGACATCGACCAGTGTTTCCTGCTTGCGGGTGTACTTGTCGATGACCAGGGGGAAGACGGCACCGTCTTCGCCCAGCCAGCCGGGGATGCCGTAGTCGAGGCGGAAGGCCGAGTTGCCGTTGGACAGGACGCCTTCGATGCGGCCGCCTTCGTTGCCCCCGACGCTGATGCCGTGGTTGAGGAAGACGCCGTCCACCTTGCGGATGAAGAAGTTGTCGGCGTCGGAGTCGGTGAAGTCCAGGCCGTTCCAGGGGTTGGCGACACCCATGTTGACGACATAGTTCCGGTCGGCCTTGGCGCGGACGGCGTAGGGGTAGGGGACCATGCCCTTGGCGTCGAACGGGTTGTTCTCGGGGTAGAACACACGCAGTCCGCGGGTGCCGGCGGAGTCCCCGTCGAGGGTGATCAGGGCCGTGTCGGTGTCGGGGTTCGAGGTGTCGCGGCCCTCGTAGCCGAGCAGTACGGTCCCGTGGCTGTTGCCGATCTGGTCGCGGTTGGGTACCGAGGAGGAGCCGCGCAGTTCGACGTTGGCCGGCACCTTCAGGTGGCTGTTGATCCGGTACCAGCCGGCCGGCAGGTAGACGATGCCGCCGCCTGCCGCCCCGGCGTCGTCGAGGGCCTTCTGGATGGCCGGTGTGGCGTCTTCGGTGGGCAGGGACCCGAAGCCGTGCGGCGCGTTGTAGGGGTCCGCGGCCACGTTGTAGAGCTTGGCGCGGCTGACCTTGGGCTCGGTGACGGGCTTGTAGACGGGCGGCTCGTCCTTGAGCACGGGGACGTCGCCCTTGACGGCTCCGCTGGTCGTGGTGCCGGTGAGCTTGACGTAGCCGCCGCCGTTGTTGTCGACCGCGTAGTGCGAACCCTTCAGGGTGCTGTTGCTGAAGCCCGCGCCCCACCGTTCGTCCGATCTTCCGACCCGGACCGCCGTGTCGGTGTCGGTGATGGTGGTCTGGAGGAACACACCGGCGAACTCGATGCGCTGGCCCTTGACGATGTCAATGCCGACCTTGTAGTGCGCTGCCTTCAGCTTGTAGAACTGTTCCCACTCCAGGTCGCCGAGGGTGAAGGCGGTGGCGTTGGCGCGGGTCCACTTCTTGATCGCGGCCTCGGAGGGCGCGTTGTACGCCGATCCGGCCTGTGCCCAGTACTTGGGGTCGAAGTCGATGTTCTCCCAGGTGCCCACGTCCGCGCCGTTATAGGCGACAGCGCCCTTGGACAGCACGGTGCCCTTGACGTCGCGGATGGTCGCGATCTCGTGGACCTGGCCGTACTTGGGCTTCGTACCCTTGTCGTTGGGTGTGTCGCTGATGCCGATGCCACGGTAGGAGTTGAGCATCGTCACATCCTCGACGGTGCTCATCATGTAGTTCTCTTCGCCGCCGACGGCCCGGCCGGGTATGTCGAAGGTGTACCCGTAGGGCACCGGCTTCTCGGCGTTCTGCCGTGGGTAGAACACGGTCATGCCGACGACACCGGCGCTGCCGCCGATCCGGAACAGGCTGGGGCCGTCGTCTCCGGAGGCCAGGTCGGCGAGTACGACGGTGCCGTAGTCGCCTTCGCCCCGCTCCGGATCGCGGTGGTCACCGCGCAGGGTGCAGTAGGCACCCACCTTCAGGGTGTCGGTGACCCGGTAGCGTCCGGCGGGCAGCCACACCGTGCCCCCGCCCGCCTTGTAGCAGTCGTCGAGAGCCTTCTGGATGGCGGCCGTGGAGTCGCGCTTGCCGGTGGCGTCGGCGTCGTAGTCGGCCACGTCGAAGTCGGCCACCACGTGGTCGTCGGTGGGGAACCGCGTGTCGATCAGCCGCGGTTTCGGGGTGGGGGTCGCTGCGGACGGCTCGGCCGCGGAGGCGAGCGGGAGCAGCGCGGCGGTGATGGCGGTGCTGGCGACCACGGAGGTGGCCAGCCCCAACAGACTCGGTCTCATCAGGTGCTCCTTGGAGGTGGATCGGATGGAGGTGGATACGGGCTAGCCGACCGGGCGTGCGGTACGCGTGGGGTCGGCCCAGCTGTGGTTGGGAATGTGCGGGTACCAGCCGGGGCGGGTGGGATCGCGGTCGTACGGGTAGTCGCCGAGTTCGCGGTAGCGGGCCGCGTAGTGCTCGACCTTGTCGCGGTCGAGGGTGACACCGAGGCCGGGGCCGTCGGGGACGGTGATGGCGCCGTCCACGTAGCGGAACGTGCCGCCGACGATGATGTCGTCGCGCAGATGGTGGTAGTGGCTGTCGGCGGAATAGGTGAAGTTGGGCAGTACGGCGCCGAAGTGCAGCATGGTCGCGAGCTGGACACCGAGCTCTCCCGAGGAGTGCACTCCGACCGGCTGCTGGAAGGTGGCGCAGGTGGCCGCGGCCTTCAGACAGGCCCGGATCCCGCCCCAGAACGTGGTGTCGAGCAGGATCACATCCACGGCCGGGTCCCGGAGGTTGCAGGCGAGTTGCTCCGGGTTGACCACGACGGTGTTCGTGGCGAGGGGGATGGCGATGTCACGGCGCAGCTGGCGCAGTCCGTTCAGGCCCCAGGTGGGGTCTTCCAGGTAGTCGTTGTTGAGGTCGGCGATGCCCGCGGCGAACCGGCGCGCCTGGGCGAGGCTGAGGACACAGTTGGGGTCGTAGCGGACCGGCTGCCCCTCGACACCGCGGGCGAGCTCCCGGAAGACATCGAGTTCGTACTCGGGCGGATACACCCCGCCCTTGAGCTTGTGGCTGGTGAACCCGTGCCGGGCGCGCAGGTCGGCGGCGTGTTCGAGGAGTTGTTCCGCGGTGCGGATCTCGCCGCTGCCGTCGGGGTTGGGGTAGCGGAAGAACAGATAGGAGGCGAATGGCACCCGGTCGCGCAGTTTGCCGCCCAGGAGTGCGTGGACCGGCAGATCGGCCGCCTTGCCGATGATGTCCAGGCAGGCGAACTCCAGCGCCGCCAGCAGCTGGGTGCGGTTGTTGTACAGCGAGGCCGTCGGGTTGGCCACGATCAGCTGCAATGCCTCGAGGTGGTGGGGGTCGTGGCCGATGAGGTAGGGCTCGAGGCTCTTGAGCGCCGCCTCGGCGCTCTGACCGCCGCCGCCGAGCTCGCCCAGACCGCTGATCCCCTCATCGGTGTGGACTTCGACGAGGGTGCGGACGAAGCGGCCCCAGTGGGCGCCGTTGGAATGGCGCAGGGGCGCTTCGAGGTCGAGGGTGACGGTGGTGGCCGACAGGCCAGTGATCTTCATACTGATCCGTCCGGACGGTGAGAAGGGTGCAACGGGAAGGGGGCAACCGGGGCAACGGGAAAGGGCGTGGGTGGGGTGGAGGGGCGTCCGGCGGATGCCGGTCAGGGGCCGCCGGGGCGGCCCGCCGTGAGACCTCCGTCGATGGTGTGCACGGCACCGGTGATGAATCCGGCCCGGGCACTGGCGAGGAACGCGATGAGTTCGGCGACCTCATCGGCGCGGCCGACCCGGCCGAGCGGATGCGCCCGGCCGAAGCCGCGGATGGTGTCATCAGCCGTGTCTTCGGGCTGGAGTTCGTGGGCGGCCCGCCGGAGCATCGGGGTGTCGATCGAGCCGGGGCAGACGCAGTTGACCCGGATGCCCTCCGCGGCGTGGTCGAGCGCCATCGACCGGGTGAGCGAGACCAGCGCGCCCTTGCTGGCGGCGTAGGCGGCCACGTTGCGTTCGGGCAGTGCCGCCTGCACCGATGCCACGTGCACGATCGATCCGCCGTGGCCGCGCATCTGCGGGACCAGCCGGCCCGACAGGGCGAACGCCGAGTGCAGGTTCACCGCCATCACCTGCTCATAGGCGTCATCGCCGGTGGTTTCGACCGTGCCGTACCGCTGGATACCCGCGCTGTTGACGAGAACGTGGACGTCGCCGTAGGTGTCCAGCGCCGCGCGTGCCAGCGCCTCGACGCCGTCCGCGGTGGCGAGGTCGGCCTCGACGACGACGGCGTCATGGCCCTGGAGGGCCTCGCGGGCCGCCGCGACGGTCTGTGCGCCGACCCCGGCCAGCGCGACC
This sequence comes from Streptomyces sp. NPDC045899, assembly GCF_056431485.1. Classification (NCBI taxonomy): domain Bacteria; kingdom Bacillati; phylum Actinomycetota; class Actinomycetes; order Kitasatosporales; family Streptomycetaceae; genus Streptomyces; species Streptomyces sp. NPDC045899. The sequence goes on from NZ_JBWKKP010000006.1 coordinate 39,744, forward strand.
TTCGCGCCGCCCGCGGCGAGCCGGAGGGCGGTGGCCAGGCCGATGCCCTGCGTTCCGCCGCCGATGACCGCGACCTGATCGGTGAAGTCCGGTGGGATGGTGAGCGGTGTGGTCACTGCTCCGGTCTCCTCTGTGTGCGGAGGTGGCCGCCGACGGCCGAGCTCGGCGACACCGGTGGGTCGGTGTGCCGGATGGGTGGCCTCAGGGCCGCTGTCCTGGGATCCGGCGGAGGGTCAGTGTGGTGGTGCGCTGTTCGCCCGGGGCCACCACCTGCCCGCCCAGCCGGTCGGGAAGGTGTTCATAGGGACCACAGGCGGGTTCGATCGCCACCGTGTCCACCGTTCCCCACCAGGGGAACCCGGAGGTGGTGCGGCGCTCCTGCCAGATCCACAGATGGTCGAAGACCTCGGCGTCCCAGGCGAGTTCCACCCCGAACGCCAGCTCCTCGTTGTACAGCCGCGCTGTCCGCACGCCCGAGTCCAGGACGGTCAGCGGCCGGGCCAGCGGGGGCCGGTCCGGTACGCCGGGCGGCGGATGGAGAGGGAACTCCTGGGTGCCGGTGGCGTCGTCCAGCTCCAGCCGGCAGCGTCCGCCGACCAGTTCGGGGCCGAACGCGGGGTGCTCGGTCCAGGCGAAGGCCGCGGGGCGCGCGGAGAAGTTGTACACGGTCTGGGTGATGCGCAGCCCGGTGTCGTCCACGGCGAACTCGCGCCGCACCTGCAGAGGAGCCGTGCGCAGGGTGACGGTGAGGGTGCAGTGGCCGGTCCCGGTGTCTTCCACCTCCCATGCGCGCCAGGCGGCCTCACCGTGGAAGGGGTGCTCGACTCCGTCCAGGACCCTGGCGTCACCGGCGTGGGGGATCAGGGTGTGCCAGCCACCGGGGTAGCGCCGGTGCCATTCGGCACCGGAGTCCGCGGCGCGCATGGCGCCGTGGCGCTGATCCGCCCACGGGGTGCGCAGCAGCAGTTGGGTGCCGGTGGCGCGATCGGTGAGGGTGGTGAGGGCGGCGCCGGACGGGTCGACCGTCGCGGTGAACGTCTGCCCCGCCAGGCTGATCTCGGGCGTTTCGACGGCGCCGCCGTCCGGGCGGGTCATGAGGGCCCTCCGCCGGTCGCCGCGGTCTCGCCGGTCGTGGGTGCGCCGATCTCGGACAACTGGTCCTGGAGGGTCCGGATGCCGTCGGGCTCCAGCGTGGTGAGCGCGCCGCCGAGACCGACGGCGAGTGCTCCGGCACGCAGCCAGGACGCGGCGGTGTCGGGGGTGATGCCGCCGGTCGGTACCACGGGTGTGCCGGGGCGTACGTCGAGCAGCGCGCGGAGATGGCCGGGGCCCACGCCGGCGGCCGGGAACAGCTTCACGATGCCACGGGCCGCCACCTGGGCGAGCTCGCTCGGGCTGAACGCTCCCTCCAGGAAGGGCACATCACCGGCGGCGTCGCGGGCGTCGGGTGTCGCGTAGGGGCTGACGAGGAAGTCGGCGTCGAGGGCGACCGCGCGGGCCGCGTCCTCGGCGGTCGTCACCGTGCCCACGCCGAGCAGAGTGCCGGTGAAGAGGGAGTCGCCACGGGCGTCCGCCAGGACCCGCTCCCAGCCGGGAACGGTGGTGGTCAGCTCGATGACCCGGAGCCCCGCGGAGTGGCACAGGGCCATCCGGTCGGCCAGCTCGGACGCGGTCGCGGTGCGCAGCACCGGCAGCAGCCGCTGCCGTGCCAGGCGGTCGCGCAACTCGGTGGTGGCGGTGTCCAGCACCGATCCCTGGCGGTTCTGGGAGGTGGCGCCGGATGTCATCGGTGCCCCTCGTGGTCGGTGTGGCGCGGGGTGAAGCCGAGCAGCGCGCGGCACCGCGCGTTGTCGAAGACGCTGTCACGGCCGGGCAGCGCGGCCCGGCGCCGGACGCCGGGGTGCAGCCGGGTCAGCAACTCCTCGGTGGGCTGGTCCGACATCGTGGTCGGCGCGGTGACGTTCAGTACGTGCGCTCCGTGCAGCGGTGCGCACAGGGCCAGCCGGAACGCCTCCGCCGCGTCGCGGGTGTCCAGCCAGCCCCACAGTTCGCGCCGGGTCGAGGCCGGGTCGTCACGGGTGCGCCGGACGTGCTCGGCGAGCCGTTCACCGGTGCCGACGAACGGCAGCCGCAGCGCGATCACGTCCATGCCCCAGCGGCGGTGTGCCATCGCCGCGGTTGCCTCCGCCGCCTGCTTGGACAGTGCGTAGGGGTCCTCGGCGAGGATCGGATGGTCCTCGTCCACGGGCACGTAGACGGGTGGTACGTCCCGGTCCGCCCATGCCAGGCCGAGCACACTGAGGCTGGAGGCGATGGCCGCGCGGTGGATTCCGGCCCGTCCCGCTTCGTCCAGCACCAGGTAGGTGGTGTGCGCGTTGGCGGCGAAGATCTCGTCGTCCGGGTAGCCGTGCGGGCTGGGGATGGCGGCCAGGTGCACCACCGCGTCCACACCGGTCATCAGACCGGTGACGAACGCGCGGTCGCGCAGGTCGCCGACGTGGTGGCGGCCGGGTGCGCCGGGCGGCGCGGAGGTGCGGTCGGTGCCGGTGACGGTGTGTCCGGCCGCGGTCAGAGCGGTGCACAGATGGCGGCCGATGTGTCCGTTCGCACCGGTGACGAGGATGTGCATGGGCTTCATCCCTTCACCGCGCCGATCAGTCCGTTGACGAAGTAGCGCTGGAGGCAGGTGAACAGGATGATGACGGGAAGGACCACGATCAGGGCTCCGGCCATCAGCACGTTGTACTGGGGGACGCCGCTGGTCGTGAGGTTCTGCAAGGCGACCGGCAGGGTGAAGGTCGTCGGCTCGGTCAGCGACACCCGGGTGAGCAGGTATTCGTTCCAGGTGGGGATCGCGGTGAGCATCGCGACCGTGACCAGGGCCGGACGGATGGACGGCAGATAGACCTGGAGGAAGGTGCGAAGTTCCCCCGCCCCGTCCATCGTCGCGGCTTCGCGCAGCTCACGCGGTACGCCCGCCATCGCGGTGGTGAGCAGGAGGATCGACAGCGGCGCGGTGCCGTTGATCAACGGCAGGATGAGCCCGAGATGGGTGCCGAGCAGACCGGCCTCGTTCTCCAGCAGCACGATGGGCAGCAGCACCGTCACCGAGGGCACGAACAGCAGCGCGACGAAGAAGCGGTACAGCACGGTGCGGCCGGGGAAGCGCAGCACTCCGAAGGCATAGGCGGCCAGGCTGTAGAGCACCAGCACGCCGAGCACGGTCAGGCCGGTGACCTTGAGGCTGTTGAGGAAGTAGCTGAGGAAGTCGAGCTGGTTCCAGGTGTGGGTGAGGATCTCCAGCGTCGGTTGGTGCGGTACGAAGGCACCCGGGTCCCGCATGTCCTGGTCGCTCTTGAGGCTGCCGGAGACCATCCAGGCGAACGGGGACAGGCTGACCACCGCGTAGCACAGCAGCAGCGTGTACACGATGACGCGGGGAAGGAGCGGTTTGCCCGAGCGGGGCCGGCCGTGGGCCGGACGGACGCGGGCGGGGGCACCGCCGGCCGTGCTCGGCGTCATGGTGGTGGTGGGTGTTGTCATGTGGTGCTCCGCAGGGCCCGCAGGTTCAGGGCGGCGAGCAGGATGGCGATCAGGAACAGCAGCCAGCCCAGTGCGCTGGCCAGGCCGAGCGTCGGCTGCATCTGTTCGAGGAATGCCAGGTGGTAGGCCTGCAGGCCGAGGACGTTGGTCTTGCCGCCGGGAGCCCCCTCAGGGCCTGTCATCACCAGGAAGGTCTGGAATCCCTGGAGCGCCTCGCGCAGGTTGAGCAGGATCACGGCGGCGGTGATGGGACGCAGCAGCGGCCAGGCGATGTGCATGTTGGTCCGCCACCACCCCGCTCCGTCGAGGGAGGCGGCCTCCAGCATCGCCGGGTCCAGCGACTGGAGTCCGGTGAGGTAGAGGAGCATGCCGACCGGCACCGCCGTCCACACCATGACCACGATGACCGTGGGCAGCGCCGTCGCGGGGTTGCCCAGAAACCCTTGTGGCTGTGCCAGTGTGCCGAGCCCGAGGGCGCGCAGGAGCTCGTTGACCCCTCCGTCGGGCCGCAGGACGTACTGCCAGGCGAGGTAGACCGCGATCCCGGAGGTCACGTAGGGCAGGAAGAACACGGTGCGCATCATCGTGCGCAGCCGTACGGCGTTGTTCAACAGGACCGCCAGCGGGAAGCTGATGGCCACCGTCAGCAGCGGTACGGCGATCATCACCACGAGGGTGTGCAGCGCGGCCGAGCGCACGATCGGCGCGTAGACGGGGCTGCGGTAGAGGAGGTCGAGGTAGTTGTCCAGGCCCACCCAGGTCCACTCCGGGGAGAACCCGTTCCAGGTCGCCCCGGACAGGGCCAGTCCGTAGCCGAGGGTGTAGAGGCCGAGTGCGAGGAACAGCAGCACGGCGGGGGTGAGGAACGCGTAGGCGGTGACCGCCTCCCGGACCCGTCGCCGCGGGCCGCGCCTGGTGGATCCGGTGGACCCCGCGGGCGTCGTCTCCTTCGACGCCCGCGGTGCGGCGGAAGCGGGGGGTGGGGTTTTCGATACCGACAAGGACGCCATGCTCACTTCCCGGCGGCCCAGTAGTTCTTGATGAGCGTGTCGAGCTGCTTGCCCGTCTCGCGTGGTGAGGAGCGCTTCAGCGGCGACATGTTGACCAGTGCCGCTCCGGCCTTCTCCCAGTTGGCCGGGTACTGCGCCGGCATGAAGCTGGTGTCGTTGGGGTCGTAGACCTGGCTGCCGGAGGAGAAGACCTTGGTCAGCGAGGCCAGTGTGGGGCCGACGACGCCGGCCGGGTTGTCGCCCAGGTCCACCGCGGGCAGATCGGTGGCGGCCTTGGCGAACGCGCCCGCGACATCGGGCTTGGCCAGGAAACGCAGCCACTTGAGGTCGGCGGCCTCGTTCTTGGACTGGGTGGTGATCGCGAGGCTGGTCAGGGAGAAGGCCGCCAGACTGCGGTCCGCGGCCTTGCCGCCCTTGGGCGCCGGGATCGGGAACGCCTCCACCTCATCGGGCTTCATCCCGAACTGCCGCAGGCTCGCCAGAGTGAAGGTGCCGCCGATGTCGAAGGCGGCGTCGCCCTGGGCGAAGGACCGGTCGGCGGCGTCGATCGACAGCGACTGGGATCCCGGCGCCCAGTACGGGGTCAGCTTGTCGTAGAGCGACAGGACCTTCTGGCCGTTGGGGGAGGCCCATGTCCTGCCGGAGTCGCGGCCGAACAGGCCCTGGTAGTCGGCCTTGCCGAGGGCACCGAAGGCCATCGGCTCCAGCGCCCAGTTCAGACCGGTGGACGCGGTGCCCAGGCCGACGGTGATGCCGCCCTTGCGCTTGTCCTTCTTGGTCGTGGCCTTCAGCGCCGCGACCAGGTCCTCCCAGGTCTTGGGGACCGAGGAGACGCCCGCCTCGGCCAGCTTGGCCTTGTTGGCGTAGACGATGCCGAAGGTGCCGACGGTGAACGGCACGCCGTAGCGGGCACCCGTCTTGATACCCGGATAGGCCGATCCCCGCTTCTTGGAAGCGGCTTCCAGACGGGGGGTGACGACACCGGCCTTGCGCACGCTGGGGACCATCCCGCGGGTCCAGGCGGCGTCGACCTTGTCCGACAGGTCGGTCAGCAGCCCCGCCCCGCCGTAGACGAAGTCCTCGCCCTGGGTGTGCACCTCGAGCACGTCCGGGAGGCTGTGCGTCTTGGCGGCGCTCTGCAGCTTGGCGATGTAGGCGTCGTCCGGGGTGACTGCCTGAATTGTTACGGATATCCCGGTCTGCTTCTTGAAGCGCGCCGCCGCGTCCTGGAGAGGTTTGACGTGGGACTGCTTGAACGTCCACATCGTGATCGATTTGCCGTCACCGGCGCTTTTGCCTGATCCGCCACAGGCGGCCAGCGGCAGCAGAAGTGCTGCCACAGCCGCGGCGGCAGCGGTGCGTCGGCCGTGACGGCCAGAGTACAGGTGCATTGAGCCACCCCTTGCGTTCATGGTTGCGAACGGCGTTCTGTTATGGGAACATAAGTGGCGACAGGTGAAGCGTCAAGGTTTCTTGCGCCTTACATTCACCGTTCGTCACCAACTCGTAATCGGGAGGGCACGTGAGCGAGCAGGGCAACCGCACGCGGAACAACGGGGGTCGCGAGGCGGCGCCGAGCGGCGTGAAGTCGGCATTGCGCACGCTGGAGGTGCTGGAGCTGCTCGGCTCCAGCCGGCGGCGGCATTCGCTGGCCGAGATGTCCGCGGCCCTGTCGATCCCCAAGAGCAGCCTGCACGCGATTCTGCGGACGATGGAGGCGCGGGGCTGGGTGGAGACCGACGACAGCGGCATCATGTACAACCTCGGCGTACGCGCCCTGCTGACCGGCGCCGCCTACGTGGAGACCGACGACATCATCACGGTCTCCGCCCCGGTGCTCGACCGCCTGGCCGCCGAGACCGGCGAGACCGTGCACCTGGGCCGCCTCGACGGGAGCGACGTCGTCTACCTCGCCAAACGCGAGTCCATCCACGCGGTGCGGCTGTACTCGGCCGTCGGCCGCCGGCTCCCGGCGCACGCCACCGCCCTGGGCAAGGCGCTGCTGGCCGCGCTCGACCCCGGCGAGGTGGACCGCCGGCTGGACTGGCCGCTGAACTCCCTGACCGGCGCCACCATCACCGACCCCGAGCGGCTGCACGAGGAGCTCGGCCACATCCGCGACCGGGGCTACGCGACGGACGACGGCGAGAACGCCCCGGAGATCCGGTGTGTCGCGGTGGCGCTGAGAAATCCCGCGGCCGGTATCAACGCGCTCAGCTGCTCGGTCCCGAAGACGCGCGCCTCCGATGAGCGCATGGCCGACCTGGGCGAGACGCTGCTGCGCGCCGCCCGCGACGTGGATCAGATCGCCCACCGCCTGCGCGCGCGCTGACCCCTCCCGCTTCGCGCCCCGGTCAAGGCCCGCTGGGGCGCGAGGTGCTGATTGACAGACAGACCTCCCGGCTCATATGTTCGGAGAGGTGTACATCATTCATATAGGCGAACGGTTGGCGGGCGATGGACGTCTTCACACTCGGTGAGGCCATGGTCTGCCTCTCGCCGACCACGGGCCTGCTCGACGCCGCCGCCCATCTGGGTTGCTCGGTGGGCGGCGCCGAACTCAACACCGCAATCGGACTCTCGCGTCTGGGCCACCACGTCCAGTGGACGTCCCGCGTCTCCACCGACCCGCTCGGCTCGCGCCTCCTCGCGGTGCTGGAGGCCGAGGGCCTGACGACGAACAGGATCCGGCGCTCACCGGATCTCCCCACGGGGCTGATGCTCAAGGACAGGCCGACCACCGAGGCCCGGGTGCTGTACTACCGGCGTGGGTCCGCCGCCTCCGCGCTGACCGCGGAGGACATCGACGAGGACGCCGTGAGGTCCGCGCGGTTCGTGCACCTCACCGGTATCACCCCCGCCCTCGGTCCCGGCCCCGCCGCCGCGGCGGAACGCGCCCTGGCCATCGCGGGCGCCGCCGCCGTACCGGTGAGCTTCGACCCCAACTTCCGCCCGCAGCTGTGGAACGAGCGGCAGGCCGCCGCCGTGTACCGGCGGCTGCTGCCCTCGGTCGACCACCTCCTGTGCAACGAGGCCGAGGCCCGTCTCATCACCGGCCACCAGGACCTCGACCGCGCGGTGTCCGCCCTGGCCGACTCGGGACCACGGCACGTCATCGTCAAACGCTCCGCCGACGGGGTGACGGCACTCTGCGACGGCGAGCAGGTGCGCGTCCCCGCCTGGCACGTCAGCGACCTGGTCGATTCCGTCGGAGCCGGAGACGCCTTCAATGCCGGATGGCTCCACTCCCGGCTGACCGGGCTCGGCGTCCGGACCGGTCTGCGGCTGGCCGCCTTCGCCGCCGCCCAAGTGGTGCGGCACGCGGGCGACTACGAAGGCTTCCCCTCAGCCACGCTCATAGCCGACTGGCTCGCCGAACACGACCGACAGCCCGACCCCGCTCCGCCACAGAGGTGATCCCATGAACCACGGGCCGACCGACCCCACCGGCTCCCCGATCCTCGCCCCGGCCCCCTGGCACGAGGTGCGCGAGAACAAACTGCGCGTCACCGCCGTCCGCACCTTCCTCACCGCGCCGCAGGGCTGCCCGTATCTGATCGTGCGGGTGGAGACCAGCGAGCCCGGACTGTACGGACTGGGATGTGCCAGCGATCCCCAGCGCACCCGCGCCATCCGCGCCATCGTGGACGACTACCTCGGTCCGCTGCTCCTCGGCCGTGACCCCCGCGACATCGAGGACATCCACCGGCTGCTGCTCAACAGCGCCTACTGGCGGGGAGGTTCACTCGGCGGCAACGCGCTGGCCGGTATCGACGTGGCGCTGTGGGACATCAAGGCCAAGGCGGCCGGACTGCCGCTGTACGACCTGCTGGGCGGGCGTGCCCGCCACGCCGCCACCGCCTACACCCACGTCAGCGGAAGCGACCCCGACGAGATCGCCGGACTGGTGCAGGCCGCCCGGGACAGCGGTTTCGAGCACGTCCGCGTCCAGGTCGCCCTGCCCGGCGCCGACGCCTACGGCACCCATCCCAGCGATGCCGCGCAGGCCGCCGCGATCGCCAACCGCCAGGTCCCCTGGGACGGTGAGGCATATCTGCGCATCGTCCCCAAGACGCTCATCGCGGTCCGTGACCGCGTCGGCGACGATGTCGAGCTGCTGCACGACGCCCATGAGCGGCTCACCCCCGCTCAGGCGCGCCAGTTCATCAGCGCGGTGGAACCGGCCCGGCTGTTCTTCCTGGAGGACGTGCTCAGCCCCGAGGACAGCGGACACTTCCCGCACCTGCGGGCGGCCGGCACCGTACCGCTGGCGATGGGCGAACTGTTCAGCGACCCCACCCAGTACCTGGAGCTGATCACCTCCCGCTCCATCGACTACGCCCGGATCCGGATCCCCACCCTCGGCGGACTGACCCCCGCCCGCAAACTCGCCGCGGTCTGCGAGATGTTCGGTGTCCGCCTCGCCCCGCACGGCCCCGGCGACGTCAGCCCGGTCGGACGCGCTGCCACCGTGGCACTCGATGTCAACGCGCCCAGCTTCGGCATCCAGGAAGCCGCCGAGTACACCGACGCCACCCAGGAGATGTTCCCCGGAACCATCAGCGCACAGCACGGCGCGCTGTACCCCGTCGAAGCACCCGGCCTGGGTGTCGACTTCGACGAAGCCGTCGCACGGCGCCACCCCCCGACCGCACCACTGGAGCACGACCGGTGGGCACTGCTGCGCAATCGCGACGGCAGCGCGCAACGTCCCTGACCGTGGCCACCGGCCGGGCCTGCCGCAAGGCCCCGGGCCCGGCCGCTACCCGCGCCCGGTCGCGCCGGTGCGGTGGCGCGCGGCGCGCGCCACCGCACCGGTGATGGGATCAGGGCCCTGGGCCACCTCCAGGACGAGCCCGGCGGTGGCTGCGGTGTCCAGGAGCGCCACCAGCACCCCGGCGACATCGTCGCGGGTGATCTCGCCGACGCTGCGCTCCGCCGTGATGCGCACCGCACCGGTCCCGGGGGTGTCGGTGAGGGCCGCGGGCCGCAGGATCGTCCAGTCCAGATCCTGCGCCATGAGGTGTTCGTCGGCTGCGGTCTTGGCGTGGACATAGGCCGCCCAGACGTCGTCGGCGTGAGCGGGGGGCGGACTGCCGGCGCCCCGGGTGGACACCATCACATACCGCCGGATGCCCGTGCGCAGAGCGGCTTCGGTCAGCAGGACGGCGGCCCGGTGGTCCACGGTGTGCTTACGGGCCGCACCGCTGCCCGGTCCGGCACCGGCTGCGAAGACGACGGCATCGCACCCGGACAGGGCCGCCGCCGCCTCGTCGCACGAAGCCGTCTCGAGGTCGCGGACGACGGGCCGGACGCCGTCGGCCACCAGGTCCTCGCTGTGGGCGGGGTTGCGGACGAGCCCGATGACACGGTCTCCCCGGGCGGTGAGCAGTCGGCCCAGACGCCGGGCGATCTGCCCGTGCCCGCCTGCGATGGCGATCTTCATGAACTCTCCTCGGTGCCGTTGGGAAGCTGTCAGAACGTGATGCGGACCTTCAACGCCGATCGTTCGTCCATCGCGCGGTAGCCATCGGGAACACCGTCCAGGCCGACGGTGTGGTCGAACACCGGCCCCGGGTCGATGACACCGGCCAGTACGTCGGCGAGGAGCTCGGGTATGTGGGCGCGGGCCGGGGCCACACCACCGGCCAGGGCGACGTTGCGGTTGAACATCTGGCGGAGGTCGACGCCCGCGCTGCCGCTGTGGGGGACGCCGACATAGCCGACCGCGCCGCCGTCCCGGGCGATGGAGATCGCGGTGCGCATCGCCTCTTCGGTGCCGACGGCTTCCAGTACGGCGTGTGCGCCCAGGCCGCCGGTCAGCTCCCGGACCGCCTCGATCGCCGTCTCACCGCGTTCGGCGACGACGTCCGTGGCGCCGAACGAACAGGCGATGTCGGTACGGCTCGGGTGACGGCCGAGCGCGATGATCCGGTCGGCGCCGAGGCGGCGCGCGGCGAGCACGCCGCACAGACCGACGGCGCCGTCGCCCACTACCGCGACGGTGGATCCAGGCCGTACCCGGGCCGAAACAGCGGCGTGGTGTCCGGTGCTCATCACGTCGGACAGCGCCAGCAGTCCCGGGAGCAGCGCGGTGTCGGCGGCCGCGTCCTCGGGCAACCGCACCAGTGTGCCGTCGGCGTACGGCACGCGGACGGCCTCGCCCTGCCCGCCGTCGGAACCGACCTCGCCCCAGAAACCACCGTGCGGACAGGAGGTCTGCAGCCCCGCCCGGCAGTGGACGCACACACCGTCGGACCAGACGAAGGGCGCGAGGACCAGGTCACCGGGTGTGAAGCCGGTGACCTCCGAGCCGCTCTCCTCGACGACGCCGAGGAACTCATGGCCGATCCGTTGCCCGGCCACCCGCGGGGCGACACCCCGGTAGGCCCAGAGATCGCTGCCACAGATACAGGCGTTCAGCACACGCACCACCGCATCGGCGGGGTGCTCGATCCGGGGGTCCGGGACCTCCTCGATCCGGATGTCATGAGGGCCGTGGATGACGGTGGCGCGCACGGAAAGCAGCTCCTGATGCTGAGTGACGGGGGCAGGCCGCTCAGCGTCGTCGCCAGTGCCACCTCATGTCCAGCTACAACACCTACACCTTTCACTTAAGATGAACTGATGCTCGATCTCCGACGCCTCGTTCTGCTGCTCGACCTGGCCGCCTACGGCACGGTGACAGCGGTGGCCGAACTCCACAGCGTCACCCCCTCCGCCGTCTCCCAGCAGTTGCGACTCCTCGAAGAGGAGACCGGCGCCCGCCTGCTGGAACGCACGGGCCGCACCATCTCCCTCACCGCTGCGGGCCATCAGCTGACCGAGGACACCGAGCAGGTGCTCGCCGCACTCGAACGGGCCGAGAGCCGCCTGCACCACGGCGCCGCGGAACCGGTCGGGCGGCTCGACCTCGCCTGCTTCCCCAGCGGCCTCGCCCCGCTGGCCGCTCCCCTCAGCCGGTCACTGGAGCACACACATCCCGGACTGCGCCTGCACATCACCGAGGCGGAGCCCATCGACGCGGTGCGTCTGCTCCTCCAGCGGCGCGCCGACCTCGCGCTGGTCTACCGTTACGCCAACCTCGCCACCCCGGCTCCGCCCGGGGTGGAAACACGCATCCTCGCCATCGACCCACTGGTCGCCGTACTGCCGCGCGAGCACCCGGCGGCAGGCACCGAAGGCCACCCGGTCGAACTGCGGAACCTCGCGGACGCACCGTGGATCGCCGCCCCCGCGCACACCGCGTGCGGCGCGGCCGTCCTCCAGGCCTGCCGGTCTGCCGGATTCACCCCCGAGGTCAGACACACCTGCACCGACTTCAACGCCATGATCGCTCTCGCCGCGAAGGGCGGCCACCCGGTTCTGCTTCCCGAGATGGCCACGAAGCACCTTCCGGCCACGCTCACCGCTCGGCCCACCACCGACGCCACGCTCGCGCGCACCATCGACATCGCCCTCCGGCCCGGTACCCCGCAGGAACCGGCGATCACCGCCGGCCTGACAGCGCTCGAGGCCATCGTGGAAGAACCGCTTCGCCGATGAGCGCGCTCACATGCCGAGGGCGAGGGTTCGGTGATCCGAACGCGAAGGCCGACGAACGTGAGACCCGGCTCGGCCCCGGCACACCGGCCGGCCGGTCATGCGCTCACTCACCGCCAACGATCACTGACCCGAGCGGCTGATCGTCTGCCCGGCGGCGGGGGCCGACGCACGGCGGGGGCGGGCAACGAGTTCACCGCCGCAGTTGGGACACGTATCCCGCATGGCGTCGCCGCAGGACACACAGAATGTGCACTCGTACGAACACATGCGGGCCGGTGAGGTCTGCGGCAGCGCCGCTTCGCATCGTTCGCAGCGGTCACGCATCTCCAGTGCCATGGCTCTCCTCGTGGGATCAGGTTTCCATCGCCCGGGTGTCGGCACCGGACGAAGCCGAGTGCCCATTCTCAGAACAGGGATCGTGACCTGAAAGTGTCGACAGGGACAGCTTTACGCAGGATCCGGCCACCCTCAGAGCGCCTGAGCGAGCGGTTGACGACACCTCTTCGGCCCCCTTGGAACCGATCATCTAGTCGGTGAGAACCGCCTCCACCGCGCCGGGGACCAGCACCACCTCCTGGAGCGTCCAGCAGTCCGAACGCTCGGTGGCCACTTCGGCGGCACACCCACGGCAGACGAGATTCGGACCGTCGCAGCCGTCCAGACCACAGCAGCCGTTCAGCCGTCCGCGCAGTGAGGTGTGCTCGGTCCCACGTATATCGGTCCGCGCCAGCACGATGCCGTTCAATCCCGCCCGGCGAAGGCCCAGGGCAGCCCCCGCGACCAGCGGCCGGAACACGCGCTCCCCGGCCTCCGGCGGATCGTAGGCGAAAGTCCCCGACCGCATCCGCGGCGGGCACTCCTCACCCTCCGGCAGCTCGAAGGGTGCCGGGGTGTGGTCCGCATCGGGAAGTGGCATCTCTTGTACGGGCGCGGTGACATCACCGTGACAGCGACGGCAGCGGAAGATGACCATGCGCGCCATTGTCCGCCCCGGGCGGGTCCGGCGCCTCCGAATTCCAGGGCCCGGCATCTCCACGGCGATCTCACCCGGGGCAGGGGCCGGCATCGGCCGTGCGGCTGACGAGACGATCCTTTGGCGCCCTCTTGGGCCCGGTCCCTGTGACGATGGCCGTGGGTGCGGGTACGCGTCCATCGGCGAATGGCACTCCGACGTGCGGGGCCGTAGCCGCGGGCACCAAGCGGAGAGGAAGGCCACAGTGAACGACACGGAAGAGACCGCGCCGGCCGGTGAGGGGCCGACGTGGGTCCAGGTGGAGGTCTCCGGCTGCCCGCCCGGGGACGCGCAGACCGTCTTCACCACGCTCGACACCATGTTTCACACCGACCGGGCCAGAGACGACGAGCCCCGGGACCCGGAGGCCACGGGCACGATCGTCTGGGCCGTGACCGTCGATGTCGCCCAGGCGCCCGCCCCGGCGGCGCCGCCCCGGCTCACGGAGCCGGTGACGGTCAGCGCCCAGGGCGGCTATTGGGCCGTCGACCGGCTGCGGGCGGGTCTCGCGTCCGCCTTCGCGGTCCAGGACATCGGGTCCGTTTCCGGAGATCAGGAGCGGGAGGCCGAGCTACGGCTGGACAACCGTGAGGTGTGACAACGGTGAGGTGTGAGAAGCGCAAGCACGTCGCGGTCACCGTGGCGGCGGCTCCGGCACCTCGCCGGCGGTGCGCCGGTCGGCCAGCACCGGGCCGAGGGCACCCAGCATCACCACCGCGGTCAGTATGAAGGCCCAGGGGTAGCCGGTACCCGCCACGACCCAGCCGAACGCGACGGCGCCGACGCCCATCCCCGCGTCGTAGGCGAAGTTCCACAGGGCGCTGACCGTGCCGTATCCCGTGGCGGGCACGCGCGCGTACATCAGATTCAGCGTGGCGTTCTGGGCGATGCCGAAGCCGATGCCGAACACGCCGACCGCCACCACCACGACCACCGGGCTGCCGGTCGACGCCATCAGCAGCGTCCCGGCGGCCGACAGCAGCAGACCGGGCAGGACCAGACCGGCGGGGCCGTGCCGGTCCGCGTGCCGCCCCGCGAGCCAGCGGGCCAGCGTGGCCGCCGCGGGCTGAACGAACAGCGCCACCGACACGAGCCCCGTCGCCGAGGCGGGGACCGCCAGCGGCAGGAAGGTGACGATGATCCCGGCGGCGAGGGCCGTGGCCGCGAACGTCACGGCGGGGCGCAGCAGTTCGGCCGTACGAAGCCCCTCGGTCATCCCGAGTGGCCGCCCCGAGGCACGGACCCGGTCGGGCAGACCGGGCACCGTGAGGATCGCGGCGAGCGCGGCCACGGCCCCGGCGGTGAAGACCACCCCGTAGCCCGCGTGGGAGGCCAGCCACACACCCAGGGGCATCGCCAGGACCGAGGGCACACCGCTGACGATGCCGACCAGGGCCAGCCCCTCACCGCGCCGTTCGGCCGGGATGAGCGAGGCCGTCAGCGCGCCGCCCGCGACCACGGTGAACGCGAAACCGAGACCGCGCAGCAGGCAGACCACGACGATCCACCACAGATCGTGGGAGACGGTGAAGGCCAGCGCCGGTGCGCCCAGCAGACCCAGGCCCACGGCCAGCACGGCCCGGTAGCCGTAGCGGTTGACCAGGGCAGGCGTGGCGAGCTCGCCCAGCACGGTCGTGAGCATCAGCGCGCCGGTGGCCGATCCGGCCGTCCCGCCGCCTCCGCTGCCGCTCGCGGCATAGCCGGGGACCACCGGCAGCAGCAGGTGGAAGCTGGTCGAGGCGCCCAGTACCGACACGAAGCGCAGCAGCAACGGCCGTGTCACCAAGGGCGGACGCGGCGCGAGCGGCGGGGGAGTCGGGTGCTGTGTTTCCGTCACGTCAGGACGCTAAGCGCCCGACCGGATCGCCGATAAGGTCCACTTCCATGCCGCCGGAATGGTCCAGTTCCCCGCCCGACCTGTTGCTGACCGTCGACCGGTCCTGTGGTCGGCCGCTGCGCGCGCAGCTGGAGCACGGACTGCGTGACGCGATCCGCTCCGGCCGTCTGCGGGTCGGTGAACGGCTGCCGTCGTCCCGGGAACTCGCGCGCACGCTCGGCCTGTCCCGGGGTCTGGTGCAGGAGTGTTTCGCCCAACTCCAGGCCGAGGGCTACCTGGTCACCCGTCCGGGATCCGCGACCCGCGTGGCGGCGGGCGCCACGGCCCCGCCCCGCGTCTCTCCGCCGCGGACCGCCGCTTCGCGACTGGTGGCCGACTTCCGGTGGGGCGTACCGGACTTGGCGTCCTTCCCCGTCCAGGACTGGCTCCGGGCCCTCCGCGAGGCGGCACGTGCCATGCCGACGGCCGCGTTGGACTACGGCGACCCGCGCGGCAGCGTGGTGCTGCGTGAGGTCCTGGCCGGGTATCTGCGCCGGGTGCGCGCCGCCGCGGCCGACCCCGACCACATCATCGTCTGCAACGGCTACGCCCAGGGCCTCGGCCTGGCGCTACGGGTCCTCGCGGCCGGCGGTGTGCACACCGTGGCCTTCGAGGACCCCGGCTCACCCGCCACGGTCGGCGCGGCCACCGCCGCGGCGGGCCTGCGGGCGGTTCCCGTGCCGGTGGACGAGGGCGGAATCGACCTCCGGGCGCTCGCCGCCACCGACGCCCGTGCCGTCGTGGTGACCCCCGCGCACCAGTGGCCGACAGGGGTCGCCCTCGCCCCCGAGCGCCGACTGGCCCTGCTCGCATGGGCCAGGGACCATGACGCGATCATCCTGGAGGACGATTACGACGCCGAGTTCCGGTACGACCGCGACCCCGTCGGCGCGCTCCAGGGCCTGGCCCCGGACCGTGTCATATCGCTCGGCACCGTCAGCAAGTCCCTCGTCCCCGCCCTGCGCATCGGCTGGATGGTCTGCCCGCAAGAACTCACCGGACCGATCACCGAGCAGAAGCACCGCAGCGACCGCGGTACACCCACACTCGACCAGCTCGCCCTGGCCAGGCTGATCGAGTCCGGACGCTTCGACCGCCATCTGCGCCGGATGCGCACCACCTACGCGGCCCGTCGCACCACCCTGCTCGCCGCCCTCGCCGAACACGCCCCCGGACTGCCGCTCACCGGGCTCGCCGCCGGCTTCCACGCCGTCGCACACCTGCCTGCCGGTGCTGACGAAGACCACGTCGTCACAGCCGCCCGCGCCCGCGGCATCGGGCTGTACGGCATGAGCGCCTGCCGCGCCTCGCACGCGGTCACTCCCGCGCAACTCGTCCTCGGCTTCGGAGACGTCGGCGAACGCGCCATCACCGACGGGATCGCGGCCGTCGGCAACCTCCTCACCGGCTGAGCGGGTGCCACCGCGGGTCCTTCCGGCGGCAGGGGGGAGGAGATCCGGCGGCCCGGAGCCCCGGGGCGGTCACGGTCGCCCGGCGGAAGGTGAGTAGTGAGTGCTCACCGGTCGCCCCGTGGATCACCCCGACCATGGAGACCTTCACCAGTGTGCTGAGACGCATGGCCCTGGAGCCCGGGTCAGGGTTCCGCCCGGCCGTCACCGACCACTCCGCCCACGCGAGGAACGCGAGGATCGCATGTCCGAGAAGATCGTCGATGCCGGTGAGCTGAAACTGTGGACCGAGGACTTCGGCGACCCCGCCGCCCCCGCCGTTTTGCTGATCACCGGAGGGAACGCCCAGGCCATCGGATGGCCGGACAGCCTGTGCCACGGACTGGCGGCCGACGGCCGGCACGTCATCCGCTACGACCACCGCAACACGGGCAAGTCCAGTCTGGTGGACCTCGGGAAGAACCCCTACGACTGCCATGACCTGGCCCGTGACGCCGTCGCGGTGCTGGACGCCTACGGCGTGGACGCCGCGCATGTCGTCGGTCTCTCCATGGGCGGCCTGGTCGCCCAGCTGATGGCCCTGGACCACCGTTCCCGGGTGTCCTCGCTGACCCTGGTCTCCACCAGCTCGGCGCTCGCCGCGAACCCCTCCGCCCTGACCGGCGAGCCCCTGTTCTTCTCCCCGCCACCGCACCCGCGATTCCTGGAGCAACTTGCTTCCTTGTACGCCGAGTTGGCGGCCACGCCACCCACCACCCGCGAGGCGTTCATCGAAGCCCGCTTCCGGATGTACGCCTTCGTGGCCGGGACCACCGAATACGACCTGGGGGAGTGCCGTCGCACCCTGACCCGGGAGTTCGACCGCGCGATCGACCCGATGCGCCCCGACCCCAGCGGGCCGGTCCTCACCGCCACGGCCGCCATGGGTGACCTCGCACCCCGCCTGCGCACGCTCGATGTGCCGACCCTGGTCATCCACGGGGTCGATGACCCGATCGTCCCCGTCGAGCACGGCCGGGCACTGGCCGAGACCATCCCCGGAGCGCAGAGCCTGTTCCTCGGAGGCTACGGGCACGCTCTGCCGAACGCCGCCGTCGTCGAGCGGTGGCGTGGGGTGATGGCCGACTTCACCGGCACGGTCTAGCGGACCGCGCGCCCACCGGCATCGGCAGGGAAATCGGGCAGGAAGCCATTGAGTCATGTACCCAAACATGCGGTGACCAGCGCGAAAGCGCCTGGACCCATGGGTGGAGGAGTGGGGTGGAGTTCTCGCGGCCGAGCACTGCCGGTCCACGGAGTGCCTGAGCTGCCCCGAGCGGACGCCGTCGCCACCGGACGGCCTGGCAGGCGTACGCCCCCCACCCGTCCACTCGGCTTCAGGGGCGGCAGGTGCGGGGCGGCCCGGAGCACTGCAGTCGGAGAAGCCGTTCTCGGGCGTCGGATGCTCAAGGTCATGGTCGAGCTGAAGGAAGCCCACGGCGACGACGACCACCCAGGCGACTCACGCCAGCATCATCAGCCATAGCAGCAGTGTTCTCACGGTGCGGCTGTCGATCCGCGGCCCGGGCTTCGTGGGCTGTGGTGAGACTTCGCCGGTAACTTCCGGGCCAGGAGGGTCAGGCAGGAACATATGGTGCTCCTTCATCCAACCCCTCTGATTCCGTGCGCAGTTGTATGCCCCTCGGTCATCCTGGCCGTTCGGTGATCAGCGCGTTGCCCGACCAGCTGGTGTCGGTGGCGGACCCGCCGCCGGGGGTGGTGCTGGGTACAGGGTGATCGGGCAACCAGCTGCAGTCCGTACTCAACGGCCGCCCGGCATCGTCTTGGGCATGCAGACGAGACAGCGGTGGAAAGCACTGGCAGGGGTTTACGGGACGGTCGCGTTCGTGGCGGCCGGGGTGCTGGCAGCCGTGCAGCCGGCCACCGGCATTCCCACTCAGGTCGTTCAGCTGACCCAGTTCGGTCCGGCACTGGCAGTGGCCGTGGTGGCACTGGTGTGGCCGTCCCGGGCCCGCGGGCTCATTTCCGGATCCGCCGGGGGAGGGGCGGCCCCGGGGTTGCCGTTGCTCGCCACCGCCCCCTTGATCATCTTCCTGTCGGCCGGCGCGTACGCCCTCCTCAGCGGCGCGGCCCATGCCACCAACCCGCTCACCCTCCAGCACCCCTTCCTCCTCATCGTTCTCGCCCAACTGGTCGGGGCGTGCGGTGAGGAGATCGGCTGGCGCTGCTTCCTGCAGCCGCTGCTGCGCACCCGCTTCGGCCCGCTCACCGCGTCGGCGGCGGTCGGGGTGCTGTGGGGCCTGTGGCACGTCCAGGCGCTGGCGGGCAGCCCGGCCTACGCGGCGGGGTTCCTGCTGGCCACGACCGCGATGTCCGTGGTCCTGGGCCTGGCTCTGGACCAGGCACGGGGACTCCTCCGCCTGCTCTGCGCGGGCACCTTCCACGCCTTGGTCAACCTGGGCATGCTCTGCTTCATGGACGAGGAGACGGGCAGGGCGGCACCGATGGTGCTGTTCGGCCTGGCGTGCACGGCGGCGGCGGTGCCCTGGGTGTGGCGCGCACGGCGGACCACGGCGGTTACGATCACGGCGATGGCGGGGTGAACGGGGCGGGGGTCATGACGGCGGTGCGTTTCCGGCGCGAGCGATGGGTCGCCCTCGGGCGCTGTCAACTGCTCGGGCTGAACGGTCTCGCGGTGATCGGCGCCGGGATGCTGGTCGGCGGGGCGTTGCTGCTCATACCGCTCGGCGTCGGCTTCTGGGCCCTGCCTCCGGCCGCCCGGCTGCTGCGCCGCGTAACCGACCGGTACCGGGACCGCGCGGCCCGCTGGTCCGGCCGGCCCCTGAGCCCTCCCGACCCCCTCCCGCACGACACGGACACCACGGCCCGGCGCGGGAGTGCCGCGATCCTCGCGGACGACGGCTTCTGGCACGACCTGCGCTGGGCCTGGCTGGAGCCGTGGACGGGCGGAGTACTCGCGGCGGTCCCGCTCGCGCTGGCCGAGTACGGGCTGTTCGGTGCGCTGGTCCAGCCCTTCGTATGGCGTCGGCTGGGCGACGGCAACTGGTACGCCTTCGTACCCGTCACGACGCCGGCCACCATGGTCACCGCCCTGCTCCTCGGACTCGCCCTCCTGGTGGCGGGGCTGTGCCTGGCACCGGTCGCGACGGCGCTGCACGCCCGTCTCACACACCGCCTGCTGTCCGCCCCGCGCAACACCGAACTGACCCGCCGGGTGGCCCGGCTGGCCGCCACACGTTCCACCGCCCTGGACGTCCACGCCGCAGAACTCACCCGGATCGAACGGGACTTGCACGACGGCGCGCAGGCCCGTCTGGTCTCCCTGGGGCTCACCCTGGACGAGGCCACGGGGCTGCTGGACACCGATCCGCGCACCGCACACGCCCTGCTCCTCGACGTCCGTGCCGCCTCCGAGCGTGCGTTGCAGGATCTGCGCGACCTGGTCCACGGGATCCACCCCCCGATCCTGGCGGACCGCGGGCTGGCCGACGCGGTCCGCTCGCTGGCTCTGGACAGCCATCTGGACGTGGACGTGTCCGTGGACCTGCCCCCGGCGCGACTGCCCGCCCCCGTCGAATCTGCGGCCTATTTCGCGGTGTCCGAAGTCCTCACCAACGCGGCCAAACACGCGGCGGCGACCCGCGTCGACATCGTCCTCTCCCACGACGGGCGCCGGCTGCGGGTGAACGTGACGGACGACGGCCACGGCGGGGCGGACCTGTCGGCCGGTACCGGTCTGCACGGTGTCCGGCGCCGGTTGGATACTTTCGACGGCACACTCGCCCTGCACAGTCCGCCGGGCGGACCGACCATCGTGACCCTGGAGATCCCGTGCGCGTCGTCCTCGCCGAAGACCTCTTCCTCCTCCGAGACGGCCTGACGCGTACCCTGCGGGAACACGGCTGCGAGGTCATCGCCTCGGTCGACAACGGGCCCGCGCTGGTGAAGGCCCTCGCACAGACCGACCTGGACGTCGCCGTGATCGACATCCGGCTGCCGCCCACGCACACGGACGAGGGGCTCAAAGCGGCCCTCGAGGCCCGCCGCCACCGCCCCGGACTCCCCGTCCTGATCCTCTCCCAGTACGTCGACCAGCTCTACGCCCATGAACTCCTCGCCTCCGGCGAGGGCGCCGTGGGCTATCTGCTCAAGGACCGCGTCACCCACACGGCACAGTTCATCGACGCCCTGCGCACGGTCGCCGCGGGCGGCACGGTGATGGATCCCCAGGTCATCGCCAAGCTGCTCACCCGCAGCGAGAAGCGGGGCCGCACCGACTCCCTGACCCCCCGCGAACACCAGGTCCTGGGGCTGATGGCCGAGGGCCGTTCCAACACCGCCATCGCCCAGACCCTGCACATCAGCGAGAGCGCGGTGGCCAAACACATCGCGTCGGTCTTCGGGAAACTGCGGATCGATCAGTCACCGGAAGACAACCGGCGGGTGCTGGCGGTGCTCGCGTACCTGAAGGGATGAACCCTCCATACGGCTGCGGCCAGGAAGCCCGAGGCGTGGCCGGAACCCGTGAGGAGCCGAGTGGCGGGGGAGGAGCGGCGGGGTTCCGCGCGGCTAGGATCGCCCTGTCCTGACCGGTTGACTGATGTGAGAGCGACGTACTCGACGTGGCTGATGACGCCTACCTCGTCCTGATTCCCGATGCCCGTCCGCGGCTGGGAGCCCCGCTGGCCGCGGTGGGCCGACTGGAGTGCCTGGACACACCCGCGGTGCGGGCCTGGCTCCAGGCCCATGACATGACATCGAATTCGAGCCACGTGCGCATCCTGCCGCCCGAGGCGGAGGCCTCGATTCCCGAACAGGCGGAGCGCCTGCCGCTGCCGCTCACCCCGGAAGAGACCGAGACCGTTCGTCAGGCGTGTGCCACGGACGCGATCGCCGCTGTCGAGACCCGGCTGAAGGACTTCCGGCACACCGCGGAGGACCGTGACCGGCTCGTTCACCAGGCGCTGGCCACCGGCCTGCCGGTGCACCGGATCGCGGAACTGACCGGTCTCGACACCCAGATGGTGGGGGAGATCGCCGAGCGCTCATAGCCCTCGGCCGGTCACATAACGCTGCAGCGGCCCTGGAACCGTGGGTTCCAGGGCCGCCCACTCAAAGGCGCTGGTCAGTGGTGGAGCAGGCCACCGTCACCGGCGAGGTTGGCGCACTTGGAACCGATGTTGATGTCACCCACCGGAGCCGCTCCCCCGACCGGGGCGATCACACCGGTCGTGGTGTCGCACTGGTTGGCCTGCAGATCGGCGGAGCCGGTGCTGACACATTCGGAGCCGATGTTCACATCGCCGGTCGGCGCCACCGCACCGACCGTGGCGACGTCGCCCACGGTCGTGTCACAGTGGCTGGCCCTGGTGGGCACGCCGCTGTTGCCGTAGGCCGAGGCGCTGGCCGCACTGCCGATGATCAGAGCGCCGGCGGCGGCGCCGAGGAAGACCTTCTTGCCGATGTCCACTGGAAACCTCCGTATGTTTGTCCGTGAATTCGGGGACGTCTTCACAACGAAGATCGTCAGCGGAGGATTCGGGGGTTCTGTACCGTTCACCCATCCAGCGCTACGGAGCCCCATGGCCCGGCCGGGCCAAGGGTCCCCGCGAATGGTCGGCAGCCTTATGGATTCGCGAGGCGAACGTGATGTGAGGTATTCGCTCGTTCTGCTGATTCAGCCTGACGTGAGTTCGCGGGAATATGCCGGCCGGTGACGGATGGTCATGAAGTGCGTCGCGGATCGGCGCGCCCGACCCGCGGAGCGCGTCATGGAGCCGATGGTGAGACCGGCGGAACAGCGGACGGGAGACGGTGTTCGCGCACTACAGTTGGCCGTATGACCACCTTCGTCGTCACCCTCCCCGGCACGTTCACCACACCGCTGACCGAGCAGGAGCGCGCCACGCTCATGAAGGGCCTGCGGCCCGCCGACCCCAGCCGTACCGATTTCGAGCCGGCGGCCGAGCTCGATGTGCTGACGGTCGACACCGAGAACTCGACCTTCACCGTCCGTCTCGAAGTCGAGGCGGACAACAGCAACGAGGCCGAACGAAACGCGCGGCAGATCGCGTCAAGCGCTCTCCTCGACGCCGGGCGTACCCAGCGGACGGCTCCCATGGGTGAGGCGGCCATCACCGGTATCGAGGCTGGATAGGGTCACGCGCCGCACTTTCGTGAACAGGGTCGCCCGCCGGGAGCCAGGGACGGGGCTTTCCGTTCTTCGGCTCGGCGTGACGCTCGGGCCGTGCCGGTAACGGGCGCGCCGCCTCTTCGTGAGCAGGGATTGCCGGATTCAGCGGCCGGCACACAGCAAAGGCAAGGAGAGTCCTCTCCTTGCCTGTCTTAATTTATAGCGCACTGGGGGGCTTGCGGCAAGGCCCGGGGGGTGCCGCAAAATCGTCGGCCGAAGCCACAACCTGCGGAATTGGGGGGCACGACGGGCGTGTGTTGTCGATGTATGACGGCGACGGGGACGGGCCTGACAAGAGGTTCGACGGAGCTGGTGGCGCCGGTGGTGCGACCGGCCAGTGCAGTGCAAGGGAACACGACTGCCTCGGAGGCATCGCGATGATCGAGCAGTACGTGTGTGATCTTCAGAAGGCTGGCGAGGCGCAGGCCCCGGTCGTCGGTGGCAAGGGCGCGCATCTGGGCCGGCTGTCGCGCATCGATGGCATCCGGGTGCCGGCCGGCTTCTGTGTGACGACGGACGCCTTCCGGCGGGTCATGGCGGAAGCGGCGCCGTCGATCAAGGACCGGCTCGACCAGCTGTCGCGTGTGGACCCGGACGACCGGGAGGCGATCCGCACGCTCAGCGCGCAGATCCGCCGGACCATCGAAGGGATCACCATCCCGGGTGATCTGGCCGCGGCGATCACCGGCGCGCTCGCTCAGGCCGGCGAGCAGGCCGCCTATGCCGTGCGTTCCAGCGCGACGGCGGAGGACCTGCCGACGGCCTCCTTCGCCGGCCAGCAGGACACGTACCTGAACGTCGTGGGGGAGGCGGCTATCCTCCAGCACATCAGCCGGTGCTGGGCCTCGCTGTTCACCGAGCGGGCCGTGACGTACCGCCGGCGGAACGGCATCGACCACCGTACGGTCCAGATGGCCGTGGTCGTGCAGCAGATGGTCTTCCCGCAGGCCTCCGGCATCCTGTTCACGGCCGACCCCGTCACCGGCAACCGGAAGGTGGCCACCGTGGACGCCGGCTTCGGTCTCGGCGAGGCCCTGGTCTCGGGGCTGGTGAACCCCGATGTCTTCACGGTGCGACACGGCGAAGTCGTCGCGAAGGCGATCGCCGCCAAGCAGCGTGCCGTTCACGCCCTGCCGACCGGCGGTACGCAGGAAGTGGCGATCGACGCGTGGCGGCAGGAGCAGCCGTCTCTCACGGATGCGCAGGTCGTGCAACTCGTAGAGCTCGGACGGCGGATCGAAGCGCACTTCGGCCGCCCGCAGGACATCGAATGGTGCCTGGCCGACGACGGCTTCCAGATCGTTCAGAGCCGGCCGATCACGACGCTGTTCCCCATCCCCGAGATCGGCGACCAGGAGAACCACGTCTACGTCTCCGTCGGCCATGGGCAGATGATGACCGACGCCATGAAGCCGCTGGGGTTCTCCATGTGGCAGCTGACGGCCATGGTGCCGATGCACGAGGCCGGTGGGCGGCTGTTCGTCGACGTCACCCGGCGCCTGGCCTCGCCCGCCGGCCGCGCCGGCCTCCTGGACCTCATGGGGAGAGGCGATCCGCTGATCAGGGACGCGCTGGAGACGGTTCTCGACCGTGACGATTTCGTCCCCTCGCTCCCGGACGTGAGCCCCGGCGGGCCATCGGCCGGCGTCGCGCCCGCCCCGATCGAGACCGATCCGGCCGTCGTCACCGAGCTGATCGAGCGCAGCCGGGTGTCCATCGCCGCTCTGGAGCGCGAGATCCGGACGAAGAGCGGACCGGCGCTGTTCGACTTCCTCATGGAGGCCTTCGAGGAGCACAAGCGCGTCCTCGGTGATCCGCTGAGCATGCAGGCGATCATGGCGGGGATGGAGGCCACGTGGTGGCTCAACGACACGTTGCAGGAGTGGCTGGGCGAGAAGAACGCGGCTGACACGCTCACGCTGTCCGCCCCCGACAACGTCACCTCGGAGATGGGACTGGCGCTGCTCGATGTCGCGGACGTGATCCGCCCGCATCCGGAGCTGGTCGCCTTCCTGCGGGGAGTCGAGGACGACGGCTTCCTGGACGACCTGGCGAAACTTCCGGGAGGGGCCGAAGCGCGCGACGCCATCGAGGACTACCTCGCCCGCTACGGCATGCGCTGCGTCGGCGAGATCGACATCACGAGGCCGCGCTGGCGCGAGAGCCCCGCCACCCTCGTGCCCGTGATCCTCGACAACGTCAGGAACTTCGAGCCGGGCGCCGCCGAGCGGCGCTTCGAACAAGGGCGGCAGAAGGCACTGAAGAAGGAGCAGGAGGTGCTGCGACGCTTGCGGGCCCTGCCGGACGGGGACCGGAAGGCCGATGAGACCAAGCGGATGATCGACCGGGTGCGAACCTTCATCGGGTACCGGGAGTACCCGAAGTACGGCATCGTCAGCCGCTACTTCGTCTACAAGCGGGCCCTGATGGAGGAGGCCGAGCGCCTCGTGCGGGCCGACGTGGTTGCTGAGCGGGAGGACGTCTTCTACCTCACGTTCCAGGAGTTCCACGACGCCGTGCGCTCACACCAGGTGGACGGCGGGCTCATCCAGCAGCGCAAGGAAGCGTTCCGGTCGTACCACGCGCTCACACCGCCCCGGGTACTCACCTCGGACGGCGAGGCCCTCACCGGGGCGTACCGGCGCGACGACGTACCGGCCGGGGCCCTGGTCGGCCTGCCGGTCTCCACCGGCACCGTCGAGGGACGGGCCCGCGTCATCCTCGACCTGGCGGAGGCCGATCTCGAGGCGGGCGACATCCTGGTCACGACCTTCACGGACCCCAGCTGGTCGCCGTTGTTCGTCGGAATCGCCGGCCTGGTGACCGAGGTGGGTGGCCTGATGACCCATGGGGCGGTGATCGCCCGGGAGTACGGCTTGCCGGCCGTGGTGGGTGTGGAGCAGGCCACCCGGCTGATCCGGGACGGGCAGCGGATCCGTGTGCACGGAACCGACGGGTACATCGAGATCCTGCCGTGACCGTGGCCGACCACACCGACACGTAACCGTTCGCCACTTGGGAAGTGCCTCTCCGCCACCACGTACAGGACCCGCGGTGCGCCCTGTCGTCGCGGCGCAGAGGCACTTCGCCGTCTCATCCGCGATCCAGCCATCGCCCAACGCTCTGGAGTGACCCGGTGGACAGCCAATTCGATCAGAGCTCGCCGCGGAGCTCCGGGGAACACACGGCACGGCCTGTTCCGACCAACGTCGTAGGTCTGTCCGGGGTGTTCACCGACCCGCTATGGCGGATTTCCGTACGCCTGAACCCCGTGGAAGCCGACCTGCTGCGTACCGGACCGCTACGGCGTCTGCACTTCGTCGCGCACGCGGGAGCCTCGACGATCAGCACCTTGCAGTCGTACTCCAGGCTGGAGCACACCCTCGGTGTCCTCGCGCTGGTCGCGCACTTCCGGCCGGAGGACGAACTGCTGCGGGTCGCGGCGCTGTTGCATGACATCGGCCACCTGCCCTTGAGTCACACCTTCGAAGGCATCGCCGACCTCAACCATCACGCCATCGGTTTGCAGCTGCTGGGGACCGATCCGATCCGTTCCGTGCTGGAGAAGTACGGGATCCACACCGGGGCCGTCGTCGCCGCGCTCGGCGGGCAGTCCCCTTCTCCACTCACCCATCGCTCCGGCCTGCTGAATCTCGATACCGATCCAGCGGTCATGCTGGGCCGACTCGCACTCAAGGACTCCGCGGTGTCGGCGGACCGTGAGACCGCCGCATCACTGGTCGGTCTCATCTGCGCGGAAGCCCGGCTGCACACCTCATGGGACAACGTGGGTCCGGTCTCGGTGGTCCGGCGCCTGGCCCGCCGACTGCTCGACACCACGACCCTCACCCCTGACCAGCTCGCCCGGATGACTGATCCGCAGCTGTGGTCCGCGTTCGACTCCTGCGCCGCCACGCGGGCGGAGAGCGCCATGATCCGGTACGAGCTGCACCGGTTGAGGGTCGTGGCCGGACACGCCCCCGGGGACCGTTCCGGTTGGGATTTCTCGCTGCGCAAGATCTACAGCTCCGCGCCGCTGGTGAGGGAGCAGCCGATCGAGGTCTCCGCGCCCGAGCTGGCGGCTGAATTGGGCGCGCTGAGGTCGCTGTCCACCGACTTCCACGTCTGGTGGAGCTGAGTTCCGGCGTCAACAGGTCGGTTGCCGCACGGCGCGGCAACCGAGCGACGCGTCACGACGGGACCACGCCACGGCTCACCAGATGCCGTGGTGGGCCAGGCCCACGGCCAGGGCGGCCACCGGCAGACAGAAGAACACGGCCCAGGGGCCCAACTGGTGGTCACCGACCCGCAGATGGGCGTACAGCGCGCCCAGGAAGTACAGCACGAGGCCCGCGGCGGCGACCGTGCCCAGCACCGGCACGGCGAACCCGGCCAGCAGTCCCAGCGCACCCGCCGCCAGCAGGGTGCCCAGCGGGCGCATCCAGGACCGAGGCACGCGCAACTTGTCCGCCTGGCTCTTGGGGTATTCATGGCCGATGAAGTTGGCGGTGGCGGCGAGGCCGTTGACGGCCACGGTGAGGAGGGTGACCACGAGGTAGGTGGCGAACACGAAAGTCTCCATCTGTGCGAGAACGACAGCTGTTGCTCGTCTCTTGGACGAGCCGGCTGCCCCAGAACGTGACATGACTCGTGCCACGTCCGTGGCGACGCACATCGTGGCGATGCGACTCAGTCGCGCGGTGCCAGGGGCAGTGGGCGTCGTGCCACTTCCCGGGCCTCGTCGGGCGGCAGGCCGAGCATGCGCAGGATCAGTGCGGCCAGTTGCTCGGCGACGTCGGGGCCCGAGATGTCGGGCCGGACGGATTCCAGCTGGAGCAGTCCGAGGAGTGAGCCGCCGATCGCGGACAGTGCGATGCGGGGGTCCTCCACGGAGAAGCGTCCGGTGGCCATCCCCTTCTCGATATCCCGCAGGGCCCGGGGCGCCAGGCCGGTGTCGGCGTGCAGCTGCTCGAGGCCACGCCGCCGTAGTACCTGCGCCAGCTGCGGATGGGTCTCGATCATCCGCAGGGTCATCCGCACGCTGGCCGTGAAGATCTCCGCCGGATCCTCGAGGCCACCGGTAACGGCGTCGATCAGCTGCCCGTACTCCTCCAGCGCGTCCATCACCGCCGCCTCGAAGAGCGCGCTCTTGCTCTCGAAGTGGTTGTAGAAGGAGCCGAACCCGACATCCGCGCGATCCGCGATCTCCTGGATGCTCGGCTCGGTGGCCGTGCCCTCCGCCAGATAGGCGCGCGCCGCACCGATCAGCGCGGCGCGGGTCCGCGCCCGGCGGCGGTCGAAGCGGTTGCCGGAGCGTGTGCCCCGGCTCTGGGTCGGCGGCTCATCAGGCATGAGGTCAGAGTACTGGAGCGTGCCGCGTATCTGACGATCACATCAACATTGATGGTGTGTTGACATAGTGCTCCATCAACAGTGATGATTTCATCGAATTGCAGAGGCCCCGGGGATGAGAGGGCAGGTCGGGCGGGCTGCCGGCCGAGTCCGCCGGGACCAGCGGGGAGCGCTCCTGCTCGGTGCGCTCGCGTTCGTCCACCTCGCCCTTCTCCCTCGAAGTCCACCTCAGTCCTCCGCTCCTCGTCGCACCCTGCACCCTGCCCACCGCCTTGGACGGCGCGTCTTGGCCGCGCAGCAAGGAGAGCCCGCAGATGAGTCGTATCGACGTACATCACCACCTCCTGCCGCCGCCCTACACGCGATGGCTGCGCGGACACGGCATCCACCAGGCCGGTGGCCGTGAGCTGCCCGAATGGAGTCCGGAACGGGCCCTGGCGCTGATGGACACCCAGCGGATCGGGGCGGCGGTGCTCTCGCTGTCCGCACCCGGTGTGCACCTGGGCGACGACCAGGAGGCCCGGGCCATCGCACGGCAGGTCAACGACTACGCCGCGGCCCGCGTCGCGGACCATCCGGACCGGTTCGGTTTCTTCGCCACCCTGCCGCTGCCCGACCTGGACGGAGCGATGGCGGAGGCGGAGTACGCACTCGGTGAACTGGCCGCCGACGGAGTGGCATTGCTGGCCAACGCCGCCGGTACCTATCTGGGCGACCCGCTGTACGAGCCCCTGATGGCGCTGCTCGACGAGCGGGGCCGCCGTCGTGCACGTCCACCCCACCGAATTGCCCGCGCCACCCATGCCCGGGATTCCGCCGTTCGCCGCCGACTTCCTTCTGGACACCACGCGGGCGGCGATGAACCTCGTCCTGCACGACGTGCCCCGCCGCTACCCGAACCTGAGGATCATCCTGGCGCACGGCGGGGGCTTCCTTCCGTACGCCGCCCACCGCATCGCCGTCGCCCTGTCCGGCCAGACCGGCCGTGACCCGGCCGCCCTCCTCACGGACCTGTCCTCGTTCATCTTCGACACCGCCCTGACCAGCAGTCCCACCGCCCTGCCCAGCCTGCTGGCCTTCGCCCGGCCCGGCCATGTGCTCTACGGCAGCGACTGGCCCTTCGCCCCCGACCCCGCCGTCAGCTACTTCACCGCTCTCCTCGACGACCACGACGCCCTGCCCGCGGCCGACCAGGACCGGATCGACCACGGCGACGCCCGCGTCCTCTTCCCGCGACTCGCCGAGGAGCAGCCATGACCGACGCCGATGTGCCCGTCCTGATCGTCGGCGGAGACGGCGCCGGACTGACCGCGCCCATGCTGCTCAGTACGCTCGGCGTGGAAAGTCTGCTGGTCAGTGCCTGGCCCGGGACCTCGATCCTGCCCAAGGCCCATCTGCTCAACCAGCGCACCACGGAAACGCTGCGCGAACTCGGCCTCGGCGAAACCCTCTACGCGGCAGGCTGTCCGCCGCGGCCCTCGGCACGCCCCTCGACGCCGTGCGTATCGGCCACCTCGACGGTGACTGCCGCGATCCGCGTTCGACCTGGACCCGGCTGCGAGGGCACGGCGCCGACGGCGCGGTGCTCATACGGCCCGACCGAGTCGTCGCCTGGCGCTCGCCCGGCGCCGAGGACGACCCGTACGCCGCGCTGAAGCCGGCTCTGCACCATCTGCTCGCCCGTTAGCACCCTGTGAGGAGTACGGCCGTGATCCACGACGACCGCGAGCACGCCCCGGATGGCGGGCGGGACCTGCCCCGTGGGCCCGCCGCCCATGACCGGGCTCCGTCCGGGAAGGATCCGCACCGCGGACTGCACAGTGAGCGGGGGGCGCTCCGCGGCGAACATCCCGGCCGGGCCCGCAACCCCGTCATCAAGGTGGCGGCCCTGGCCTGGCTGGAGTTCGAGAAGCCCGATCTGGACCGGGCCGAGGTCTTCGCCCGCGACTTCGGGTTCACGATCGCCGCCCGCACCGACCGGGAGCTGTGGCTGCGCGGCACCCGGGCGGGCACGCCCTGCACGGTGATCCGCAAAGGCACCGCCTCCCGGTTCATCGGCCCGGTGTTCCGGGCCGCCGAACGGTCCGACCTGGTGCGTCTGGCCCGGGTCACCGGCCGTGACGTGCGAGCCCTCCGGGACGCGGGGGCGCCCGGCGGCGGCGAGGCGGTCGACCTCCTCGACCCCTCCGGCTTCCCCGTCCGCGTCGTGCACTGCGCCCAGGAGCTTCCCGCGCTCCCCGAGCAGCAGCCGCTCATCCTGAACTTCGGGACGCGTCAGCCGCGGACGAACGCCACGCAGCGCCCGCCCCGCGAACCGTCCCGGATCCAGCGGCTGGGCCATGTGGTCCTGGAGACCCGAGCGTTCACCCGGGCCCTGGACTGGTATCTGGACACGCTCGGCATGATCGTCAGCGATTTCCTCTTCCTGGACGGACAGCGTGACCGTGGCCCGACCATGGCGTTCATCCGCTGCGACCAGGGCGGCGTGGCCGTCGACCACCACACCCTGGCCATGCACCTGGGCCCCGGGACCGGCTATGTCCACTCCGCCTACCAGGTCACCGACCTCGACGCGATCGCCGCGGGGGGCGAGTACCTGGCCGAGCGCGGCTACCAGCGCAGTTGGGGCATCGGCAGACATATCCAGGGCAGCCAGCTCTTCGACTACTGGCGCGACCCCGACCGCTTGATGCTGGAGCACTTCGCCGACGGCGACCTGTTCTCCCACGATGTCGAACCGGGCTGGGCGGCCCTGTCGGGCAGTGGCCTCGCCCAGTGGGGACCGCCGGTCACCCGCGACTTCCTCGGTACCCGTCCGTCACCGGCCAAGCTCCGCGAGGTGCTCACGGCCCTGCGCGGCGACAACGAACTCGATCCCGCCCGCCTGGTGGGCCTGATGAAGGCGATGAACTCATGAGCACCAACGTCCTGCGTACCGCTGACGGCTGGTGGGCGGTACGTCCACCCGGTTCCGCTCCCGGCCGCCCCGGGGAGACACCGTCCGGTCATGCCGTCCGGATCGACACCAAGGCGGTCACCACCGCCGAACTGCTCGCCGACCGCGCTGCCGTGGACGAGGCGGCCGCCTCCGACGCACCCGGCACACCCGTGGCGGACCTGGCGACGCTGGCCCCGGTCACCACCCCGTGCCGGGTCATCGCCCAGATGGTCAACTACCGAAGCCACGCACGGGATTCGGGCTTCACCGACAAGGTCCCTCCCACCTTCTTCCGCAAGGCGTCCGGCTCGGTCAGTGGCCCCGGCGAGACCATTCTGCGGCCCCCGCACGTCCGGTTCCTCGACTACGAGGTGGAACTCGGCCTCGTCATCGGCGCACACCTGCCGGTGGGGACCACCGTCACCGAACGGGATCTGCCCTCGTACGTCGCGGGGCTCGTCGTCACCAACGACGTCAGCGCCCGCGATGTCCAGTTGACCAAGGGGCAGTTCTACGAGAGCAAGTCGTACCCCACCTTCACACCCACCGGACCCCACCTCTCCCTCGTCGGCCCGGAGGACTTCGACCACCTGCCGAACCTCAGGCTGAGGCTGTCCGTCAACGGTGAGCCGCGCCAGGACCGCACGCTCACCGACATGATCGTCCGCCCCGCGCAGGCGCTGACCCTGCTCTCCCGCTTCCAGCGGCTCGACCCCGGTGACCTGCTGCTCACCGGAACCCCCGGGGGTACGGCGCTGACCGCCCCACCCAAAGCGGTCGAGAAGATCGCGGCGCTGCTGCCGCCCGCCGTGAAGTGGAGAATGTTCTTCAAGAACCAGGCGGGGAACCCGCGTTACCTCCGGGCGGGCGATCTCGTCAAGGCCAGTATCGCCACGCCCGACCGACACATCGACCTCGGTGAGCAGCGCACCGCGGTCGGCGAAGCGGGGTGACCACCGTGTCCCGCGTGCCCGTGGTGATCGTCGGCGCGGGCCCGGTGGGCGTCACGGCCGCACTCCTCCTCGCCAGGCGCGGAGTCCGCACCGTCGTCCTGGAACGTCACACCGATCCGTACCCGCTGCCGCGCGCCGTGGCCATGGACGACGAAACCCGCCGGATCCTCCAGGCCGTGGGCATCCACGAGGAGTTCGCCGCGGTCGCCCGCCCCGCCAACGGCCTGCGGCTCGTGGACGCCCGGCACCGGGTCATGGCCGAGGTCCGGCGCGACGACCCGCACGGATACCACGGCTTCCCGCAGACCACCCTGTACGACCAGCCCGAGCTCGAACGGCTGCTGCGTGTGGCGTTGGCCGGACACCCCGCGTGCGAACTGCGCAGCGGAACGGAGGTGACCGGAGTCCACCAGGAGGGGGAGGGGCCGGTCCGCGTGACCTTCCGCCGTACGGGAGGCGAGGACGGCGAGGAACACCTGTGGGCCGACGCGGTCCTCGGCTGCGACGGCGCGGGCAGCCTCGTCCGTGAGGCGATCGGTGCCGGTATGGAGGACCTGCGCTTCGAGGAACGCTGGGCCGTCCTCGATGTGCGCACCGAACTCCCCGTACGGACCTGGGAAGGTGTGGACCAGGTGTGCGACCCGGTGCGGCCCGCCACCTTCATGCGCATCGGCGCGGACCGCTACCGCTGGGAGTTCCGGCTGGCCGAGGACGCGCCGGAGCCCGGTCGTGCCCGGCTGCGTGAACTCGTGGCGCCGTGGGTGGATGTGCCGGCCGACTTCCAGGGTTTCGAGGTGCTCCGGCAGACGTCGTACACCTTCCGGGCCCGGCTCGCCGAACGGTGGCGCCGCGGCCGTGTCCTCCTGCTCGGCGACGCGGCTCACCAGACCCCGCCGTTCATCGGACAGGGCCTGTGCGCGGGGCTGCGCGATGCCCACAACCTGGCCTGGAAGCTCGCGCTCGTCCTCCAGCAGGGCGCCAGTGAGAGCCTGTTGGACACCTATCAGGGCGAACGGGCGCCCCACGCACGGCATATGATCCGGCTCGCGGTGGCGACGGGTTGGGCGATGACGGGCGGCCGCGGCCGGGCCGCCATCGTACGCCGCACGGCCCTGGGCGCCGTCTGCCGCGTCCCGGGCGTGACCGCGATGGTCGCCGCCCACCACGCCCCACCCCTGACCGCAGGCCCCCTGGTGTGCCGCACACGGCCCGGACGCGGTCTCGCGGGCACACTCTGTCCGCAGCCGTGGATCACGGCAGGTGGCGGGCGTGGCCGTCTCGACGACGTCCTCGGTGACGGCTTCGCCCTCCTGAGCGCGCGGCCTCCGGCACCGTCCGTACGGGCCGTCGCCAAAGCGCTCGGCGCACGGGTCATGGCCGTCGAGGGGGCCCTCGCCGCATGGCTCCGTGCGGGCCGGGCCGACGCCGTACTCCTGCGCCCCGACCGGGTCGTACTCGACACCGTCCCACCAGGTGCCGCACACTTCACCGGCACCGCGGTCTGGGCGCCGTTGCTGGCCCCCGACCCCGCGTCCGTCCCCTGACCCGCCGCACTCGCCTCACCGTCTCATCCGCCTCGACGAGGAGCACACGGCCATGCCCACGCCCGAACCCTTCTGGACACCCGACCCGGACGAGATGGCGACCAGCCGCATCGCGGAGTTCGCCCGCGGTGTCGGTCTGGACGCCACCGACTACACCGCCCTGCACCACTGGTCCGTCACCGACCTCGAGGGATTCTGGGGAGCTGTCTGGGACCACTTCGCCATCGAGGCGGCCACCCCGTACGAGCGGATACTCGCCGAGGAGAAGATGCCGGGAGCGCGATGGTTCACCGGCGCCACCCTCAACTACACCCAGCACGCCCTGCGCCACCTGGACCCGGACGCGCCCGCGATCGTCGCGCTCGACGAAACCGGCGCGAGCTACGAGGTGACGGGGGAGAGCCTGCGCGCCCAAGTCGCCTCGACCGCCGCCACACTGCGCGAACTCGGCGTCGGCCGCGGCGACCGGGTCGTCGGCTACCTGCCCAACACCCCGCACGCCATCGTCGCCTTCCTCGCCACCGCCAGTCTCGGCGCGGTCTGGTCGGTCTGCGGCCAGGACTACGCACCCCAGGCCGCCGCCGACCGCTTCGCCCAGCTCGAA
The DNA here is from genome assembly GCF_056431485.1 of Streptomyces sp. NPDC045899. Lineage (NCBI taxonomy): Bacteria > Bacillati > Actinomycetota > Actinomycetes > Kitasatosporales > Streptomycetaceae > Streptomyces > Streptomyces sp. NPDC045899. The sequence continues at coordinate 73,744 of NZ_JBWKKP010000006.1, forward strand.
CCCACGGTGCTCATCGCCGCCGACGGCTACCTCTTCAACGGCACCACCCACGACCGGCGCGAGGCGGCCCTCGGCCTGAGCCGCGCCCTGCCCACGCTCAAGGCCACGATCCTGGTGGACCGGGTCGGCCTGCCCTGGCCGACCGACCGTCCCGGGCATTCCGTCGACTGGGCGGAGGCGGCGGGCCGCTCCGAGCCACTGCGGTGTGTCCCGGTGCCGTTCGACCATCCGCTCTGGATCGTCTTCTCCTCCGGCACCACCGGTCTGCCCAAGGGTATGGTCCACGGACACGGAGGCGTCCTGCTCGAACACCTCAAGACCCTGGGCCTGCACTCCGGCCTCGGACCGGGCGACCGTCTGCTCTGGTACACCACCACCCACTGGATGATGTGGAACATGGTGGTCTCCACGCTCCTCACCGGTGCCACCGCCTGCACCTACGACGGCAGCCCCGTACCACCCGGACACCCGGACCTGCTGTGGGAACTGGCCGCCCGGCACCGCGTCACCCTTTTCGGCACCAGCCCCCAATACCTGCTCGCCATGGCCAAGTTGGGCATCACACCGTCCGTCCACGACCTGTCGTCCGTCCGGGCCATCGGCTGCACCGGCTCCGCCCTTCCGGCCTCCGCATACCCCTGGGTCCGCGACCATGTGGGCGGCCATGTGAGGGTGGCATCCGGCAGCGGTGGTACGGACGTCGTCGCGGGCTTCGCGGGCAGCGCCTCCACGACCCCGGTATGGGCGGGAGAGCTCTCCGCCCCGAGCCTCGGCGTGGCCCTGGCCGCGTACGACGCCGACGGCCGCCCGGTCGTCGACCAGGTCGGCGAGCTGGTGGTCACCCGCCCCATGCCGTCCATGCCGGTGTCCTTCTGGAACGACCCCGACGGCAGCCGCTACCACGCCGCCTACTTCACCACCTACCCCGGGATCTGGCGGCACGGCGACTGGATCACCCTCACCTCCCACGGTTCGGTCATCGTGCACGGGCGCTCCGACTCCACCCTCAACCGCAACGGCGTCCGCCTGGGCAGCGCCGACATCCACGATGTGGTCGAACGCCTCCCGGAGATCACCGAAGCCCTCGTCATCGGGGCGGAGGAACCCGACGGCGGCTACTGGATGCCCCTGTTCGTGGTCCTGGCCGACGGTGCCGTCCTGGACGACGGGCTGCGCGAGACGATCCGTTCGGCCATCCGCACCGGCGCCTCGCCGCGCCACGTACCCGATGAGATCCTCCAGGTCCCCGGGATCCCGCACACCCGCACCGGCAAGAAGCTCGAGGTCCCGGTCAAGCGCCTGCTCCAGGGAGCCCCGGCCGCGGAGGTGGTCAACCCCGGCGCCGTCGACGCACCCGACCTCATCGACTACTACGCCCGCCTGGGCGCCGGCCGGCACCGGTCCCGCCACTGAGCGGGCGGACACGGGGCGGCGGCGCGGTGGTCGGTCAGCGAGTGGCGGCGAGAACGGATTCGGCCACGGACGTGCGGGCGTAGAGCACGGAGCGGCCCGCCCGGTGGGCGCTGACCAGCCCCGCGTTGCGCAGTGCCGTGAGGTTCTGGGACACCCCGGCGGCCGAGAGCCCGGTGCGCCGGGCCAGTTCGGTGGTGGAGGCCGGGGTTTCCAGTTCCGTCAGCAGCAACGTCCGGGAGCGGCCGAGTACGGCGGACAGGGCGTCCGCCCGGGGGACGGGCCGCGATTCCCACAACGTGCCCGTGCCGCGCGCCGGATAAGCCAGTTGCGGCGGCTCCGGGGGCGCCACGCTGGTGAACGGGCTCGGCCCGGTGAAGACCGAGGGAATCAGCAGCAGCCCCGCGCCCGCCGCCTCCCGGGACAGCGGGCGCCGTCGGCGATCCAGCCGCAGCGCATTGTCGTCCCAGCTCACCGACGGATGCAGGGCGTTGAAGAGACGGCCGACGCCGTGCTCGGCGACTTGCCGGCTCCGGTGGAAGATGTCGGCCTCGAGCAGCGCCCGCATCCGGGCCCAGTAGGGCGCCAGCGCCAGTTCCCAGTAGTGCTCGATCTCCTCCGCGACCCGCGGCAGCCGGGCCCCCGGGTCGGCGTACAGACTCCGCGTCCGGGGACCGAGACGTCCCTGCTCCTGCCCCAGCCGGTCGAGATCCTGGCGTACCCGGGCGGCGGACGTGGCAACGATCCCGGTCAGCTCCTCCGGCAAGGTGGGGGCGGGCCGGGTGGGTGCCGGGTTGAGGAAGTCCGGAACGTACCCCGCGGGCGGCACGAGCTCCGCGAGCCAGCCACGGTCGAGCCCGGCGGCCGCCAGCCGTGGCCGCACCTGCTCCACCCAGGTCCGGTGCACCGGATGAGCGGAGCCGGAGTGCAGCAGCCGGAGACTGGGCCCGACCTCCCACATCGGCGACACGGCGAACCGCATCCGCACCAGATCACTCACCGAAAGAGCCAGCTCCGCCTGCATGGTCACCCCCAGGATTCAGCTATGCCTTAATCAATGGCCCGGCAGCCTATCCGAGGGAAATCATCCCGGCATGACCTCCCAGACGATCAACGCGGCCGTTTCCGGTACCTGGACCTTGGGCGACCTGCCGGTACACCGAATAGGTTTCGGCGCCATGCGCCTGGCGCAGAACGGGAAGGCGTTCGCGCCCGGCGCCGCTCCCGGCGACCGCGGCCGGGCGATCAGTGTGCTGCGCCGAGCGCTTGAGCTCGGGGTGAACCACATCGACACCGCCGCCTTCTACTTCTCCTCCCTGCGCTCGGCCAATGAACTGATCAACAGTGCTCTGGCCCCGTACCCCGACGATCTCGTGATCACCACCAAGGTCGGGCCCGGCCGGGACCTCTCCGGCCAGTGGCTGCCCCACGCCGGTCCCGGCCAACTGCGCGGCCAGGTCGAGGAGAACCTGCGCCAGCTGGGTCGGGACCACCTCGACGTCGTGAACCTGCGCGTCCTGGGAACCGACTCGATCGCCGAGCGTTTCGACGCCCTGGCCCGGCTCCGCGACGCCGGGCTCATCCGCCACCTGGGACTTTCCAACATCACCCCCGACCAGCTCGCCGAGGCCCAGGCCATCGCCCCCGTGGTCTGTGTGCAGAACCCGTACGGCATCGGCGTACGTCCCGATCAGGACGCGTTCGTACGCGCCTGCGGTGAGCAGGGCGTCGCGTTCGTGCCGTTCTACTCGATCGCCGGGGCCGGCCGTGACGCGGGCGCAAGCGGCGCCGAGAGCCCCGAAGTGCTCGCCGTCGCCCGGGCGCACGGGGTGAGCGCCGCGCAAGTACGGCTGGCGTGGACCCTGCACCAGGGCCCGCACGTGCTGGGCATCCCGGGGACGGGCAACCTGGACCATCTGCTCGCCAACGTGGCCGTCGGCGCACTGCACCTCTCCGAGGAGGACATGACCCTCCTGAACTTCGCACACTCGGGCGGCATATGAGCCTGGGTGGCGCTCCACTCGGGCGGGATCACACGGCGGTAGCGGGGCGGCCTATCGTTACGGCATGGTCTTCCACCCGTCGGCAGAACCCGGCGTCCTCCACGCAGCGCTCCGCGACCAGTTCGAGGCATTCCTCGACGAGCATCGGGCCGCGCTGCACGACAGTCTGAACGGGCTGACCGAAGAACAGGCACGCCGGTCGCTGGTGACGTCCAAGACCACCCTGCTCGGCCTGGTCAAGCACGCCACCTTCGTCGAGAAGGTCTGGTTCGACGAGGCGATCACCTGCCGGCCCCGTACCGACATCGGCATCCCCGGCTCGCCCGACGAGTCCTTCGACCTCGAAGACGACGACACGGTCGCCACCGTCCAGCGGGCCTACCAGCAAACGTGCGAGGCGTCCCGTCAGGCCACGGCACCACTGACGCTGGACGACATCCTGCGGGGGAACCGCCGCGGCCCGCTGCCGCTGCGCTGGGTCTACCTTCACACCTTGCGCGAACTGGCCCAGCACTGCGGCCACGCCGACATCCTGCGCGAGCAGATCCTCGGCGGCACGGCCCAGGGCGGTTGAGACAGACGGTCGTGCGCCGACCGCCGCCCGACCGGTTACCCGCACGCAGCGGTGGTCATACGGAGGTCTATGCTGTCGGCCCCATGGCGACTTCCCACGATGATGACCTCGAGCGCAAGCGGAGTCTCGCCCTGCGCTGGGCGACCTCCACCCCCGCTGAGCGCCGCGCGATGCTGCGCGAGGAGCGGACACGCAACGCCCCGCGCTCGGCGCGCCATGCCATGGTGTGTGTGGGTGCGCTCCTCGTGGTGGCGTCGATCGCGGGCGCGTTCATGACGATCGGCAGTGGCGGGTCCGGCGCCCTCGGCGCTGCCTTCGGGGTGACGGCCGTGCTGTGCGGAGTGGCCGCCGAACTGGGCCGTCGGGGCCGTACACGGCTCGCGTTCTGGCTGATCGTCGTGGCCATGGCCGGTGCGATGCTCATCGAGGCCCTCCAGCGCTGACGCCCCGGCCCAGCTGCGTGATGGGTAGCGCTCATGCGCTCGTCCGGAGCCAGTACGAGCGGGCGGCGATGGTCAGTGCGAGCCCGAATACGGCGAACGCGGTCATGCCGATCCAGGTGACCAGGAGCGCGTCATCGGGGGTGGGGAAGTCGCCACGTCGCATCGTCACGGCGTCCGCCGACACCAGTGCGGCGTAGCCGAGGCCGAACAATCCGTACGGTGCGAGGGTGGCGGCCCCGATCAGGGCCGGGGTCAGGGGGAGCCACCGGGGGACTCGGCGGCCGCGCGGAAGGGGCGTCCAGCGAGGGAAGACCTGGCCCCAGGGCCGGACCAGCCCCCAGAGGAGGAAGGTGCCGAGCGCGGCCAGCAGCGTGGTGGCGTCCAGCCCCCAGGACTCCAGGGTGAGCCAGATTCCCGAGGCACCGTTGCGTTGAGAGATCGTGCGCATCTCCTCGCCGGATACACCGGCGAAGGTCCCGCCGGAAACCCAGACGCACTTCATTCCCATATAAGGGAGAAAGGCCAGCGTGCCGGCACATGCGGAGAGCAGAACCGGCCGGGGAGCGGCGGAGGGTGTCGGGGCCGGGTGCGCGACGGCCGGAGGGCGATCGGCGCGGGCGGTGGCCCCGAGCAGGAGTGTCCCGGCCGCTGCGAGCATGTGGTGCGTCGCGGCGGCCCAACTGTCCACTCCCTGGCCGAACATCACGGTGATGATGTCCATCAGCAGACCGAACGCGGCAAGCGCGGCCAGCCCGCACAGCACCCGGAGCAGCGCCCGCAGCGTCGGCCGCAGCCCGTGGCGCACCACGGCCGCACAGGTCGCCGCGGCCACTGTCCCTGTCGCCATGACAACCCACCCCAGCGCGGGAGGCGCGGTGTCGTCGCCGAGGCGGAACAGCGGGGTCCGACTCAGTGCGCAGGCCAGTCCGAAGGCGGCGTAGGCCACCGCCCAGAGCATCGTCGCCCAGCTCACCCACCACGGCCACCCCGTGTGCCGGGGTGGCTTCGTCATCAGGCCATCAGCGGTCATACGCCGAATATCAGGTCTGCGATGGCAGCCTGGCGTCGGCCGCCCGAACGATCCCGCTCCCTCTGCCGGGTGAGTGCTGATCGGACTCAGGTATGGGGTACGAAGGACGATTCCCTGACCGGCCCCGGGAGGCTTGGAGAGGTCCGAGACGGGTCCCTGACGACGGATCTGCCTCCGGCCGTGGGCCGGAGGCAGATCACCGCGGATCTCGGACGGGGGAGGCCGAGCGCGGTCAGCTCACGCCGATGGTGTCCAGCATCGCCGTCTCGATGTGATCCGCGGCGTTGCGATGGCCGCGGGCATTGGGGTGCACGAGTGCCGCCTGGTCGGGGACCCGGGTGAAGAGGCCTTCCACCCACTTGCCGGTGTCGCAGACGCTGTGGTTCCGGGAGGACGCGTAGAGGTCGACGAAGCGGGCCTCGTCCTGTGCGCCAACCGACTTCTCGATGGCCTTGTTCAGGGGTTCCAGGACATCCTGCCGCAGCCAGTCCAGGTCGCCCTGGGTGATGGGGCCGAACTGTTCCAGGTCGTTGTACTGGCACCTGGAGGTGTCCTCGGGGATGACCGTGGGGTAGCCGACGGCCAGGATCTTCGCGTGCGGGGCCCGCTCGTGGAGCACGGTGAGCATCTCGTCGTAGTCGCCGCTCACCTTGTTCAGGCGGTTCGGGATGTCGTCGGCCAGCTCGTCCCGGCACGGGGTGCCCGTGCCGCCGCTGCCCGAGCCCAGTTGTACGCACTGGAAGAGGATGTCGGCGAAGCCGAGGGTGTTGCCGCCCGCCCCGACGGTGACCACGTCGGTACCGGCGCCCACCGCTTCGGACTGGGGTGGCACAGCGGGGAACGGATAGTCCGGGTCCTCGGAGAAGGGCGGCAGGTGACGGCCGATCGGCTCCTGAGCTCGGAAGGTGATGTCCTCGATCGTGGCGGCGCCGCAGCTGACGTTGGTCAGCTCGAAGAGGGAGCCCAGGTCACGGTCGATGACCTGCGGATAGGACTGGTCGGTGCGCTCGCAGCCATCACGCGGCACCTCGAAGGTGTCGCCCGCGGCCGGGATGACCCCGGCGGTGTAGGAGTCGCCCAGGGCGACCCACTGGTGGGCCGCCGCAGCGGCGGACGGTTGTGCTCCGGCGATCTGCGCGGGCGTGAGGGCGCCTGCGGCGAGAACTGCGGCCGAGCCCAGCAAGGCCAGACGAGCGGGGAAACGTGCCACGGATCCTCCAGGGGTGTGACGTCTGTGTCGCTCGGACCCTAGAGAGGTCGCCAGCAAAGGCACTTGATCTCATCCGGAGAGTTACTCGAGCGGTGTCTCTGTCCACGCGGGAGCCGAAGCGGAGCGCGCATGAGCCGATCATTCCAGGTCCGTGTTCCGGGTGGCCGCCTGTGGGGGTGGCTGCCATGCCACGGGGCCTGACAGACTCGATCACATGCCCGAGCAGTTCCCCGCCGCAGCGCCGGACGCCGCCCTGCGCGCATACGCGATGCTCTATCCCGAGGTGGTGCGGGCGGGGTCCCTGCTGGACGCTTTGCAGGCGGAAGTCGACCGTGCGGGCTACGGGATCACGGTCGAGCTGGTGTCCTCGCCGGGTTGGCGTCATGTGGCGGCGAAGGTGGCGGTCGGCGACCGGTCGGCGAATGTGCTGATGGCGCGGCAGGTGCGCAGTTTCTCGGTCGACTGCTGGACCGGCGGTGTTCACATGGCCACCGGTAGCACCGAGGACCTGTCCGAGGTTGCCGGGGCCTTCTACTCCTGGTCGCGGGTATCCCGGGTGGGAGTACTCGTGACGCGGTGGTCTTTCCTGCGGACCTGGGAGCTCGCGGAGGCGCACGAACGTGGCGAGGCCGTGCCGGTGCGATGGCGCCAACTGCGCGAGGCCACCGCCGGTACGCGGGACAGCGCGTTGCACGGGCTGGTCGAGGCGGCCTTCGAACAGCCCTGGCTTCGCCTTCTGTCCCCTGGCCGGAGCATGCGTTGGCTCACCTTCAGCCGCCGGGCCGCGCCGCCCATCTGCCGTGATCTGCCCGGGGCCATGCCGATCGGGGGCGACCGCTATCGCGTGCGGTTCGCTGACGGCAGCGTGCGGGAGGTGAACGGCGCCGCGCAAGCCGTCGCGTTGATCATTGATGGCCTCCCGGACGACGCTGTCCCGTGGCCTTCCGATGGGTGAGGCGACGACGCGTCGCTGCCGGTCCCGCGGCGGTCGGTCGGTGGTGCTACGTGTCTACGGGCCGTCCGCGGAAAGGCCCAGTCGGTCGGCCACGGTGGTGAGCGTCGTTCCCAGTGGGAGCGCGACCCGGGTGAGGGCGTGCTGGTCGCCCCGGGTCGGGTCCCGGTTGATGATCAGCACGGGTTTTCCGGCCCGGGCCGCCTGACGGACGAACCGGAGCCCGGACATCACAGTCAGCGATGATCCCAGTACCAACAGCGAGGTCGCTTCGCCGACCAGCTGTCGGCAGTGCTCGACCCGCCGCGGCGGTACGGTTTCGCCGAAGAACACCACATTGGGTTTGAGGATGCCGCCGCAGGCCGTACAGGGCATCACGCGGAAGTCCCCGACCTGTTCATCGGTGAGGTCGGCGTCACCGTCCGGGTTGATTCCCGCGGCCACCGGCTCGAAGCCCACATTGGCTTCCTCCAGCCGCCGGGCGAGTTCGTGGCGTGGACTGAAGGTGCCGCAGGAGAGGCAGACGACCCGGTCCAGGCTCCCGTGGAGTTCCACGACACGCTCACTGCCGGCGGCCTGGTGCAGGCCGTCGACGTTCTGGGTGATCACACCCGACAGCAGACCGTGCCGTCCGAACGCGGTCACCGCCCGGTGCCCGGCATTGGGGCGGGCGCGGCCGAAGGTGCGCCAGCCCAGGTGGCTGCGCGCCCAGTACCGGCGCCGGGCGTGGGTGCTGGCGGTGAAGTCCTGGTAGGTCATCGGGGTGTGCCGGCTCAGGCTTCCGCCCTCGCCCCGGTAGTCAGGAATGCCTGACTCGGTGGAGATGCCCGCCCCGCTGAGCACCAGCACACCGCCAGTGCTCAGCGCATCGGCGATCGGCTCCACATCCGTGGTGCCCGGCGGCAGGTCCTCGGTGGGGGCCCAGCTCAGAGTGGGGCGCATGCGCATGCCGCCAGGGTACGGAAAGGTGCCGCCTTCCGTCGTTCTCGCCGATCATCGCGATGGACACACCGTGCTGGTGTGGCGCCACGGCCCCGACAGGGTCGACCGACCACACGCCCGTTCCGCTCGAGACCTCCGCACGAGAGGGAACGGGCAACGGTGCGACCGTCCCCTGCTCACAGCTGTGTTAGCCGGACGTTAGCGATACGGCAGCCTTGCGATTCAGGGGGTTAGCGGAGCGGCAGCCTCCCGATAGTGGGCCCGACCAGGGTGGGTGACGTACCGAAGAGGCAACACCGACTGTCCCGGGGGGACCGAAATGAGCTCCAGCGTCACCGTTCGCACCGCACGTCGTCGCACCCTGCGCGTCGCCGCCGCAGCCCTGATCGCCGCCGCCGGCCTTTCCCTGACCGCCTGCAACAACGACGACACCAGCTCGAAGGCCGCTGACCGCGCGACCACGGCGGCCGCCGAGCCCGGCAGCGCGGGTTCCTCCGGCGGAGCGCAGGACTCTGACGCCAAGGCCGACTCCAAGGCCGGCGCGTCGGCCAAGGCGTCATCCCCGGCCCGCACCCAGACCCTGGCGGACGGCAGCACGGCCAAGATCTACAAGCTCGGCGAGCAGCGCTACCAGGTCAAGATCGTCAGCAAGGGTTCGGTCGTGGCCACGCTGGAGACCAAGGGACACGATGCCGGGCTCGACGCCAACGGCATGTACGTCGTGCTCACCCTCGGCGGCGAGGTCCACTCCTGGATGGGCGGCGAACACCAGGGGGCGGGTACCTTCCAGCTCGCGGGCGGTTGGACGGCCAAGGTCACGAAGACCGGCGACGCCCGGTACCGTGCGCAGATCCTCGGCAAGGACGGCTCGGCCATGGCCACGCTGGACGCGAACCAGCACGACGTCGGCCTCGACGCCAACGGCGTGTACATCGTGCTCAGCTCCGGCGGTGTGATCAGCTCCCACGAGTAAACGCCTGTCCGACCGCGGCGGTGGAGTCACCTCAGGTGGCTCCACCGCCGCGGTGCGTTCGGGGCAGCTGCTAGCGTCCGGACCGTGAACGACAGCGTGTACGTGGGCAATGCGGGCAAGGACGCGGCACTGGACCGAGGATGGATCCTCGGGCACTTCAAGGACGACGGCGATCCGCGCCACAGCGAGTCCGTGGAGATCAAATGGGGTGTCCACCCCCGCGGCGACCGGCGAGCGCAGTGGGTGCGTGGTGAGGAACGCACAGCTCTCCTGGTGCTCATCAGCGGCCGCTTCCGCGTTGAACTGCCCGGTCGTGACGTCCTTCTGGAAGAGCAGGGTGATTACGTCGTGTGGGGGCACGGAGTCGACCACTCGTGGTTCGCCGAAGAGGAATCGGTGGTGCTGACCGTCCGGTGGCCGTCCGTGCCCGGCTACGCGGTGGATGAGAACGCTCGGATCGGCGCCGACGCCGCGCACACGTAAATCCCGTGCATCCGGGACTCCCGGCACGTAGTGTCGCCGCTGCGTGTCCGATGTGGCGAGTTCCGATGTGGCGAGTGAGGAAAGGCCGAGGCGGCGTGGGGCTGGAAGAACCGGTTCGATGGACGGGGTCGGGGGTCAGACTGCGTCGGGTTTCGCAGCGCGAGGGACGGTGGAACTGGCTGTTCGTCCCGGGGGGACCTGGGCTGGGCTCGGAGTCCGTGCTGGGGCTGGCTCGTGCGGCCGATGTCCCGGGCACGGTCTGGCTGGTCGACCTTCCGGGAGACGGTTCCAACCGTGGTGTGCCACAGATTCCCGCTCGCCCCTGGCCCGATGTGTTGGTCGAAGCGGCCGACGCACTGGACGAGGTGGTCATGGTCGGCCATTCCACCGGGGGGATGTTCATGCTGTCCGTCCCCGAGCTGGGCCCACGGCTTGCCGGTATGGCCCTGGTCAGCAGCGCACCCCACGCCGGATGGCGTACGGCCTTCGGGCAGTGGGCCGAGGCCCATCCCCTCCCCGGCCTGGCGGAAGCGGCCGACGCCTACGGACAGGACCCGGGTGACCAGACCCTGGGCGCGCTCACCCTCGCCGCCGCCGAGTGGAACTTCACCCCCGAGGGACTGGCCGCAGGCCGAGCCGTGCTGGCCGATCTCCCTTACTGCCATGACGCGGTGGCCTGGGCAGACACCCACTTCGACGAGACCTACCAAGCCCGCTGGACACCGCGCGACAGCAGGCTCGCGACACTCATCCTCAGCGGTGCCGAGGACCACGTGGTCGACCAGCGCCTCTGGCAGGACGACCCCGCCTTCGACCAGCCCCACGTGGTGCGCCGCACGATCCAGCGGGTCGGCCACTTCCCGTGGATCGAGAATCCGCGAGCGGTCCGTACGGCCTTCGCGGACCTGACCTCACTGCTCGACGGCAGCGGCAGCATGTGACGGGCGGATCGAGCGGACAAGGGTGTCACCATGTCCCTGGTCAATGCGCGGGATGCCTTCCCCGATCCCCCATGCGGGAACGCCGCCTAAGGTGGGCCCCATGGCCAGTGCTCATTCGTCCCCGTCCCACGACGGCCGTCGCCCCGAATTGCGGGAGTTCTTGCGCAGTCGCCGAGCCCGGGTCTCGCCGGGTGATGTGCAGATGCCGGACAGCGGCCGACGGCGCACGCCGGGGCTGCGGCGCGAAGAGGTCGCGGTGCTGGCCGGCGTCGGGGTGTCCTGGTACACGTGGCTGGAGCAGGGGCGCGATATCAAGGTGTCCGGGCAGGTTCTCGACGCGATCGCCCGGGTGCTGCTGTTGGATTCCGCCGAGCGTGCCCATCTGTACCGGCTGGCCGGGCTGAACCCGCCACCGGCTCCCTCGGTGCCCTCCGTGGCGCCCTCACCCGAGGTGCGGCGGTTGCTGGAAGCGTGGTCACCGCGGCCCGGCTATGTCCGTGACCGCCACTGGAACTTCACCGCCGTCAACGACGCGGCACGTGTGGTGTTCGGCTACCACGAGAATGACCACAACTGCCTGGTCTCCTTCTTCACCAACGCCCGTCACCGGGTACTGCATCAACACTGGGCCGAGGCCGCGCCCGATGTGACCGCCGCCTTCCGGGCCGACGCGGCGCGTTACCCGGACGATCCGGAGTTCCGCCGCATCGCCACCGATCTGGCCGCGGGCAGCCCTGAATTCGCCGAGCTGTGGGCGCGCCACGATGTGGCCGAGCACACCAGCGCGGTGAAGGCGATCGATCACCCCGACGCCGGGACGATGATCTTCGACGCCACACTGCTGCCCCTGCCCGAGCACCCCGGGCACCACCTGGTTCTGCACAATCCACGTCCCGGCACTGACACCCAGCAGCGGATGGAGTCCCTGCTGCGGCAGCACAGCCTGGTGGTGCCACACCCAGGATGAGCGGGCACTGCCCCCTGCGTGGCCATGCCCCCAGGATCGGAGCATGAACAACAGCAACCCGCAGATGAACGCAGTGACCATCCCCGAGTTCGGCGGCGCCGAGGTCCTCCGCGTCGCCACCGTCCCCGTGCCTGAGCCCGGCCCGGGCCAGGTCGCCATCGACGTGGCGTACGCGGGCGCCAACTTCGCCGAGGTCCTCTACCGGCGTGGCGTGGTCGACGTACCGCTTCCCTTCGTTCCCGGTATCGAGGTGGCGGGGCGGATCCGCGCCGTCGGAGAGGGCGTTGAGGACGTTGCCGTCGGGCAGCCGGTGGCGGCACTCTCGATCGTCGACAGTGGCGGTTACGCCGAGGTCGTGGTCACCTCGGCCGACCTGGTCGTGCCGCTGGACGCCTTCGCTATCGGGATGGACGTCGCCGCGGCGCTGCCGTCGAACAGCACCACCGCGTTCCTCGTACTCGACCGGGTGGCCCGGGTCGAACCCGGGGAGCGTGTTCTCATCCATGCGGCGGCCGGCGGTGTGGGCAGCCAACTCGGCCAGGCAGCCCGCCTGCTGGGCGCCGACCGGGTGGTGGGCACCGTCGGCAGCGCGGCCAAGGTCGAGACCGCCAAGCGCTTCGGCTACGACGAGGTGATCACACGGGACCGGATCGCCGACGTCGGTGAGTTCGACGTCGTGGTCGACGTGGTCGGCGGCCCGGCCCGCCGCGCCAGTCTGGACCGGCTGGCCCCGATGGGACGCCTGGTGGTGATGGGCAACGCCTCCGGCGCCGAGGACGTCGGTATCCCGGCCAACGAACTGTGGTTCACCAACAAGACCGTCTCCGGCTTCAACCTGGCCGCCTTCTCCGCCGCTTTCCCCAGGGAGACACGCCAGGCGCTGCGCCGCGCCGTGGCGGCCGCGGCGGCGGGGGATCTGCGGGTAGAGGTCGAAACCCTGTCGCTGGAGCAGGCCGCCGAGGCACACCGTCGCATCGAGTCGGGCACGACCACGGGCAAGCTGGTGCTCAAGGTCGCGGGAGAGTGACTCACGACCGGCCCGCCCCTGCCGGGCTTGTCCGCGCATGGAGGGCGGCCGTGGCAGAAGCGCTCGCTCAGCGCGGTGGGAGGGCGAGTGCCAGGAGGGATTCCACTGGCTCCGTGTCGTCGGCCGGCACATGGCCGACCTCACGGTGCCAGGTCTCGTCGACCCACGCGGCTGTCTCTCGCGCGGTCCCGAATACGCGGTCCCGAGCGCCGCGCCACGTCCGCCTACCCGAGGGTTCCCCGCGGCTCAACGGTGCCGGCGGCGAGGCTGACGCAGCCGTGCTGTCGCGATGTGAATTTTGAACGCACAGGGGACGAGCCCCTCCGGCGTCGTCATGTCGCGCACCTCGGCGTGGAACGCCTCACGCAGCCCTTCCACGGTCGCCCCTTCGAGCGGGCCGAGGTCATAGAGGCCGGAGACGGCAGTCCATACCTGTTGCACCGGCCCACTCAGATCGATGGGGACGGTCTCCCAGTCCACCGCGGCGAAGCCCACCGGCCCGAGAAGCGCATCGAGTCCCTCGCGACTGCGTGTCCTTCTGTCGCCCAACGCCGGTATGCGCTGTGAGGCGGGTACGTCCTCAATCGTGGCCCGCAGCAGCCCGAGAAACCGGTCGTAGGCCTCGCCGCCCGCGGCCCCGCCTCCCACCACGCATGCCAGAACCCCTCCGGGGGCCAACACCCGGGCGATCTCAGCCGTTACGCGTTCGATCTCACCCATCAGCATCAGCGCCATATGGGAGACGCAGGCGTCGAAGCTGTCGTCGGCGAAGGGGAGTGCCTGGGCCCTGCTCTCTTTCAGCCTCGCGCCGGAGAGCGCGGGTCGACGTCGTGCCAACGCCAAGGACTGTGGGGACAGATCCACGCCCGCGAGCTGTCTTCCCTCCTCTCGGGCGAGGAGTTCGAGCAGTAGGCCATCACCGCAGCCGAGGTCCAGTACGCGCTCGCTTCCGGTGACGCGGTCACACAGGAGCTCATAGCTGGACCTGCCGTCGGGGGCGCGGCCCTGGCCGAACGCTTCCGCGGTCACCGCTGGGTGCTCGGCGTGGAACGCCTGGAGGAAGGCTTCTTGCGATGCAGTGGTCGTCACTCGTCCAACCTACGGTGCGGATCACCGCGCGCGGGTCCTTCGTCCGGGGAAGAGCCGCTGTCACGGCCCGGGCGGAGTGCTCCGTGAGGGATCACCGTCGGTGGCCAGGGTGGCCAGGTAGCCGTCCAGGAGCTCGACTTGCCGCTCCGGCGGGAACGCCGCCGGGTCGAAGAGGGCCTGGACCACCAGGCCGAGAACGAAGGACTGAACACCGGCGGCGATATCCGCGGGGTCGCCAGGGCCCAGTTCGCCGAGCTCCTGAGCCGCGATGATCCGCTCGCTCAGCCTGTCGCGGCTCTGGGCGTACTTGCCTGCGTAGGCGGCGCTCAGGTCGGGGTGGGAGAGTGCCGCGTCCCAGGAGGACACCCAGATGCGGTTGCTGTCGGTGGCCTCCGGGGTCAGCGGCAGGATGTCCAGCAGTGCGTTCCGGAGGGCGTCCAGGCCTGTGGCGGCGTGGCGGCGGGGGCGGGCTATGGTGCGCTGTTCGAGCAGGTCGAGGGCGTACTCCACCAAGGAGTGCTTGGTGGGGAAGTAGTGCGTGAGCAGTCCGGTGGTCGCACCGAGTTCGGCGGCGACGGCGCGCAGGGTCAGACCGGTGAAGCCGCGGGTGGCCATGACCTGCCAGACCGCTTTGGACACCTCCCGTCGACGGGCCTCGTGATCTCCCTTGGTGCGTGGCATGCTGCCACGGTACATTGCCGTAACGCTTGTTATGTGAATGGTGGAGGCTCTCATGTTCTCGCTGTCGCTGCGCGACGGTGCTCGCCTGGCCGGTCTGGAGGTCTGGCATGCCGAGCAGTTCGCCGACCACCTGGCACGCTCGCGCGAGCACATTCGTCCGTGGGTCGGGGCGCGGTTCGTCACCGAAGGTGTGGAGGGGGCGCGGGCCACGCTCCAGCGGTATGCCGAACGCCAGGCCGCCGACGGTGCCCGGCTGTATGGCATTTGGCGCGGTGAGGTGCTGGTCGGCGGAGTGATGTTCACCGACTTCGACGCCGCCGCGGGCTCGTGCGAGATCGGGTGCTGGCTGGCGCCGTCCGCTGAGGGCCACGGTCTGGTCACACGAGCGTGTGGCGTGTTGTTGGACTGGGCGTTCGCTTCCCGGGGGCTGCACCGGGCCGAGTGGCATTGCCGCGCCGACAACGACCGCAGCTCGGCGGTGGCCAGACGGCTCGGGATGACGCTGGAGGGTGTGCGACGCGAGGCATGGCCCTACGAGGGCGTGCGTTACGACAAGCAGGTGTGGGCGATCCTCGCTCCCGAATGGCGGGCCCGGGGCGGGGCCGTGACGGGCGACGGCCGGCCTGCCGCGGGTACGGGGCACACGGGCGCCGCATAGTCGGCACTGGTGGCTTCCGGGCGCCGGAGTGCGTCAGCCCCCGCCGCAACCGAACGGCCGGCCGCCGGGTTCGCCCCGGGTGCGGCCCCGGGGTGACCTCCCAGGAAGGAATGCCGTGTGCGCGTCGCGGCATGGCGACGCGCACATAGGTCGTCCCTACGGCGTGGCGGTGGCTTTCCTGGCGCGCGTATCGGCCACGGCGTACGGCACCCCGGGAAGGAGCATGGCGGCGGCCGCCCAGAGGGGCAGGGTGAACAGTGCTCCTCCGGCGCTCAGCCAGCCGGTGAGCAGGGCGGCGCAGAGGGTGGCGGCGAGCCCCGTGGCCAGGCTGCGGCTGAGGCTCAGGGTGCCGCGTCGCAGCTCCCAGACGACCGAGACCACGATGAGGGCGACGCAGAAGGTCAGGTCGTCGGCGCCCACGGCCAGCTCCGTGGTCCATCGGAGCAGGCAGCCGAAGAGTGCCAGCCAGCCGACGATGAAACAGGTCATGGACGCCACGCGCAGTGCCCGGCGCGGAAAGGGCGCCCGGGCCCGCGCCCAAGACGCCGCGAAGGCTCTGACGTCGTCGCCGACCACATCGTGCGTGGTCCGTCCGGCCGCCGAGGCGTCCTCCAGGTGCGCGGAGAGCTCGTCGAGCATCTCCCGCACGGACGCGTCGTCGATCCCCCGGTACTCCCAGTTGCTGCGGCAGACAGCGAGTATCCGCTCGTTGGTCATGGTGTGTCATTCCCCGTGGATGCGTCGTCGAGGACCCGGCCCACTTGCCCGGCGAAGGCATGCCACTCGGCCCGGCCGCGGGCGAGTTCGGCACGGCCGCCCTCGGTCAGTCGGTAGTACTTGCGCGGCGCGCCACCGCTGGCGGACGGGGCGCGGTAGGAGGAGATCAGCCCGGCCCTCTCCATCCGGGCCAACAGCGGATAGACACTGCCGTCGCTGACGAGCTCGAGCCCGCCGGCGGCGAGAGCCTGTGTGAACTGGAAGCCGTACCGGGGTCGTTCCGCGATCAGCGACAACAGACACAGATCCAGCACTCCACGCAGGAGCTGGCTTCGCCGCTGTTCACCGGAGGAGGACAGCTCCATTGTCATGCGGTACAAGATAGTCACCCACTACCTTGCACCGCAAGGTAGTGGGGGTGGCACGGTGCACCCTACTGGCCGTTGTCGGCGTTGCTGTCGACGTGCTCCAGAGGGATGTCCGGAGGGTCCGGCGGTGGTGCGGGGAACAGGAAGTCCTCGAAGGCGTCCAGCGCGAACATCGTGAGAAGGAGCATGACCGGCACGAGCACAGCTATCACGACCACACTGCCTCCCGACAGACCAGTGATCATGGGATCGGCGCGGCGGTATCGTCCCCCATTCAGCATGGGCTGAATGGGGGAATGCCGCGCGCCAGGCAGGGGAGCGCTGGGCCGTATGGGTGATGTCGCCTTCGGCGGGCGCCATCCGCCGGAGGCGTGGGCGGGGCGCGCCACCGCTCGCGGGGACGGTGGCGCGGCGGCGCGCATGGCGTCGGGGTGCGGGTTCCCGCTTGGTGTATGCAAGAGGCATGGACCTTCGGCGCCTCCGTGGGACTCATCGATGGCCGCGGCGGGCGAACCGTGCGCTGGTGGCCGTGCCGCTCGTGCTCATTCTCGTCGTCACGGTGGTGGACATCCTCGCCCCGCCCGATGTGCACCTCGGCCCGTTCCTGGTCGCCGCCCCCGCCATCACGGCGTCGTTCGGCAGCCCACGTATGACAGCGTTCATCGGAGTGATGGCCGTCCTGGCCCAGACGATCGTCGCCGTCATGCGGACCAGTCTCACCGACCTCAACCACTCGTTCCAGATCACCGCGCTCATCCTGATCTCAGCGTTCGTCACCTTCTTCGCCTACCGCCGTGAACGACACGAGCGGGAGCTGACACAGCTCAGATCCGTGGCGGAGGCAACCCAGGAGGTGCTGCTGCGGCCGCCCCCGGAGCGGATCGGTGCGCTGCGCATCGCGTCGGCCTACCTCGCCGCGGAGGCCGAGGCGCAGATCGGCGGCGACCTCTATGCCGTAGCCCGTACCGCCCACGGCACACGGATCATCGTGGGAGATGTGCGGGGCAAGGGACTGGAGGCCATCGGGGATGCCGCCCTCGTCCTCGGCGCCTTCCGCGCTGCCGCCCACCGGCAGGCCGCGCTGCCGGTCCTGGTCGCCTATCTGGAGGGAGCGGTGTCGTCCGATCTGACAGACCCGGGCCCCCACCGGAACCAGCGCATCGACAAGGGGGAGGCTTTCATCACGGCAGCGGTCCTGGACGTACCTGATACCGAGTCAGCCCTGCAGCTGGTCAACTGCGGCCACCCGCCGCCACTGCTGCTCCGGGACCGCCGGGTCTCACCGCTTGAGGTGAGCCAGTCCGCACTCCCGCTGGGGCTCACCGAATTCGCCCGGTCGGACTTCGCGGTGGAGAGCTTTCCCTTCGAGGTCGGCGACATCGTCCTGCTGTACACCGACGGCATCATCGAGGCGCGCGACAGCCACGGCGCGTTCTACCCCCTCGCCGAGCGGATGTCCTCCTGGCCTGGTGGCGACCCCGATGCGCTCGTCCATTACCTGTGCGGGGACCTGATGGCGCACTCCGGTGGATCTCTGGGGGATGACGCCGCCATGGTGGCACTTCAGCGCCTTCCGGCAGCGGGGGCATGAGGCTACGCGGTCCCGAAGCGGAGTGGGTTGGGATGGTGCGCCGGTGGCCTTCCCGGCAGACGACATCCACGAGAACAGCGCGAAGCAGGCGTACTGATGGAGTGGCATCCTGCGGAGGATGACCGTGCGGGAAGTGGCCGGCCGAGAATGTGCACGGTTCGCATGCCGCTCCGACGCCTGCCGGGGACGCCGTCCCCTCAGTGCCGCTTGTCCCAGACAGCGCTGGTCAGGAAGTGGTTGTCGTAGCGCTCCTGCACCTCGAGCAGCGACTCTCGGCTCAGTTCGCCGAGCGCGACGCGCTGCAGGTGCCGGAAGTATTCGAAGCGCTCGACGCCGGGTGTGATGACGATGAGCAGATCGGCGCCCGAGCCGGGGACGGCGGCGAAGGCGTGGGGCATCCGTGGTGGGACCACGACCAGGTCCCCCTTGCCGGCGGTGACCACCTCGTCGCCCGCGAGGAACTCGGCCGCGCCGTCCAGTACGTAGAACATCTCGGCGCTCTTCTCGTGGTGGTGCGGGGTCGCTCCATTCGCACCGGAGCCGAGGGTCACGCGCTGCGTGGACAGGGCGCCGCCGGTGGCACTGCTGTCGGCGAGCAACCGCACGGTGGTGGGTGCGCGGCCGACCACCTCGGCGTCCGCGGAGCGGACGTGCACGGACGAGTCGAAATCCGGGATGACGAGTGACATGAGGGAACTCCTCTGATCCTTGGGCGGTTTCAGACGGCGAACAACAGACCCGCGCTGATGAGGACCGCGACGGCGGTGGCGAAGTGGATGCCGTACGCGGTCGCCTTCGTGCCTCCGTTGCGCAGCACTATCAGTGTGTCCCCGAGCGGTACCAGCGCCACGAGCAGCATGAACCACGCTTCGGCGCGCGCTCCGGCGAACGCCAGGAGTGCCAGGCCCATGAGGCCGAAGGTGAGGTCCCGCAGACCCTTGATGGTCAGGTACGCGGGGTCGCCACCGCTCGGTGCCGCGGGCACGCCGTAGCCGGTGGCGGCCGCCATGGGCTGGAGCAGGAAGCGCGCTCCGATGACGACGACGAGCAGGTCGAGAACGACGGCGAGGGTGTAAGCGGTGACGGTCATGACGGCTCTCCTTGAGTTCACTCGGTTGCTAGCGATGCTAGCGACAGGAGCGAAGCTATCAGGAGCATGGGCAGGATTGCTAGCGTTGATAGAATTCCGCGTATGACGATGCGGGCGCGCCGGGAGCGCGAGCGGGCGGAACGGAAGCGGCTGATCGTGACGGCCGCCAGGAAGGTGGCGGAGGGTGCGCGGTTCGCGTAGAAGCCGGCGTCGTCGGACTTCGGCCATCGGGCGAAGAAATCCCGGTACGCCGTGCTCCCGTAGGCCAGCGTCTTCCCGCTCGTGTCCTTGAACGGTGCGGCGACCCAACTACCTTTGTGTGTACGGAGAATGCTGTGGGTGCTGGTTCTCCGTTGCCATCTAATCAAATTTGTCTAGCATGAAGGCCATGAGTGAGAAGACCGTTCCGATCCTGCCGTGTCGGACGCTCCAGCCGGTCGTCGACTTCTACGCCGCCCTCGGGTTCGAGGTCACGTACCAGCAGAAGAGCCCCAACCCCTACGCGGTGGTGGTGCGCGGGGACATCGAGCTCCAGTTCTTCGGGACGAAGCACCATGACCCGCACGGCGCGTACAGCACGTGTTACGTGCGGACCGACGACGTGGATGGGCTGTACCGGGCGTTCCTCGCCGGGCTCGGAGCGGCGTACGGGAAGGTCCCGACGCGGGGGCTGCCGCGTATCGGGCCGCTGAAGGACATGGCGTACGGCGTACGGCAGTTCCTCATGACCGACCCGGGCGGCAACTGTGTGCGCGTCGGCCAGGCCGTGGACACCACCGCGCGCGACACCGCCGAGGAGACACCCGGCCCCGAGGGGACGTTCGCGCGCGCCCTGCGTCACGCCTCGCTCCTCGCCGACTCCAAGGAGGACCTGACGGGCGCTGCCAAGGTCATCGACCGGGTGCTGGGCCTCACGGACGAGCGGCCCACACCGCCGCAGTTGCTGCGCCTCCTCGTCCTGCGCGCCGATGTCGCCGCGCGGATCGGGGACGAGGCCGCGGCGGCCTCGGCATGTGCCGAGGCCGCCGCTGTGCGGCTCTCCGCCGCGGAGCGGGCGTCGGTCCGTGATGACCTCCGGCGGCTGGCCGAACTGCGCCTCGAATGAGAGGCGTCGGTCCGCGTCGGGGCGCCTCAGGACGCTTCGGGGCGCGGGGCCGCGCTGGGGCGCGGCAGCATCGGCGGGCGGCCGGTCACCCGCGACGTCGGGCAGTACAGGGGGCGCGCAGCACCGTCGAGGGTGCCATCAACAAGAGCGGCGGCCCGTTGCGGAGGCGAAGCCGAGCCAGGTGTGACGGTTGCCCCACCAACACCAGCCGACCTTCGGGGCGTTGCGCCGCTCGCGGCCGTCCCGCCCGGTGCCGTTGCTGATCCAGATGGCGGGGGTACGGGAGTCCAGCTTGCCGTTCGCCTTGCGCAACCGGGAGCCGATGGTCATGAAGCAGCGGTTGCGCTCCAGAACCGTCGGCTGCTGGAGCACCCAGTGGATGCCCTCGGTGAGCAGCAGCGGGGTGCGGTCCTCCTCGGCGAGGGCGGGCAGCGCCTCCTCCGGGCTCCAGTTGGCCATGTGGTCGCCACGATCGAGACCGGTGACGAGGTAAAGGGGGGCGTCGGGCAGCGCGACCGTTTCGAGTGGGGCGAAGTGGTCGACGTCAGGCATGTCGGTGACCACGAAGCCCGGTTTGCCGTCACGGCGGAGCAGCGGCGCGAGGGCGGAGGCAGCGGCTTGGTCCGGGTGAACAGCGAGCAGGGCGCCCTTACCGGCCGCGGGAGACTCGGCGGTCCTGGCGAAGGTGCGCAGCTCGGTGGCGGGCAGCCCGGCGATCTCATGCACCCCCAGCTCGATCAGACGCTCGGCCTGCACGCTCAAGGCCGGGAGGGCCGGGAGGGCCGGGAGGACGGTGGAGGTGGCGGGCACGGTTTCGGGCACGATGCTCCCAGGGTCGGCGACGTGGACGGGCCCAGTGGGAACGAAGCGACCCACCGGAACATTCCCGCCACTGCCACCCCTTCGCGTGCTCATCTGCACCGGCGGGGGCACGGTATCGCCTACCGCCCCGGTGAACCGGCGCTGGACCTGACCAGGCTGGCCCGCAAGGTCCGCACCGAGGTGGTCGAAGCGTGCGCGGTGGCCGGGCTGACCGTCCCACGCCTGATGATCGAACCCGGGCCGGGCCATCGCCGGACCGGCGGGCATCGCCCTGTACCGTGTGCTCACCGTCAAGCGCACCGGTGAGCACACCTACGTCGCCGTCGACGGCGGTATGAGCGACAACCCGCGACCGGCCCTGTACGGGGTGCGTTACGCGCCCCGCCTGGTGGGCCGGCGCGGCAGCCCGGCGCCGGCTCCGGTGACCGTGGTGGGCAGGCACTGCGAGGCCGGCGATGTACTGGCCGCGGATGTGGACCTCCCCGACGACGTACGTCCGGGAGACCTGCTCGCCGTACCCGTGGCCGGCGCCTACCACCTGTCCATGGCCTCCGGGTACAACCTGGTCGGCCGCCCGCCCGTGGTCGCGGTGCGCGACGGTCATGCCCGGCTCCTGGTGCGCCGGGAGTCGCTGGACGACATCCGCAGCCGTGATGTCGGCCTCTAGGGGCCTGAACCCGCCCCGTCCTCGGTGCCGAAGGACCACGAGAGCCGGCTTTCCGCACCAGGAGGTGCGCCAGGCCACGTCAGGGCGTTGTCACCATCCCTTCCGCCAACAGGTCCTCCGGCAGCAACCTCCGCAGGTCTTCTACGCTCGGGGACCGCAGTGCCGACAGTCTGCGGGCCTGGTGGGTGACCATCGTCTCCAGCAGCTGCCGTGCCAGCCGGGCGTTGCCGAACGACCGGTCGCGGGGGATCATCCCGATGGAGGCACGCAGTGCTTCCAGGGTCTCGGGCGGGCAGGTGTAGCCGGTGTCCTCGGCCTGGTGTTCCATGATGGTGACCAGCTCGTCGGTGGTGTAGTTCTCGAACTCCACGAACCGCGAGAAGCGGGAGGCAAGGCCGGGGTTGGAGCCCAGGAAGCGGCGCATCTCGTCGGTGTAACCGGCGACGATCACCACCGCCTCGTCGCGGTGGTCCTCCATGAGTTTCAGCAGGGTGTCCACCGCCTCGCGGCCGAAGTCGTTCGAGGAGCCCTCGGGGGTGAGGGTGTACGCCTCGTCGATGAACAGCACACCACCCATCGCGCTCTCGAAGACCTCCTTGGTCAGCTGCGCGGTGTGGCCGACGTACCGCCCCACCAGATCGGCGCGGGCCACCTCGACCAGCTGGCCCCGGCTCAGCACACCCAGCGAATGGAGCAGCTGGGCGTAGAGCCGGGCGATGGTGGTCTTACCGGTGCCGGGCGGGCCCGAGAACACCAGATGCTGGCTGATACGGGGGGCCGGCAGCCCGGCGGCCTCGCGTTGCTTGGCCGTGGTCAGCAGGCTGACCAGATCGGTGACCTCACGTTTGACCGCGTTGAGGCCGATCATGGCCGTCAGTTTCGTCAGCATGGTGTCCCGGTCCTCGGCCTCCGCCTCCTTCGTCCGCGCCATGTCGCTGACGTCCTCGGGCAGCAGCAGTGTCAGATCGCGCTCGGCGGGTTCGGCCATGGTGGCGAGGCGGAACGCCTGACGGTCCACCATCTCCTCGAACACCCGCCGGGCGGCACGGCCGTTGCCGAACGTGGCGTCCTTCGGCATGGCTTCGAAGTGTGCCGCGAGGGCTTCGGAGGTGCGGGGTCCCAGCTCGAACTGGTGGGAGTCGCACATGCTCTCCGTGATCGTCACCAGATCCTCGACGGAGTAGTTCTCGAACTCGATGCTGCGGGTGAAACGGGAGGCAAGGCCGGGGTTGGAGCCCAGGAAGGAATCCATCTCGGCGGAGTACCCCGCGGCGATGACCACCACATCCTCGCGGTGGTCCTCCATGAGTTTCAGCAGGGTGTCCACCGCCTCCCGGCCGAAGTCGTTCGAGGAGCCCCCGGAGGTGAGGGTGTACGCCTCGTCGATGAACAGCACTCCACCCATCGCCTTGTTGAACGCCTCCGTGGTCTTGATGGCCGTACCGCCGATGACCTGCGCGACCAGATCGGCGCGCGAGACCTCGACCAGATGCCCCTCCGGCAGCACACCGAGCTGCGCCAGGATGGAGCCGTAGAGCCGGGCCACGGTGGTCTTGCCGGTCCCGGGTGGGCCCGCGAACACCAGATGACGGCTCATGGACGGCACCGGCATGCCCAACCGCACCCGCCGCTGCGCCAGTTGGTTCAGGTTGACCAGGGTGCGCACCTGGTGTTTGACACCATCGAGGCCGATCAGGGCTTCCAGTTCGTCCAATGAGTCCCGCGGTTCATCACGGTCCGGGCCTGGTCCGCGACCGGGCCGGGTGGCCGAACGGGCGGCGGCCTCAGCGCCCCACAGATCGGGTTCGCCGTTGTCGACGCTGGTCAGCTCCAGCACCTCCAGCCGGTCGCCGCCCTGGGTCTGGGTCAGTCCGGCGCCACGGCTGCCGCGTACGCTGCAGCCGGTGACGTCGACCGGCTCGGTGGTGTCGACCCTGATGCCGTCGCCGAGGCTCCCGGTGATCTCGCACCGGCGCAGCTCCGCACGCGCGCCCGCGGCGAGGAGCACACCGTGGGCCCCGGCCTGCGTGATGCGGGAGCGGGTCACGGCCAGTTCGCCCCCGTCCTCGACGGCCACGCCCGAGGCGCCGCAGGTGTCGATCTCGCAGTCGCGTACGGTGGCGACGGCATCACGGCCCACCGAGAGCCCGGTCTCCGAGGACGTGCGCAGCACACAGTCGTCGATCTGGGTGGTGCCGCCGTCGGCAACGCGGATCCCGTCGCCGCCCGCCCGCTCCACGGTGCAGGACTCCAGCCGTCCGCGCCCGTTGTCGACCACCTCGAAGCCATGTTTGCCGGACGCGGTGATACGGGCGCCGCGCAGCAGGGGAGTGGCGTGCGCGCGGATGGCCACCGCGCTGCCCGCCGACTCCGTCACCTCCAGCCGGTCGAACTCAGCGGTCGACTCCTCGGTGAGCAGCACGGCCGCGGCGGCGTCGGAGCAGCCCCGTACGGCGGTGCGCAGGAACGACGGCGAGCTGGAGCCCGCGACCCGGATCGCCGGACCGGCTGCCGAGGTGAACTCGCAGTCCTCGAAGGTGCCCCGGGACCTGTCGGAGACCACCAGACCGCTGCCCTTCGTCCGCAGCGTGGTGCACCGGCGCAGCAGCGGATCGGCCCCCGAGGCCAGGGCGATGGCGGGGCCGGAGGTGCCGGAGACCGCGACGTCCTCAAGGGTGGGGCGGGAGGCGCTGGTGAGGTAGACGCCCACCGAGGTGTCGCGGACCGTACAGCGTGAGACGTAGGTGGTGCTGTTGCCCTCCAGCGCGATGGCGGGCTTGTCGGTCGAGGTGATGTCGCAGGACTCGATGGAGCCCTGGGATTCGCCGTTGGCCAGTACACCGTTGCCGCGGGCGTCACGCAGCCGGCAGTTTCGCACCGTCGAGCGGGCGCCTTCACCGAGGACGATGGCGGAGGTACCGAGGTTCTCGATGACGCAGTCCTCGATGACACTGCCGTTCTCCGAGGTGTCCACGATGCCCGCGCCCTCACGGTTGGTGATTCGGCAGCCGCGCATGGCCAGCGAGCCGCTGTTCCTGGCCAGCACCGCTGTCCAGCCCGCCCCGATCACCGTGCAGCTGTCCATGGCGACCTGGCCGCGCGGCGCGTCGACGACCGCCACGTCCTCGCCGCCACCGCGCAGCGTCAGATCGGTGAGCATCACCGCGTCCGCGACCAAGGTCAGCGCGGTGCCCCGGCGTGGGCAGATCTCCACACCGCTCGGGTCGCCCTCGGCGACGAGGGTGACCCGGGTCCTGACCATGAGGTTCTCGGTGTAACGGCCGGGCCGGACACGGATCACCGCTCCGGTGCGCGCCGCGGCCAGCGCCTCACCGATCGTCCGGTAGCTCTCCGGCTGTTCCGGGCCGACTGTCAGTACCTGCCGTGACACTTTCGGACCTCCTGGGATTTCATGGTGCACTTCCCGGACCGCAGGCCGGCTCATGACTCCTCCGGGGCGAGCAGAGCCGTCTGGACCTGGACGCTCTTGCGGCGGGCGATCCGCTGACCGCGTCCGGGAGGCAGATTGCGGCCCTTGACCTTGCCGAAGAGGTAGCCCTCGTTCGGCGGGCAGGACAGCCGGATCCCACGCCAGGCAGGTGAAGGCGCCCCTCGAACCCGGCCGCATGAACATCAGCATCATCGAGACCGACATCAGCGCCATCGGCGAGTAGTTCCACACCGCCGAGCTGTCGGGGGTCATCTCCGCCAGTGTGGGCGGCTCCTGGAGGCTCAGCTCTCCTTCGGGCATGTCCGGACCGCGGCGACGCGCGGGCCTGCGGAACAGGACGGTACTCAAGTGAGAGATCTCCTTCGGAAATGGTGTGCTGCCGGGGTGCTGAGATGTCCGGTTGCCGGACGTCCGTGCATCCGGTGCCAGTGCGGCGTCGCACGCGGGCGTGGCGGGATCTCACGGGTCGGCGAACGGGCTGGACCCGCCCGGCAGGAGAGCCGGACACGGTGTGAAGGGCACGGCCACAACGGCCGGCAGCAGCAGAGCCGGGCCGGGGCAGCAACCCGGGCCGGTGGAAAGAGTCTACGATCCGTCTCAACGGTTCAGTTCGACGGCCGCGACTCCATCAGCGGTTCTGCATGTAGTGTGCCGCGTCGCCGCGCACACGTCCAACGATCGGTTCCCCCGGAGACCCTCACCGTCGATCGGCCTCATCTCTTCCGGCCTCACGGACTCCTGGCGCAGCCCCGGCCAACTGATCGTCAATAGGCAGACGGGCGCCCGCTAGCTGTCCTTGGAGGCGGCCCAGAAGGGTCGGGCCGGTGTGACCGCACCGTACTGTCCCGGTCGGACAAGCGCGATCACTGAGGCGCAATAAATCCGGCGCGGCGCACATTTAATCCCGGGCCATGTCCCTTGTAGCCGCTATGCGCGGCTGACAGGCTCGACGCGAAAGCCGCCATCGGTACAGACATTTCCCGTGCACAGGCCATGAACCGAAATCGGCCGGCGCGGGGGCCAACTCAAACGGTGGCGGCGGTGGAACCTGGCCCATGGCAGACACCATTCCCTGAATCGCCGCCGGTGAGTTTTCCCGTCGACCGGTGGCAGTTCAGGAACGGACGATGGAAGGGGTACGCATGGCCGTCAACGGCATGCAGCAGTCGGAGGAATCCGCCACACGAAATGGCGTACAGGCACTGGAAATGGCGTTCAACGGTGTGCTGAGGTGCCGCCAGGACGTCGAGACCACCAAGACCAATCTCATGACGCACTACCAGGGAAGCGATGGTGGCGCCTTCCGGGATCTGGTCACTTCCTGGGAGGAGAAGGCCGACGTCATCCTCCGGAACGTCCAGGACATGATCGACACCTTGAACGAGACCCTCACCGAGCACGGCAGGCAGCAGGGATCCTCGAACGACTCGATCAACCAGGCCTATGCGCAGTCGAACTCCGTCTTCGACGCGCTGGCCGGCTGAGTCCGGACGGCGCGCCCCGCCCGCAATCCCTTCCCGAAGTGAGATGAGAACTGGCAATGAGTGATTTCAGCGACGGTTTTATCTACGTCGACTACTCGCAGATGAGCAACGCCGCGGACGACATGATCACGCAGACACGGGCCATCGCGACCACCCTCTCCAACCTGGAGATGGAACTCAACACGCTCAGGAACTCCTGGGTCGGTGATGACCGGGACGTCTACGACCAGAAGCAGAGGGCCTGGGACAACGCTGTCAAGGCCATGGAAGACCTGCTGACCAAGCATTCCACGCTCCTGACCTCGGTCTCGGGCAACTACCAGTACAGCGAACGCTCGTTGACCCAGATGTGGGACTCGGTGAAGATCGGCCGCTGACCGGCCCTGTGTGGCCGTCCCTCACGGTCGCAGGGCGACACCGCCCGCCACCGGCCTTCGGGCCGCTGCCCCGGCCCGCCTCCCTCGGTGGCGGGCGGTACATCCCCGCAACGGAAGGAGCATCGCTGTGGCTGACGACACGGAACAGGGTCCGGGAAAACGGGCACTGGAGCCCGATTTCATACCCAGGTGTCCGGATCCGGATTCCCCCGCCATGACGCTGGACAAGGCCGGGCTCCAGACATTTCTGGACAGCCGTGTCCTGCCCTTCCGGGACCAGGTCCATGAGATCCAGTTGAACGACGGGAGCACCGCGCCTTCGATGAAGGGTCTGATCGGTGAGTCCGATGTCTCGGCGAACAGTCCGAGTTTTGGCCTGCTCAGGCCGCTGGCCATGGGATGTATGGCGGACGAGAGCTATCTCGAAGGACATGGCGCCAGTCTCCAGAAGGCGGTGCAAAGCACAGCGGAGAGCCTTGTGTCCATCTTCGAGGGGCAGTCCGAGCTCTTCGGCGACATCGCGGAGAACCTGCGGGACACCATCCACCAGCTTTTCAACGCACAGCACGACAACCTGGGCAGCATCAACGGCCAGCAGTTCCTGGACATCTTCGACAACGTGGATGAGGACCTGAGCAGCACCTCGTCCACCAGTGGCGAAACCGAGACCGTCTGACCGGCCAGTCGCACTCCGCCCTCATCGCCGCCGCCCGTCCCACTGAAAAGTCCCCGGAAGGTCCTGTCCCGTGGCCGAGTCTGGAAACGACAACGTTCCCCCCGCGTACTCCGCTCCCGATGAAGACTATTGGCGCATTGCCGTCAGGGTGCTGACGGGTGCTGATCTGCCGCTCCGGGGGACCCTCTTCAACGAGCTTCTCGGCAACGACGACATCCCGCTGATGCGGGTCGAGATCTCGGAGTTCGAGGGCGAGCCGACCACGGCCATCACCCAGGCCGGGATGGACATGTCGTGGCGGACGGAGAACTCCGGTTGGCGCATCGAGGACACCGACTTCGTGGTCCCCTTCTTCTCCGGGAACGACGGCCCGATCGGTGACGCGCCACCGGGCACCGAGGTGGAGATGATGCGGGGCCGCGTCACGATGCTGGGTACCACCAGCACGGATGAGCCCCCGGCCGGCGGTGTGGTCCACGGCGCGGAGTTCGGCAGTAGCCTCGGCCATGACTTCGAGGGACAGTCCTCGGACGTGACATGGAGCAATGTCGACCTGTCGCGGTACAGCTACGGCAGCGGCATGGCGTTGTACCGGCTCCTCCGCACCGGGAACACGGTCGGGTTCTCCTGGGATGGTGACCTCAGGCTCGAACACCTCGCCGATGCGGTGGATCTGGATTCCTTCGACCGGGCGGCAGCGGCGTTCGATCGGGTCGCCTACTTCTTCAAGCTCCAGCACATGGAATTGCGGAGCTGGGAACGGGACCTCGGTGACCAGGGCGCGGCCTGGAGAGGGAAGGCGGCCGGAGTCTTCAAGGACCTGATTCACAAGCTCGCCGAGAACTATGAGTCCTACAGTCATCAGGTCCCGCTCACCTCGTCCCTGGAGTCGAAGTTCGGCTCCGACCTCCGCTCCTTCCGGCAGACGATCGAGACGGCGGCGACCAATCTGTACAACACCTGGTACAGCTGGCAGTTGTACGAGGGCAACCCCCTGCGCTGGCTGCACGACGTCCTGCTCGATGTCACCGACGAGGTATGGCAGAACAACCTGCTGAAGGTGCGCTATGACGTGCAGTCGGTCACTCTGGCGGGGGACGTCATCGGCGATCACTTTGTCGAGAAGAGTGGTTTCTACGGCGGTGACAGGAACTACGGTCCGCTCGGCGACAAGGCCACCTGGAAGACGATCGGCCAAGAGGCCATCAAACGGTGGCAGCGGTCCGTACTCGAACAGCTCGTGGAGGCCGGTAAGCGAGCCGTCATCGACATCCAGAACTCCATCAACAACCAGAAATTCCCGGATTCCATCGAGACGGAGACCACCAGCAGCCTGAGTGAGGGCCTTGCTCAGGACCAGGCGGCTGCGCAGCGTGAACGCCAGAGGCGGATGCAGAAGGAGGCCCTGGAACAAGAGAAAGAGGCACAGGAACAGCAGGAAAGGCTTCAGCACCAGCAGCTGGCAGCGCAGCGGCGGATGCAGCAGGAGCAGCAGGAGCAGCAGAGGAAGCTTCAGCATCAGCAGCTGGCGGCGCAGCGACGAATGCAGCGGCAGCAGGAGCAGGTGCAGAAGGAGGCACAGGAGCAGCAGGAGCAATTGGCGAAGGAGCAGCAGAGGCAGCAGGAGCAGCTTCAGCAGCAGCAGTTGAAGCAGCAGCGGCAGATGCAGCAACAACAGCAGGA
>NZ_JBWKKP010000006.1:103254-373560 GCF_056431485.1 Streptomyces sp. NPDC045899
GGAACAGCAGGAGCAGCTTCAGAAACAGCAGCAGGAGCAGCAGGAGCAGCTGGCACAGCAGCAGGCCCAGCAGATCAAGGAACAGACGCAGGCGCAGGAGGAGGCGCAGGAGCAGCAGGAGCAGTTGGCGAAGGAGCAGCAGAGGCAGCAGGAGCAGCTTCAGCAGCAGCAGTTGAAGCAGCAGCGGCAGATGCAGCAACAACAGCAGGAACAGCAGGAGCAGCTTCAGAAACAGCAGCAGGAGCAGCAGGAGCAGCTGGCACAGCAGCAGGCCCAGCAGATCAAGGAACAGACGCAGGCGCAGAAGGAGGCGCAGGAGCAGCAGGAGCAGTTGGCGAAGGAGCAGCAGATGCAGCAAGCGCAGCTGCAGCAGCAGCAGTTGGCGGCCCAGCAGCAAATGGAGAAGCAGCGGCGGAAGCAGCAGAAGGAGGTTCAGCAGCAGGTTGAGCAACAGCAGGAGCAGGCTGAGAAGCAGGCCCAGCAGATCGCCGCCCAGCAGGAGCAGCAGGCCGAACAGCTACAGAACCAGCTGGATCACCAGCGGCCACAGACAGAGAGCCCGTTCCCGGAGCAGCAGAACCAGTTGGAGCAACAGCAGGAGCAGCTGGAGCAGCAGGCACAGCAGCAGCAGAAGGAGCTCGAACAGCAGCAGAAAGAGGTGCAGCAGCAGGCCGAGGAGCAGCAGGAGCAGCTGGAGCAACAGCAACAGGAGGTCGAGCAGCAGGCGCAGCAGCAGGCGGAACAACAGCAGGAGCAGCTGGAACAGCAACAGCAGCAGATCCAGCAGCAGGCCGAGCAGCAACAGCAGCAGCTGGAACAACAGCAACAGCAGCAACAAGAGCAGTTGGAAGAGCAGCAACAGCAATTGGTCGATCAGGCGCAGCAGCAGGCCGAGCAGATCGGCATCGACGGCGGTGACGACGGACTGCCCGACCCGAACAGCGGCACGACCACGTTCAACCCCGACGGATCGGTCACCACCGACTTCCCGGACGGCAGCTCCACCACCGTCGATCTGCCCGGTGGCGACGTCACCACGACCCACCCCGACGGCACGACCGACCTCGCCAGCCTGAACCCCGGCGAGCCGATCACCAATGGCGACGGCAGCATCACGACCTTGAACCAGGACGGCACCCTCACCACCGAGTTCCCCGACGGCAGCAGCAGCGTCCTGGACCCGGACAACGGCACCGTTACCTATCACCAGCCGGACGGCAGCACCCTCACCACACCGATCGAGCAGGGCCAGGCCGTACCCAATGAACTCGGCGGTGGGTCGGGAGGCGGGGACCCCTCCAGCCACGGCGGCTCGCAGTACTCGCCCGAGTACACCCCCGGGAGCGAGGAGGAAGAGCTGTACGACCAGAACCCGGGTTCCGGAGACTCGACCGGATCCGGTTCGGGCCACGGTTCGGGCAGCGGGATGCCGATGCTGCCCCAGGGCACCCGCATCAACGGCATGACCTCGGGCGGTGGTTCGAACGACGGCGAGCGCGTCCGCGCCGTGATGGACGACGGCCAGAGCACCTCTCGTATGCCCGCCGCGCGCAGGAGCAACGGCTCCGGATACCAGGACGAGGAAGAGCGGATCCCCGTCGCCCGGCCCGGCGGTGCGACCACCGCCAGTGGAATGCCCTTCATGACGCCGATGGGCGGCGCCGGGGGAGGGGGGCAGCAGCAGACCCAGAGTGCCGACCGTGAACGCGCCTCCTGGATGGGCGACGACGAGGACGTCTGGGGCACGGACGAGGGCGGCGCGCCGGCCGTGATCGGGCGTTGAGCGACACGAGGGGAGTCGAGCGATGAGTGATCAGCACATGGGAAGCCCCGGCATGGGAAGCCCCGGCAAGCGGGAAGCGATCGGCGAAAGGCTGGCCAAGGCGAGGGCCGACCTGGAGGAGACACAGAAGGCCGCGGCCCGTGCACAAGAACAGCTGAGCACGGCATCGGCCACGGCCCGGTCCCGGGACGGCAGTGTGGAGATCCTGGTCAACGCCCAGGGGCAGCTCGGCGAGGTGAAGTTCCTCGGTGGCAAGTACCGCACGATGGGTGCCGCTCAGCTGTCGGCGTCGCTGCTGGAAGCCGCCGGACACGCCTATGCGCAGATGGCTCGACTGGTACTGGACACCTTCCAGCCGCTGGCCGACAAGACCCAGGACGGCAGGCCCGCCATGGAGGGTGTGGATATCGACTGGGACAGGATCTTCGGTCCGCTGGTCAGCACGGTGGAGCGGGGTACGGCGACTCGTCGCAAGGCGGGCGACGGGCTGCGTGACGAGATCCACGAGGATGAGGAAAGGAGGTAGCGGCGGTGGCCTTCAACTACCGTAGGGATCGGCTTGAAGCATTCAAGTCCGATATGGAAGCCGCATCCGACGAGATCTCCTCCATCCTCGACGACTTTCTCGGCTCCATCACCAACTGGTATGGGTTCACGGATGACTTCGCAGAAACCGTGGGTCCACAGTGGCAGAGTTCCATCGGTGACATTCAGGGATTGCTGGGATCCGTTTCAGAGGCACTGTACGGAATCGTTGGGGGACGGACCCAGGAACAGCAGCACGTGGACAAGACGCAGTCAGGCATCATGGACGACATCCGAGCGGGGCAGGCGGCGACGGACCAGGGCTTCGACGGCGGGATCTCTACGTAATGCAGTTGCCGGACTTTGTTTCGTTCACTGAGGAAGAACGTGCTCTGAACTGGGTGCTGACGGGTGAGTGGCCGCTTGAGGCCTCGTCGGACCTCGCGTACGAGATGAACCTCCGGCTGAATGACCTGGCCGACCAGATATATGGCGTCCGTGACTGGTTGTTCGATCTGGCGTACCAGGCGCAGGACGCATTGCCCACCACGGTCGCGGAGCGGTCCGGGCAGGTCATAGAGGGCCTCGCCGACATGCTGACCGAGCTGGGCGACACGCTGACGACCGAGCACGCGGCGAATCAGACCAAGCACGCCTCGAATATCGGGGTGGCCAAGGTCGAGAGCATGTTTGAACTCGCCTTGCTGATCGCGCAGCTCGCCATCATCAGCGCCATGTCCTTCTTCACCGGCGGTCTGTCCCTCAGCGAGGCTGCCGTGGCGAAGGCCCGCACCACGGTGGCGTTGCTGACGATCGCCGGGCGGCTGTTCGGGTCAACCCCGCTGGCGCCTCTCACGGAGGCACTGGAGGAGGCGCTGACGAGCATCGCGGCGCAGCTGACATATATGGGTATCACCGACGGCGGCCGCCGCCCGTCGGGTATCAACTGGTCGGATGTCGGCCGGGCCGCCCTGGTCGGTGCCCTGGCCGGACTCTTCGCCGGGGGCCTTTCCGACGTCATCGGGAAGGCATTCAAGAGCGCCTTCAAGAACCTCGGCGACAATAAGTGGCGGGAATTCGGCGAGGATCTGTTCCGGGCCTTCACCAGTGAGGGGCTGGGCGAGGGCAGTGCGGTCGTCCTCACCAATGGCCTTCTGGACGGCAACTGGCAAGTCGATTGGAATGACTTTGTGGGTGCCGGTGTCAGCGCCGTCTCGGAAGAGGTGCTGGGCAAGGGCGGCCAAGGGATCGGAAAGGGTCTGAACAAGGGCTTCCTTGGCGGTGGGGGCGGGGTCAACGTCTTCAACTCGCTGTCCGACCCCGACTCGCCGCGGGGCGGCAGCGGCAACTCCGCGGACTCCACCGGGACATCCGGCCCGTCCGAGGGCACGGGATCGCCCGTCCCTCCTCCGCCCGTGGACGTGGGCCCGGAGGGGCTCCCAGTGAGCACCCCGCCCCCGGTCACCGGAGGTACGGGCCCCACACCTTTCACCCTCCCCACATCGACACCACCCACCACAACGCCCCGCACCTCGACCCCGAACCTCTCCTCGACACCGCCTCCGCTGGCGGGTCCCCCGACGACCGTCGGCCTCTCGACCCCGGATACTCCCGACGCCCCGTCCACGCGCAGCACCCCGCCCCCCGCCCCCATGCCTGTTCCGGCCCCTCCGACCACGCCCATCACGGCCGTCCCGCCGCCCGTCTCCGGCACCCCCCTTCCCGTTCCGTACGCCGACCCGAACACCGATCACTCGGATGTCGCGGACATCAGAGATCTATCGGACTTGGGGCCGGACGAGGAGACCGGGCAGAACACACACATCAACTCCGACGGGACACCGCTGTCCACGCCCAAGTCCGGCGGTTTCGATCCCCTCTCACTGCCCACGCCTTCTCCCATCCCAGGGATCAGTCCGTTCCAGGACGCGGACACGGAGCACATCGCTCCCGATGTGGTTGATCAGAACACCACCGGGACACCGCACGTGTCACCGCAGACCGGCCCGCTGCCCCAGCTCCCCAAGGCGTCGGCACTGCCGGACCTGGACACCACTCCGTTGCCGGAGTGGGGGGCCGAGACCCTCCAGGCCGCCCAGGACCAACAGACAGCCGCCCACATCCCCTCCAGCCATGTCACCACCCCTTCCTCCGGCAGCGTTGACCCCGCGGCCGGGCCGCACACCCGGGCCACCGTGGCCCCCGGCCCGGAGCCCGCAACCGTCCCCTCGGAGGGGGCAGCGCACACCCCGCCGGAGGCCGCCACCGCCCCGCCCCGGTCCGCCGACCAGGCGGCACCGCCCGTCGCGCACCACCTGCCGACGGCAGAGCCGGTCCGGGATCCCGTCCACCCCGAACGGTGGCTGCCCCAGCGGCAGCACACACCCCCGATATCGGTCCATGCGCAGCTCCCTGCCGCGCCCAACCCGGTTCAGCACACCCCGGACGGCACACCCACACCCCAGCCCCAGCAGGACACGGTGGTCCGCACCGAGGTCCGGTACCTCCCCACCGACGACGGCCGTGCGGTGCGGGACCTGTCCCTGGACCTGCCGGTGCGGTTCGGTGAGGGGTTCTCCGCCGACCAGCTCCCGGGGCTCCAGGAACGGATACACGGTCTGCTGGACAGCCAGGTCAACCATGGGCTCTGGCTGCCGGGTTCCAACGACCAGCTCCACATCGGTCTGAACCTCGTGCACGACCCCGGCCACCCCGAGTCGGTCGAGCTGACCGCCATCGCGTCGGCCAACCCTGTCCCATCGGATCAGTTCCATATCCGGCTGACCTCCGAGGACCCGGCGCTGGGCGCGCCCGAGCGGAACCGTCGCCAGGCCCGGAACGATGCCACCGCCCTGCGTCAGATACTGCGTTACGCGGGGATCGACGTGGACCCCGAGGCCGTGAACGGCCCACTCCTGTCGCCGGAACACCTCCGGACCATCGAGGGACTGACCGACACCGACCCCCGCACCACCCCGCCCACCGCGGTCACGACCACATCGGCGGACCCCACCTCCAGCACTCCGGATCCGCGGACCACCGACCCCACGCCGTCCCCGGAGCAGCACACCCTGGCCTCCGGGGATCCGGACCAGCCGTCCCCGCCCCCCGGGAATGTCCCGGCACAGTCCCCGGCCGTCCCCCCGGCGGCCACCACCTCGGCCGCGCCCCAGCCCTCCGCCGCGTTGCCGGGCGTCGGACCCTCCGACGCACCGAAGCTGGAGGTGGGCCGGCGGTTCAGCGCGCTCATGCGGGACCTCGGCCATCCCGTGGTCCTCGCCGGCCGGGCGCGGGGCAAGGTTCAGTTCATGAACCCGCGTGCCCTCGACCGCATGGACTTCCACCTGCCGACGCCCGCCGGGCGGTACGCCGACACCATCAACGCCGCCATCGCCCAGGGGTTCCCCGGAACGCAGGATGGGGCTCTGCGCGCGGGCCCGGACGGCCGGGTGCTGACCGGGATGATCCAGGGGGTGGAGATCACCGTCGGCACCGCGGTCGCCCCCTATGTCACCACGACCGACGTCCATGGCTTCACCGTCCCCGGCCGTACCGAGTCGCTGGCGGACACCGCCTATTCACTGGCCCTGGGCACCGGTCCGGAGCAGCGCGAGGCGGACCTGTTCGACTTGGTCTGGGGTCTGTCGGAAACACCGCTCACCGATGAACTTCCGGTCGATGAGCTGGAGATGCTGCGCGGCGAGGCG
Source organism: Streptomyces sp. NPDC045899 (assembly GCF_056431485.1). Classification (NCBI taxonomy): domain Bacteria; kingdom Bacillati; phylum Actinomycetota; class Actinomycetes; order Kitasatosporales; family Streptomycetaceae; genus Streptomyces; species Streptomyces sp. NPDC045899. The sequence goes on from NZ_JBWKKP010000006.1 coordinate 109,270, forward strand.
TACCGGCAGGTGGCCTCGCCCGGAGACGTACCGTGGCTCAGCGCCCGGATCCACCAGATCGTGAGCGAGCTGACGGGGGACCCGGACCTTCTGGAGGCGCACCAGGAGGCGTGGGAGGACGTGTTCGGCGTCGAGGACTACGAAGTCGACGAGCTGGACGCCGCCCTCACCAGGCTGAACGGTTCCTTGAACGCGGCCCGGCCGTTCGGGACCGACCCGCTCAGGGCACTGGCATGGCGACTGCCCGCCATGACACCCGCTGACCGGACCCTGGAACTGTCCCACGTGTCATCCGCCGAACGTGAGCGGCTCGCGTCCAACCGTGCGCTGGTGGATGTGTTGCGCGAGACGCTGCCCTCCGCGGAGTTCGCCGAGACCGCCGCTCAGCTGATGGTGCAGCTGCCGGTCGGGGTGAACCAGCCGGTTGCGGCGCGTTCCGAGGTGCTGGCGCGGGTGGCGCGGATGCTGAGCGACCCGGAGGTGGCGGCCAAGCTGCTCAAGGGCGGATCGCGGGTGGTGGTCGTGCCCAAGGACGAGGCGATGACCTCCCTGGACGCCTTCCGCACGATGAAGGGGGCGGTGACCAGCCTCGACGGCCGGTCGTGGGACAAGGTCCGGGGCAGTGGGGGCCGGAAGACGGCCGTCACCGAGGAGAACCTCATCGGTGAGGTCACCAGCGTGGCCAGTGACACTTCCGCGTATCCGGACGGGTACTCCACGACCACCCACGAGTTCGCGCACACCATCCACAGGTACGGGCTGGGCGAGGCGGACGAGCGGCTCATCGAGGCGGCGTATCGGGCCAACGTGGCGAAGGGTGCCCAGGGAATCTGGCCTGACGGCCCGTTGTACGGCTTCGATGCCAACGGCGATCGCACGGGAGCCAATTACTCGTCCAGCGACGTACGGGAGTTCTTCGCTCAGCTCACCAACACTTATCTGGGGACGAACCGGGGGAGGGACGCGTACACAAAGCAGCCGCGGAACAACGGGGCGGACTGGGTTCGCAGGAACGAGCCGGAGCTGCTGCCGCTCCTTGAGCGGTTGTACGGCGGCGACCCACGGGCCGAGCACACCGGGCAGGCCAACCCGGTCGAGGCCATCCGGGGGGAGAACGAGATCTACGAGGGCTTCCGGGCGCTGTGGGACCGGGCGGAACGTGTCCACATCCCTCAACCGCACACTCCCGCCCCTTTCATGACGTCCGTCGCACCCACGGACACGGCGGGGCTCCTGTCCTCGCTGCTGGAGCCGCAGCCCGGCGCCGGGGGCCCGAGGGAAACCGGGAACTCGCTGGGGCAGATGCTCCACCAGGCTTGGACCGGGAGCCCGTCCCACCGTGACGCGACGGGCCGAGACTCTGCCCCGCCTGCCCCACTCCCCGCCCCGCCGCCTCCCGGTCAGTGGCCCGGATCCCTTCGGGCGCGTCTGGAGGCAGTGTTGCGTCAGGCGTTCGGTCCCGATGTGGAACGCCAGCCGACCTACGAACCCATGCTTCAGTCGCTCGCGGTGCTGGAAACGGCGCGCGTGGGTGACCCCCGATTCGGTTCGGGGCCGATGGACCTGGAGGGGATCGCTCGCTGGATGCTGCATCTGGATCCCTCGGCGTCGCTGACGCCCGAGCTGTACTTCAACGCGCTGTCGGTGGTGGGGAGCGCCGCGCGCCGTGGCCGGGCGGGAAACCTGGCGAAGGTCGCGGCGTACGGGTTGCAGATCGGGGGCGCGGTGTCGGACCCGACGGCGTTGCGCAGTTCGGCCGATGACCGGTTCATGGGCCGGAACTGGACGGCTCGGACGGGTGTGGACCTGCTGGTGGACCGGCTGGCGGTGGCGGGAGCGAGTGAGCTGCCGCCCGCGCCCTGGGGTGCGGAGCCGTATGTGGTGCTGGCGGAGCGGGCGGAATCGGGCCGGATCGTGGTCCGTGATGGCCACGGGAATCCGGTGGAGGTGGACGACGAGGAGTTCGCGGAACTGGTCGCCCATGACCCCGAGCGTCCGGCACGTGCTCATGTGCTGTTGCTCGTCCCGGGTTCGGGCCAGGGGACGGAACCGAGGCTGGTGGCGGACCGGGCCGGGGTGAGGGTGTGGGCCACCGACGGTGAGTTCAGGTTGAATCCGATGCCCGATGGCAGTGGCAGGCGCGCGCTGTTCTTGACGGAGAGCCGTCATCCGGGCTCGGTCCCGAACGGAACCTGGATTCCGAGCGATCCGGGTCTGGTCGCGGATGATCCCTCGGCTGAGGTGACGGCGAATGACGGAGTGGTGTTCCCGGATGCGGATGTCCAGTCGTTCACGCTGCTCACGGCTGATGGCCGGGAGCTGACGGGGCGGGCCTTCCTGAACGAGGTGGACATGGCCATCCGGGAGGATGACCTGCGTCCGTTGTCGGCGGTGGAGTTCTACTCCGACCTGTATGAGGGGCTGCCAGGGGTCGACCGCAACCGTGAGAGTCCGCTGCGGCCGTTGCCGCGACCGCTCCGCGACGCCTATCTGATTGTTGGCCACGGTCAGCATGGGCGTGCCGTGCTGCCGCGGAGGAGCACGGGCCTCAATCAGACGGTGCGGCCCAAGGAGATCGGCCGGATGCTCGCGCGGCGCAAGAGTCTTCGGCGTATGCGGCGGGAGGCGCCGGTCTGGGCGCTCTGGTGTGAGCTGGGCGGACTGGCCCCGGGGAAGGACCCGTTCGAGGCGGTTCCCGGTGCACAGGACATCGCGAACGAGACGGGTCGTACGGTGTTCTCGACCGATGCTGAGCAGGGGTCGAGCAAGGCGGAGGGCCAGTGGCCGCCGCGGTTGATCAAGTTTGACGACCCGGACCGGCCGGCGTTCCGCTGGCTGGAGTTCCGTCCCGAGCCGCGGGCGGAGGTACTCACCGCACTGGCCGATATGGCGGGGCTGCCCCCGCAGCTGGAGCGCAGGACCACCCGGGTGCTGCGATGGGTGCGCGCGCTGCGGCAGACCCATGGCGTCGACATCGACACCAACCCCGACCGGGCAGCACAGTTCCAGGAGCTGATACGAGGGTTCGCGGCTCTGGAGCGGCTGCGGTTGACCGCTCCGGGGAACCCGGACACGGGACCGCTGACCAGGCGGGTGCTGGAGCCGCTCGTGGGTGCATTCGCCCGGCAGCGGGGCTGGGACCCGACGGTGTCCGAGAACTCGTTGGGACAGGTGCTCCACGCCGCGCGGACCGGGGATCTGTCCCACGATGGTGTGACCGTGGACGAACCGGCCTCGCCACCCCCGCCCGGCGCGGCGAAGGACCACCCGCCCGGTGGGCGCTGGCACAACGGTGTGCGGCTCCCCGACGATCCCTCCACCGACAACCAGGACCAGGACCAGGATCGGGATCGGGATCGGGATCGGGAAGAGCTGACCACGGCGCCGCCGTTGTCGGAGTTCATCAAGACCTACGGCGCGTGCCACGACGGACACATCGGCCTGGTCCGGACCGAGCCCACCCCCGACTCCGTCCTGGAGGGGCTGTACCGACAGATCATCGAGTCCCTCGGGGCCGACGTGGACAGCGAGGGCGGCCGGTCCCTGCGGACCCAGCTCGACGATGTTCTCAGCGCGGCCGACATCGAGTTGAACCGGCCGTATCTGCGCAGCAGCCAGGGACACCGGATCACCGTGCGGCACGCGGGCCGCACCCGGACCGTCGACGTGCGGCTGACCTTCGCGAACGGTCAGAGGTCGGCGAAGTACCCGCCGGACGCGGTGGGGTTCCCCGAGGTGCAGATGGAGCACCGTCCCGCCGGAAGCCAGTCGTTCTCGGCCAGTGACGGGTCATCGAATGTGCGCAGTGTCGCCGTGCCATGGACGCTGATCAAGCTGAGGAACGATCCGGGGACCGTGCGCTGGGGCGATGTCACGGTCGTGGTGTCCGCGACGCACAATCAGCTGTCCCGGTCCACTTCCGTCGGTGAGACGCTTACGGTCACGGGGTGGCAGCATGCCCAGGATCCGGCGCACCCGGTGGACTTCGAGGGGCGATGGCAGGTCCGGGTGGACGCCCCCCGCGAGGACCACGGCAACTGGCTGCCGGAGCGGTCACACGGCCCGGTCACGGTGTGGGTGCCGGAACACCTGGCCCTCGACGACGGCACCGACCCGGCCGATCTGCCCGAGTCGGCGGACGTGGACGACGACGTCCCGCTGTGGGGCGTGGAGAGCGTGGGGGAGCCGCGGCGGCTGCTGACCGAGCTCCTCGCGCATGAGGACTTCAGCCCGCTGGCCAGGCTCGGCACCGGCTCGGCACAGGAGCTGGAGGAGTTCCTGTCCGAGCAGATGCTGCGTGGCGCCGCGCAGCTCCAGGCCGGTGGCGGGGTGTTCTCGCCGACCCTGACGGATGCCGGCGGCGACGCGATCGGCGTGCTCGAACTCGCCGTGGACATCGAGCAGGACCTTCCGACGTCGAAGACCCCGGAGGGCAGGTTCAGCCTGGGAACGTGGCCGTCGCGTGGCGTGGACGTGGGCCAGTCGGCGGAGTACACCAGCGGGATCGATGTCACCGGCTCGGGCGGGCCGGCGTTCACCGTCGACCACCGCGAGGGCCACCCGGATGCCACGGCCAGGTTCGGCGGCAACCTCTTCGGTGAGGTGGGCATCAGCCGGTGGATGACCGACGGGCTGAGCGGATCGAGCAGCGCCGCGCTGATGCAGGGCATCTACACCGACAGCAGCAGCCTGCGCACGCCGGGCCGGGTCACGTACCAGGTGACCCTCCACCTCGCCGGGGGCGGGAGGACCAGCGGCAGCTTCGGGCCCTGGGACGACGGCCTGCGCCTGCTGGCGGCTCAGCGCGAGACCGTGCGGGGCCACCGGCCGCGCCCCGATGAACTGCGGGAACTGCCCGACCATCTGGAGACCCTGACCGCCATCGGACACGGCGAGACGCCCCTGAGGATCGAAGGCGCCGATCCGCTCTTCGACGAGGCGACACAGTGGCTGCGGGCGGAGGGCTTCCTGCCGCCCGCCGAGCACCGTGCGCCGTCTTTCCCCATCCGGCTCGACGAGCGACTGCGCAAGGCGCAGTTGGCGAATCTGCGGAAGCTGGGGACCTTGCGTACCCGGTTCGGCCTGGCCACCTCGTTGCCGGACGCCTCGGACGGGAAGCGTTCCCTCTGGCTGGAGAAGCCCAGCACCATCACCGGAAGGGTCCGGCGGTTGCGGCTGGTCTTCTCGGTCGCCCGTGACACGGACCAGCCGTCCGAGCACACCCGTGTGCTGCCGGAGGTCAACACCATGAGCTACAGCTCGGCCGGGGCCGGTGGCAGCAGGCAGCACGGTACGTCATGGGGCGGTGGCGGCGGAGCCGGTGGTGGCTTCACCATTCCCGCCCCGGACGACACCACGGTGAATGTCGGCCCTGGCTTCGGGGGTTCGGGCCAGAAGTCGTCCAGTGAGACGGCTGGTACGGCGGTCGGCCTCGACGAACTCATCATCGCGAATGGCGGCAGCGGGCTCTGGACCGTGCCGGCCCGGTACTCCCTGACCGCCTACGAGGGCGTGCCCCGTCCCGACGACCGTACGGACGACGGTCAGGCACCCCCGGACACGAGCACTGACACGGACGCCGACACGGAGGTCGGGACCGGCACCGCCAGGGTGCTGTGGAATCCGGCCGGCGCCCCGCTCACCGCGCGCGGCACCGTCAAGCTCCTCGTTCCGCTCTACCGCACCCGGACACCCGACCCGGACCGGACACCTGTCGCGCCCGCGCCCAGGCATGTGATCCGCCCGGCGGCGGAGGACGACTTCCGCAAGCTGGGCCTGGTCGACGAGGACGGCCGCCCACTGCCGGGGGTGACCCGGCTGCCGGAAGGCGCGACGGTGGACACCTTCCGGGCCAGGGAGGCGCTGGTCGACGCGCTGGAGCAGGTCTACACGGGTACCCATCCGGGCGCCCCGGGGCCTGGAGCGCTCACCCGGACCGCACGTGGTGCCGCGGGCCTGATCGCCAGTGGCACCCAACGGACCGCGGCCGCGGCCAAGAGTGTCGTCCCCGGGGCATTCGCCGGTGCCCTGAACCGGGCCGGGGTGTTCGCCCATGGAGCGGGCGGCCCTGTGGCACGTGCCGCACGCCGGCCATACACCTGGATGGCCACTGCCTACAAGTGGAGTTCGACGTTTGTCGCGGGCGCGTCGCCCAACGACCCGAAGACTCTCGCTCCCGAGGTGCAGGACGCCGGGTTCAGCCCGGCCCAGCTCGTCTCCTGGGCGTGGGACATGTTCCGCGGGGGCAGGAGGGTCATCGAGGGTCTGCCGCTGTCCGGCATGCTGGCGGACCAGATCGTGAAGATCGACATGCGGGGCTATCTGGCAAACCCGGCGCTTGTGGTCGACGACCCCGTCAGCATCTACACCGACCGCTTCGTGAGCCCGGCGGACACCTCGAGCCGGCAACGGCAGGTGGGCCGTACCGGGCAGGCCGGCTTCAACGTCACCGCGCTGCAATGGCAGCCCAACGAGTCTGGCTACCAGGCGAATCCGAGCGGACAGCGCGTCTATCGGCGGCGTACGGACAGCTCTGGCACCAACGCCGCCGGTACGAAGATCACCCATGTCAGCTACCACGACGGGGACCACTTCGTGGTGACCGCCGATGGCGTGCTGGTGGTCGACGTCCACCGTGGCTCGGGCAATCTGTTCCTCAACTCGCTCGGACTGGGCGGCCACAAGCCGGTGACGCTCGCGATCGACCTGCCCGGTGCGGTGACCTACCTGGTCCCTGTCGAGTCGCTGGCCCGTAACGCCCAGTGGTACCGGAACATGGCGGGCCTGCCGCCCCTGACACTGCCGGAGCTGAGCGTTCCGCCGCCCGACCGGTTCGCCCGCACCCGCGAACTCGGCGTCGGCAGTGTGCTGTCGGTCCGTCAGTTCAGCGACCCGGCCAAGCTCCGGGAGCAGCCGGACCGGCTGCACGAGGAGCTCACCGCGCTGGTGGAGAGGGAGGCGCCGGGTGCCACCCGGCCCGGACACCGTTCGTACCTGCCCGGAGTGGCGTCCGAGATCGCCCGACTCACCAACCCCACGACGCTGTACGCGCTGCCCGGACGTGGCGCGGGCGGTTTCACCTTCCACTTCCTGCATGTCGCCGACGGCGGTGCGCGGCTTGTCGAGGTGACCGTGCGGGCCGAACTCACGATGCACCCCGAAGCATTGCGCCGGATGCGAGGCCGCCAGACCACCGACGGTGGTCTGGAAATGATCCATGAGCGCACCAACACGCGGTCGACGGCCCTCACCCGCAGACGGACACATCAGACGGCGGTCAACCCCAACTCCCGGTACACCCGCCCTTCGGCCCCCGGTACGGACCAACAGGGCCTGCGGCTGATGTGGACCGATGAGCAGGCCGTCTCGGGCAAGTCCAGCCACACCGTCGGCGATGTCTCCCGGATCAAGGCGGGGAGCGCCGCCGACTTCGACAACGTCGACTACGACCTGGTCGCCTCGGCCACCTCCGCGCTGAGCACCGACTGGCCCATGAACGCCCCCGGCGGGCTCATCCAGGCCGGGTTGCTCAACCTGTCCGGTCTGGAGGGTAATCCGGCCGAGCGGCTGACCGGCTGGATACGCCGTGTCCTGCACGGCCGGCCGCAGAGTTCGGCCACCGTGCCGGCCACGATGGAGTTGCGGTTCTCCGGTTCCGAGTCCGTCGAACCGCAGCCGTACGACCCTCCTCGTCCACCCGCGCTGCTCACCCGGGACCCCTTGGCGATATCACCCCACGAAGCGGCAGAGCAGGGCATTCCGCCGTTCCCCGGCGGTCCGCGTCTGATGCCGACGGGGACGACACTGGTCTACGACTTCAATGCCTTCCCTCAGCTCACACAGGCCCTGCACAGGGTCGCCCCCGGCCTGGCCTCGCTCTGGGGGCTGCCCGCCAACGCCTCCGCGGAGGCGGTCGCCGCCCGACTGGGCGAGCTGATCCGGACTGGTGACATCAGTGTGGGCGAATCGTCCGCGGAGGCGGATGCCATTCTCCGGATGCCCGGCGGCTGGCCGGAGAAGACCGTCGGTCCCGTACCCACTCTGGGAATCCGGCTGTACAACCCGCGGCCGGTCACGCAGGGCGATGACCACGCCATGCATCATCTGCGTACGGCTGCCAACAGCGCGTCCTCGTCCTCCGAAGCAGGCACGTCCTTCTCCGTGGAGGAGCGGGACATCCACAGCCTTGATGCCGAGAACCTGAATCGGCTCGGCCTGAACTTCCCCCTGGGTGTCCTCCAGTCGCACCCCTCCGCCCCCGTCGGCAGCGTGGCGGGCTCCCGGTACGACCGTATGCGGTGGGGCAGTACGGACACCTCCGAGACGCTTGTCGACGTGGTCTTCCCGGTCACCGGCGCCAAGGGGACCGTGTATGTCACCGGCACCGTGACCATGCGGCTGGGAATGCGGGACCTGCTCGGCTTCGGAGCCACCGCGGCGCGGCCGAAGTCCGGTGTGTACGACATGCCGTCGATGCTTTCCGGACAGGACGCGGACGACTTGCGCGACTGGGCGCGGCACCCGGTCACGGATCTGCCGGAGGTGCTGACGGACGGCATCGACAACGAGGACACCTCGGCGCAACTGTGGCTCGCCCTCGGTTCCGACCCGGACGGGACGCGGCTGGCCCGCGCGCTGTTCGTGGCTTCCCGTATCGCCGCCCGGGCGGGGAAGCCGGTGGAGCTGGTGGTGCGCACGGACGAGGGGCAGGTGCGCCACTGGCCCTTCACCGCTGACGGCGAACCGGCGGACGCCACGGACGCCACCGGCGAGACGTGGCGGATATTCGCGGAGACGGCCCAGGCGTATACGACGGCGCTGGCGGCCGAGGCACAGGCGGTCGCGACCGAGCAGGATCTGCGGGCGGACCATGCCGTGGCGGAGTATTCCCTCGGTGAGTCGAGGGCCGCGGCGGCGGCTGCCACCGTCGACCACCAGTCGGCTGAGACGGCCCACCACGAGGCCGTACGGCAGGCCGAGCTGGCGCGCGAGGGGGCGAACACCGCGGTTGGCGTGGCCCAGGCGGAACTCGCCCGGGTCGAAGGGGCCATCCGTGAGGCCGAAACCGCTCTGCCGGCCGAGGGGCAGGTGCGCCAGGCACAGCTGGTATGGCGGCAGGCGCACGGCGAGGTCCAGGGCATCGAGCGGATGGCCGCGGTCAACGGGGCCCAGCCGGACCTGACGGCCGCCCAGGAGCGGGCCACGGCCGCTGAGGCGCGGTGCAACGACCTCCAGCGGCGGTACACCGACGGCGAAGCGGCACTGAGCACCGCACGGGCCGCCCTGCTTCCGGCACGGAACGCGGTGGGCGTGGCGCACGAGGAGCAAGCCCGGGTTGGGCTGGAGACCGGCCGTAGCGTGGCCGAGGCCCGGCAGGTGGAACGAGACGCGGCCGGTGTGCTGACGCAGCGGACCAGGTTCCGTGATCTCGACCTCACCCGGCTGCGGGATGTCGAGCAGTCCCTCCAGCGTGTCCTGGCGGAGCGGCAGAACCATAGACACGCCCGTACCCGCGCCTGGCACAGATTGACCGAGCTGACCGCCACCCTCGACACCCTGCGCCGTGCGGAGGACACCACCCAGTCCGGGTCGCTTCAGGGCTCCCGGGTCTCGGCGCCCGCCGGGATCCCAGGGGGCACGGGCGCGCGCCCGGTCACGGAGAGGGTCGGCCCGGCGTTCGGCCCGCTGGCGCCGCGGGGGCCGCTTCCGGTGCTGAGCCGGGCGCGGTTGGAGCGGCTGGTGGATGAGGTGGCCGGTCGTGGTCCGGCGGTGGATGTGCCGGTGGAGCGGTGTCTCGAGCTGTTGGCGGATCTGCGGAGCGAGTGGTATCCGCAGGGCGTTGGTGCGGCGGTCGCGCTGGATGCCGAGGAGGGTGGCCGCTCGTCAGCCGCGCCTTCGCTGGCGGCGGGGCCGGGGTGGCGTGGGGTGCGGTCGTGGGATGCGGTTGCGGAGGCGGTGGAGCAGGCGGGGCCGGGTGCTTCGGCTTTCGTGCTGGCGCGGCGTCAGGGTGGTGTGCTGGGGCATGCGTGGGCGGCGTACCACCTGGATGGGGCGGGTGTGGTGTGGGTGGATGCGTCGAAGCCCGCTGGGAGCCGGGTGTCGGACTTTGCGCCGGACGAGGCGCCCTCCGATGCGCGGGCGGTGGTGATCGGTCCATCGGGCCAGGTGGTGGCAGACGCGCTGCCGGAGTTCACGCAGTCGTCCTCCACGGCGCACGCGGTGGCCGACGCGGCGACCGAGCACCGCTACGGCGCGCCTGCCGGGACCGGCTCGGAGGAGGGAGAGTCCTCTTCCGCTCCGTCGTGGCCGCCCGAGACCTTGATGGCCGGTCCGTCCGGTGCGCCGCGTGGGCGCAACCTGACGGGGGAGAAGGTGCGGCGGCTGCGGGTCGGACAGGTGCGCGTCTTCGAGGAACGGCCGGGTGTGCCGTTGAACGAGGTACCGGGCTCGGAGGAGAAGGCGCCGTGGGGTGACACGGCGTATGTGGTGTGGGCCGGTCGTGATGATGAGCGAATGCTGGACACCGAGTGGCTGGCGACCGAGTTGGCGGCGGACCCGGAGCTGGCCAGGCTGCCGAAGGATGTGCCGGTGGTGCTGGCGGTGCCGGACACGGCACTGGTGGGATACCTGGATCTGATGAGGGTGGTGGGGAACCGTCTGGGGCGGACGGTGTGGGCTCCCAGTGGCGAAGCACGGCTGGTGCGTAACAAGCGCGGTGATCACACACTTGCGATGATCGACCGTGATCCCGAGGAGCCGGTGGGTCTGTGGGTGCCGTTCGTGCCGAGGACGTCGACGACGTCAACGACGACGGTGTCGCCCGCTGAGCACACTGACCGTGAGTGGACGGCGCTGGACGGCACGACGTTCCGGGACAGCGATGTGGCCACTCGGCCTCTGGTCTCCACGGGGCATGAGCGCTTCGGCCGGATGTCGCTCGGGGAGGACGTACGCGACCGGGAACGTGTCCTGCGGACTCACCTCCATGCCCGGAAGCTGGTGCACCTGATGGCTTCGGGCGACCGGACGGTGCTGGTCAGCGAGGGGGAGCGGGCCGCGGATCCGGCGGTCTACCACTTCGTCGCACACGGCCTGCCGGGAGGGCTGCAGCTTGTCCTGCGGGACGGGCGGACGGTGTGGCTGGGTGCCGAGGACGGTGGACAGTACATCGGTGGCCTGCCCGAGGTGCGTGAGCTGCCCGTGGGGGCGAAGGGGCACAAGATTGGCCTGGAGGTCTGCTGGGGCGGCTCGGCGGGCAATCCGACGCGGCCGCAGCTGGACAACAGGACGGCGCCTCCGGGGCAGGACCCCCTGGATGAGGTGTCCCTCGGCCAGGCCACGGCGAACGCGAGCCGACGCCGGGTGAAGGCGTCGTCCATGAGCAGGGGATACGACGTCGACACACACATCCTCTGGGACACACCCGGTGGTGTGGCCGGGGTCGAGGAGGAGTTCGTCCCTGAGCCGCTGGACGAGGAGTTGGACCAGCTGGCCCGGGATGCGGGTCTGCACACGGAGCCGGGTGAGGCGCCGGCGGAGGTACGGAAGGTCACGCTGCGGCTGGTGCGGGCGCTGCGGCAGGTATACGGCACCGCCATCGAGGACGAGGGCCGCCGCACCGAGCGCGGACAACTTCTGGCGAGCATAGGTGCGTTGGAGCGCTACCGGGCGAACGATCCGGCACTGAGCCGGCTGACGCCGTTCCGGATGGAGCTGTGGACCGCCTTCGCGCAGCGCTTCGGGAACATGCGGCCGGGCGAGGCCGAGTACCGCAAGGCGCTGGACTTCGCGGTGGCGCGGCTGAAGCAGGACCCGGACGCCCGGCTGAGCGAGGACATCAAGGACCCGCAGATCCAGCATGCGATGACTCAGCTCAACCGGATTGGTGAGGCACTGGTGCGGCAGGTGCTGAGGCTGCCGCCGGGCATGCCGGTGGGTGAGCGAGAGCAGGCGCGGACTCTGTGGGCGCTGGTCGCCGCCGGCCGGAGGCTGGCCGGTATGAACCCGGATTTCCAGGCCAGGATGGGGCGCACGGTGCTCCACATGTCTCCCGAGCGGGAGTGGACCCCGACGGAGAAGATGGAGCTGCTGGGCCGGGTGGCGCAGGTTGTCGCGGCGGGGCTGGATCCATCGGACTATGCGACGCTGGCCGCCTTCGACCTCATGACCAAGGGAGCGTTCGGGCCGGCGCATCTGCTGCGCGAAGGGAACACGGTCCGTGGCTACAACTGGAGCGGTATTCCGGCGACTGACGGTGTGGACCTGCGCGTGGTGGAGCGGCAGGTGGAGGGACCCGACGGAGACTCCTCTCAGCAGTCCCCCGCGAGATGGACGGCCGATGGTGAGCCCGAGAACGTCATGGCGGTGGCGACCGACACCGACGGACACGGCTTCGTGGTCATGCACCTGGCCGGGCTGCATCCGATCCGGGTAGCCGATCTGGAGTTCCTGGCGCTGCTGGACCTCGCCCCGCTGCTGCGTGCCACCCCTCTCGGTATCCCGTTGCTGTTCCTGACGTCCGGGCTGGCGGACACGGGACGGAAGGTGCAGGTGCCGCAGCTCTTCTCCAATCGAACGAGCCGGCACAGCTGGTCCTACAGCGCGTCCTTGTCCCTGGCCCCGACCACCCCGGCGCCGGGTGCCACGTCCGCCCCGCTGCGGATCGTCACCAGGCCCCACCCGGGCACCCGGGCCACCTGGCGCAAGACGGCGCTGGAGGTTCCGAACCCCGCCACCTCCTCGGGACACAAGTCCGCACCCGGGTACCCGGTGTTCTCTCCGGAGGAGGCTGCCGGGTCGTATACGGCCGCGCACGTCGGCGAGTGGCACCCCGCCCCACCCGCCACGCGAACGGACCTCAAGGGTCATTGCGTCTCCGGCTATCTGCGTACGGGCCCGGCCACCGCGCGGCTCCATGGCACAGCCTTCGGTCTCCATACCGTCGAGGCCGCCGGAAACGGGGAGGCACTGGCGCATGCCCTGGAGGGAGCCGGGGTGCAGCTGCCGGTGGCCCCCGGCGAGCTGCGTGGCTGGGCGCTTGCGAGGGTGACCGAGACAGATCTTCCGGACACCCTGCCGCCACTGGGGGGCGACCGGCGGGTCCCGGTCGGGCAACTGGACAAGGCCGGTGTCGAGCTGAGCGCTGACCAGCGTGTCGAGGCGGCGCTGCTCGGTGGAGATGAACTGCTGCTTGAACGCTTCGAGTTCACCCCGGTGCAGCACTTCCGGTTGGCGGCCGGGCTCGGTGAGCTCCCGGAGACGGTCGACGCGGTGGTCGCGGCCGTCATCGCCCGGGAACTGGGCGTCGCACTCACCGTCGTCGGCCGTGACGGAACGCCGAACGGTCACGGCTCGCCCACCGGCCCCACCGTGCTGGTGGTCCACGACGGCGACGACAGCGACCGGTATCTGGCCGGGTGGCGGAGGCGATGAGCGACGTCATGGAGCCCAACGTCGATCCGGGCGCCCGGAGCGCGCCCGACCACTGGTTCGGCATGGTCGACCCGAGGTGGCACGGCGAGGATCCGCCCCCGGTGGGCCGTCGTCGGCCAGTGGCGGTCGGGCCGGAAACGGCGGTGTTCGCCACCTTCGACAGTGCTTCGCTGGCCGCCACCGCGGCGGACGGCCCGACCGCGGTCGCGCCGCGTTCACCTCGCAGGTCCCTCTGCACACCGCGGGCCGGCCGGCGTTCGAGCTGATGTCCGTTGCGGAGGTGGTCGACCGGCCGGCGGTCGTGCATCCGCACATCCCACCCACACACCAATGGAGTTGCCTCCTATGACGCGTTCATCCGGAACTCCGGACGACAGCCCCGAGAACACCGCTGAGGAGGAAGCCGGCGACCAGCAGGCCGGTGAGGTCGCGGACGCTTCCCGGATCCAGGGTGGCCCGTCCGCCGTACTGAAGGGCGAGCCCGGTTTCCGCGAGCCGCCCGAGGACTTCGTCTCGGCGGCCCAAGTGGCACCACGCCAGTGGCTGTCGGTGATCGACCGGCATTGGGAGGGTGAAGAGGGCGAACCCCCGCCGTGCTGGGCGATACTCGGACGCTGGCGCAGCGACGAGCACGGGGAGATCGTCGAATGGGAGGAGAACACCGAGTACCGGCCCTCACCGGACGCGTACGGCTGGGCCGCGCCGGTCAGCCCCAGCGACGCCGCGGTACGCCTCGTCGCCACCGGCTACGGCTCACAAGAGCTGTTCGCCCTGGTCCTCGCGGACGCCGAAGTGGCCGTGTGTGTCGACGACGGCGGAGAGCCGACAGTCACCGAGGCCCCCGACGGCTCGTCCGCCGTACCCGTCTTCTCTCCGGCACCGAATCTGGAGGGGAACAAGCTGCCTCCGCACGAGGTGATGTTCGTCCCCGACCTCCTGGACCGGTTGCCTGAGGGAAAGGAGGTGCTGTTCCTCAGCTCCTCCGCTCCGGTGGGACAGCTCATCACGATGAGCGATCTGCGGTCGGCCATGGCCGACCTGAAGCGCTACGAAGCGGAGGGCGAGGGGGAGCGGCCCCCACCGGATCTGCTCGGCATCGGAGCACCGAAGTCCGGTGGTGCGCAGAGCTGTCTGTGAAGCGTCGGGGACGCGACACCGTTCGGGGCCGCCAGATCCGCAGCGGCCCCGAACGGGAGGTGGACACAGAAGATTCGCGGGTGAAGTCCACGCGGCGGCCTGGTCGCGTCCGTGGACGGCATCGCCCCCGGGCACCGAGCCGGGCGACTACTGCAACGAACCCTTCGCCGAGTTCCCTCACCACCCCCCGCATCCACCTCGCCGGGGGATCAGCGATCAGCCTCGACTCGCGAAGCGCAACAGGGTCACCGAATGCGCCTTGAAGGCCCAGTCCAATGTCTTTCCCTTTACCTTGGCCTGTGACTTCTCGATCTTGACGGCGTCCGGTCGCTGCTCACTGTTGAAGTCGTAGTACGTCCTCCCGGCGACCACGGACACGTCGACCGTTTCGGCAGGTGTGAAGTCATCCGGAGCGATGTGTGCCGTGACGTCCTTGTCCGGTGAGCGATTCACCACCAGGACGTTGAGGGCCCCGTCCCGGTCGATGGTGGCAGTTGTCACCAGCGCCTCGTAGGCGGAGCCCAGCGGGGTCTCGCGCGTGGCCACGCCGACGTTGTCGTTCACCTTGCTGTCAACGACCTTGCCGCCCCCCTGGAAGACATCCTTGAGCTGCTCGCGCAGCACGGCTTCCGGCATACGCGCGAATTCCGGAGCACCTCCGAAGATGGTGCGCGATGGGCCCGGCTTATGGCTGATCAGGTCATTGCTTGCCGTCCAGGGCACACCGACGTTGCTGAATCGCGCCCACTGAGATGCGATGTAGAGGACATGCGACATCGCATACGGATACTCGGGGTAGCCTTCCGTGCTGCGTTCCTCGCCGAAGAAGAGCGCACCGCATTCGGAGACCGCCACATATGCCTTCTTCTTGCCGTACTTGTGCACCTCATGGATGAGGTCGGTGACCATCTTTCCGGCGGCCGCCTCTCCCAGCATCTGGTAGTCGTGGCCGGCTCGCTTGTCGGGGAAGCTGGTGACATGAAGGTCCCGCGAGAAATTCGTGTAGGGATGAATGGTCATACCGTCGTAGTCGTCGGCATGGCCGTGCTCGGCCATGAGTCGAGGGAAGCTCATCTTTCCGGTCACGAGTTTTCCGTCATCGATGGGCGCCCAGACGGCCAGTACGTCGATCGTGGGGTCGACGGCCTTCATCGCCCTGTAGTAGTCGACGAAACCGGCATGCGGCCCGGAGACATAGTCGGCGGTGATCTTCGCCCCTTTCGGGGGGACTGCGCCGTGCCGGCCGTTGCCGAACCGGATCGTGCCGCTCTTCGGCTCGAACGTGTAGACCTCGGCTTTCGCGTCCGCTGAGGACAAGTCGCTGACCTCACGCCACTTGGCGCCGGCGACATGGATCGCCTGGCTCCTGGGTACCACGGGCGGATACCACACGGTGAAGGTCTGGCTCGGTCGGCCGCTGCTGACCGAGGCTGCGGAACTGTGATCAGTCGGTTGTCCGACGCGCTGACCTCGCTGCCGCTGCTTACCACCGAACGCGTACTGTTTGATGGCCTTCTCGTCATTTGAGCTCATCCAGTAGCGCTGGTGCTTCCCGAAGAGTTCGTTGCCGATCTCCCAGCGACGCACACCGTAGGGCTCGGGATGACCGTTCGCCGCCCGCACCTTCCCCCACTTGGTTCCTTGCGGGGCATTCATGTACGCCACCCAGTCGGCGATTTCCTGGGGGGTCGAATTCGCGAACGGCGCCATGATCTGCGGCGTACCGTCGATCTCCTTGATGACGGACATGTACTCGTCCGGGCCGTACCTGCTGTCCACCTGCTCCCCGTGCTGCCCCTCGACCTGGTGGGTCCGGCCCGATTGGGGCCCCACGGCCCCCTTCCAGTGGTACAGGTTGGACGAGGTTCCGCCCGGATACCGTACGAGGGTGATACCACTCTCCTTCATCTTCTTGACGGCATCCGGTACGGGAGCGTCGGCCTCTGGATCCCACAGGCCGTAGGCGTTCCTGTACCACTTGGCGCCGTTGACCCCGGTCATCAGCCGACTCACCTCGGAGAGGACGTGCTGAGTGCTGACGGCGATGACCGGACCGGCACTGTCCGGTCCGTTGCCCTCATCCGGGGAGCCGTCCGGGTCGCATCCCGCGAGGGCGACGCCGACCGAGAGGGCCGCCGCACCGTGCAGGAAGTCGCGCCGATTGACTCCGTTCATGTATGCCTCCTGAGGAATCGCCAAGGTCCTGCGCCGTCACTTCTGGACACGGGCCGCGGCCTGGCAGCTCTTCGCGCCCTTGCAGTTCTTGAGCGCGGTGAGGGTCTTGTGCAGGGAAGCGCGCTTCTCGGCCGGAAGGGACGCCTCCAGGTTCTTGAGCTGGTACGGGTCGGACCGGGTGTCGTAGTACTCCCGCTCCCCGTCGCCGTATTCGACGTAGAGGGCGTCCGCGGTCCTGATGGCCTCGTAGCTGGGCGGGTTGCCGGCGTCGTCCGGGCCCGCGTCCGGGTCGTTCTTCTTGGACTTCGTGTGGTGGTGTTCGATGAGCACGGCATCGCGCCAGTCATCCGTCCGCCGGCCGTGCAGCAGCCCGCTGAGGCTCCGTCCGTCGACGGTCGACGGCGGCTTCACTCCGGCGAGTTCCAGGAAGGTGGGGTTGAGGTCGATGTTCTCGGCCAGTTGGGAGACGCGCCCCCCGGCCGGCACGCCGGGTCCCGTGACCACCATCGGCACCCTGATGTCCGTGTCGTAGGGGGTCTGCTTGCCCGGGCGGAGCCGGTGCTCACCCATGTGGAAGCCGTTGTCCGATCCGAACACCAGATAGGTGTTGTCCGCCAGGCCCTTCTCCTTGAGCCGGCTCTTCAGACGGCCGATCATCTCGTCCACCGCCTGCACGGAGCGCACCCGCTGGCGGAACTTCCGGTCGATCTGCTTTTCGTCCTTGACCGTCAGGGGCTTGAGGGTGCGCTGCCATCCCGGCGGCGACTGGGAGATCTTGTCGTAGGCGGGTGTGCGGGGGGCCTTGAGGGTGGGGAACGTGTCGGCGTGGCGCGGTGCCGGGGTGGCGGGGGCGTGGGGAGCGAACGTCGCCACCGTCAGCATGAACGGCTTGTCCGCCTTCGCGGAGGAGTCGACGAAGGACGTCGCCTTCTTCGCGAGCACATCCGTCAGATAGTCCTGGGGGTCCTCCCCGTAGGACCTGACGTGGCCGTTCTCATTCAGTTCGTAGTCGTAGTTGCGGTAGCCGTCGCCGGCGACGTCCCACTCGTCCCAGCCGGGCGGGACGTACTTGTCCTTCGGCCGGTAGCCGTTCAGGTACTTCCCCATGAATCCGGTCCGATAGCCGACGTGTTGCAGAGCGGGAGCGAAGCACTTGTCTTCGTTGCCGTTCTTCATGAAGGCGCCGTAGCCGCCGTCATCGCCGTTGTTGGTGAAGACACCGGTGTTGTGCGGGTGCTGACCGGTGAAGATGGACGAGCGTGACGGGCAGCACAATGAGTCGGTGGTGAAGAGATTGGGGAACGAGGTACCGCTCTTCTCCATCTCCTTCACATGCGGCATGTACTGCATGAGGTTGGATGAGAGGTCGTCGGCGAGCACATAGACGATGTTGGGCTTGTGCGCCGCGGACGTGGTGCTGTCGGCTGCCGCATGGCTGCTGCCGGTCTGAGCGGTGTCCGCCCTTCCCAGGCACGATGTCAGCAATGTGGCGATCACTGCCATGCACAATCCGGCTGTGGCCGTACGGCGGTGTCGGATGCCGCGCATGAGTAGTCCTCCTCGGGATCTGGTATCGCCGGAAACGGTAGGACCCGACTTTGTGGAATGCTTGTGGCCCATCTGCGGACGCCCATATTCCGTTCTGCCGAGCACGATTGAATGGGCGGCGGCAGCCCGGAGTGCAGTAATTCGTTCGGCACTGGAAAGATGATGTGCGGCCAGGCCGATCCCGCGCGTTGGCGTGGGCGACTCATGGGCGTGTGGAGTAGGTGGTCCGTCCGTAGTGGACCTCGATGCGCATGGCCGCCCGGAAGGCGGTGGCATAGGACATCAGGCGGAGCACCCGAGCGTGCAGGGTCGGTCTGCTGAGAGGACGTTCCGCGGATCCCAACAGCACGCGCAGTTCGTGACAGCACCAGGGGCCGGTGCCGCTCAGGAGCATTCTGAGGAGCAGCTTCTGTGAGTCGCGATGCGGTGGCGACAGGGGAGAAAGGCGAACGCGCTCTGGTGTTGAAGTGGCCGCCGCTGTCCCCAGCCGGCGCCGGTCGGCGGCGAGTCTGGCGGCCAATTCCCTCGCCGGGAGGCCGCGGTCGAGGACGTTGTGAGCGTTGGCGCCGAAGAGGGGCAGGGTGTTGGTGCCCGCCGGCACCAGGACGCTGACCGGTGCGAGTCGGCTCAGAGCACGAACACGGCGCTCCAGGTCTACGGTCGACCGTGCGCTGGGGACGTCCAGGACCGCCATGGGGCATCCGCTGTCCAGCAGGCGTACGTAGGCCGGCACCGAGCCCCAGCGGTGCAGCTGTGCCGGGAAGGGCCGTGCGCTCCGCAGCCCGCCCAGCAAGGGCGCGGTGGCGGTGTGGTTCAGCGAAAGGACCGTCGGTGCCACAGCCGGGGTGTGTGTGACGAGGTGTTCCATGACGAGCGATCCAGAGGAGAGGGACATGCGTTGACCAGCGCTTGGTTGAGGTATGACCGTCACCGTCAGGTGGGGAGGTCGTCCCTGCCCTGGGCAGGTGCCCGGTGGTGAGCGGTATGTGTCCTGTGCGTTGGTGTACGGCGGATCGCGGAGCCCTCGACCATGGGGAGCCGCAGTTGGAGCGTGTGCTCGCGCCTCTGTCCATATGGCGACACATCAGAAGACCGCATACGCAGCGTGTGCTCGAGGTTCTGACGTGGTGGCAGCGTGGCTTGGAACACCGGTACCACGGCCGGTGGTGGCGGAGATCCCGCTGACTGCCGTGAACGCCAGACCAGCGACCGCGGAGCCCTCCAGCGGAAGTGCAGTGCGAGCAGCCGGATGACAAACGCGGCGATGCCCACCCACACCGCGGTGGGGATGGTCAGCATCCGCATCCAGTGAAGAGCCGCCACCCCGCCGGCCCCCGTCACCGCGGGCAGCGCGTACAGGTCCTGGTCCCAGCGCAGCACCGGGGGAATCTCACGCGCGAGCACACTGCTGAAGGTGCCCCCGCCGACGGCCGTGGCGATACCCAGTGCCACGGAAGCAAGCGGCCCGAATCCATGTGCCAGCCCCTTTATCGTTCCGGTGACGCTGAACAGGCCGAGGGCCGCCGCGTCGAGAACCTGGCACACCATCGGGTGGCGTTGGGTGGTGAGGCTGAAAAAGACGATGCCCGCCGCAGGGACAGGAGCGAGGGCGTAGCCCAGGTCGGTGAAGGCGATGGGAGTGACACCGAGCACGATGTCGCGGAACAGCCCACCACCCACTCCGGTGACTTCGGCGAGGACCACTGTGCCGAAGAGGCCGAAGTCCCTGCGGACGGCGAGCAGTGCCCCGCACAGGGCGAAGGCGAAAATGCCTGCCAGGTCCAGCGGGTAATGGATGACGGCCGTAAATTGATACATGGAAAACTTCCGGTGAGTCTGTTCCCTGTTTCGACGCAGAGGGCAAATCAGATCGGGCGGTGTCAGCCGGCGGAGATCCGCAGATCGGTCACATACCAGCGACCGTCCATCTTGGTGGCCACGATCTTGAGGCTGGTCTGGTCCTCCGTCACTCCGGTGGAATGCGAGAGCATGATGGCCTTGAGTGTCTGGCCGTCAACGGTCACCTGCTCCCCGTCTACCGTCGCGGCCCCGTCCGACGCCGGGACCTTGGCGACCTCCACCTCCGGGGGGTTCTTCGGCTGCTCGGGGGTGAACGACGTGTGGAGGGAGTGGAGCTGCTTCTTCGCCTGCCGCGTCTGCGGCGACTTACTTCCGCACATCGCCGCGGTGTTGGGCTTCGGGGGTGCGGAGTCCTTGGCCGGTGCGGCCATGAGCAAGCACGCCTTCTGGGAGCGGTCCTGGACGATCGCGGTGACCCACTCGGCAACCGCTCCCTGCGCTGTGGACTGATCACCAGAACTCCCCTTCGCGGGCGGAGAGCCCTGGGAAGACGGGGTGCCCTCGGAGGCCGAGTGATCCGCGGAGGAGCCTCCTGCGCCCTTCGCCTTCGTGGAACTGCTTGAACATGCCGTGACAGCGGGAGCCACCGCCACCAAACATACGCCGACGATCCAGTTGACGGGTATCCACTTCGAGCTTCCGAATCTCATCACGCGTAAATGCCTCTCTCGACAGTGCCTCCTCGGCACACACCTCAGGGGTGTATCGCCGCCTTTCTTCCAGCCGAATACGCACCGGATATGCGGCCGATCGCCCTCACTGTAACCTCTCGAAGGCCCGCGCTTTGTCTCTCATCCCCGGAATAAATACGGAGGAATTCCGAGCATCCCAGACACAGGCTGAGCCGGGCTCATCAGTAGGACAGGGTAGCCGCAGTGTTCACGCGGCCAACGGCTCGAAACATTTAATCCGCGATCAGGACCGTTTTTTCCGGACTCACATGTCTTGTGTGTAGGGCGGTGTTGCCCGCACATTTGACGAGGCATCCGCTGTCGATGGTGTCTGGTCAGTCGTCAGCCGGGGAGCGCCGTTGTACCGGCGAGGTGGCGGCCCCCATTCGAGCCCGGTTGCCGGTGAGCAGCCGCGGGGACATCCGGCACGCCGCCGGCCCACGGCCCCGCAGGACACTGCGGCCCACCGTCGTACCGACCCCTGTCAACACCACCCCAGCGCCATGGGTCTCGTCTTCATGGCCGGGAGGAGAAACGCATGTCCGATCAGCACCAGGCCGGTGGTTCCACGACGTCCAGCGGTCTGTCGGCCGCGGGGTCGGCGTCGTATGGGCCGGAGTCGACCTCGGTGCGCGGTGACCCGCCCGCCGTCGGCGAAACCTCCGCTGTCGGCGGTACGTCGGCCGCACCCGACTCATCTCCCGGCCCCTCCACCGGACCACGACGCACCCGGACGGCCACCGGCGAGCGAGGGGAAGGTGACTCCGCGGGCGGGGCGGCACCGGCTGTGCGCCGCTGGATGGCCACGAGCGGCGGTCCGGCCACCGTCGCCACCGCCGAGCCGGACGGCGGCGCCCGCACGGGCCGGAATCCGGCGGCACCTGAGGCACGCGGCGGAGGCGAGGACGAGGCCGCGGCCGGGGAGGAACCGACGACCGGCCAGCGGTCCAACGGCGGTATCCGCGCCTGGGCCTCCCGTATCGGCCTGAGCGCGAGCACCGCCGCGTTCGCTGAGACTCGGGCCGGTGGAGAAACCGCGGCGGCCGCCACGGTCGCGGCCCCGGGTCATGGTCCCCGGGGCGGAGACGTCGGTTCCCCCGGCCATCCCAAGAAGCCCATGCTCGCCGGCGCCGCCATGGCGGGGGCGATCCTCATCGTCGTGCCCCTGATCGTCATGGTGACCAGCCAGGATGAGGACGACAGAAAGAAGGTGGCCTCCTCCGCCGACACGGTTCTGGGTGACGACGGCTCGAAGCAGGGCGAGTTCGTGGCCGAATCCCCCGCCGCCGGGGAAACGAAGGACGGGAAGAAGAGGTCTGCTCCGCCGTCGGAGGGGGAGGACGACTCGGACCCGGCGGGGTCCGGCCCGCCGACGGGGGAAGAGGGCGAAGGGGAGGACGCGGGGCACCAGGAAGGCGGGAAGACCGAGGGCGGAATGGATGACAGGGAGGGGAGGCCACGAACGGGGGGAGGGAAGACGGACGGAGGGAAGACGGACGGAGGGAACGGGACACACTCCCACGCGCTCCCCGCGGTACTGTCCCGGACATTGATCAAGAACAATGCGAACAAGACCTGCGTGGACATCCCCGGATACGGCAAGGGGGCCGACGGCGGCCGGATCATCCAGGCCAAGTGCAACAACCGTACCCACGACAACCAGCTGTGGACCGTGCAGAAGAAGTCCCAAGGCGGTGGCTCCGGCGGAGCACCGCTGTTCGTCATCCGCAACGTCAAGGCCGGGAAGTGCCTGGACCTGCCCGGAGGCGGGGCTGCCAAGAAGGGGGAGAAGGTCAAGGAGGCTCCGTGCCAGGGCACCACCGCTGACAATCAGCTGTGGTGGCTGGACAAGCGGCACGACGGCCGCTTCTGGATCCGCAACGCCGCCAGTCACCACATGTGCCTGGACTCCCACGCGGCCAAGAGCAAGATCCGCGATCTGCTCATCTCGCCCTGTGCGCCGGAGAAGCGGAACAACCACGAGTGGATCTTCACCCGCGGGTGAGGCGGGGCCCCGGCCGCAGCGCGGGTGGCCCCGGTGTGCTCCGCCGGGGCCACCCGCTGTCCGGCGCCTGGTCGACGACAGCCTTCGGACACCCGCGCTTCTCCTGCGTGGCCGTGACGAGCGCGCCGAAGCTGTCGAAGGGCGTGGACCGGCCTCCTCCTTCGCCGACCGCGGCACAGGCAGGACCTACGTGATCACCATCGCAGGGTGTTGTCCGGGGCTCGCGCCGCCTCGTACGCGAATCCCCAGAAGTCCGAGTGCCCGATGGCCAGGTTCACATGCGTGAGATGGACCAGCGACGGCAGCAGGCGGAACTCACGTCCCAGCTCTTCCGCATCGTCTCCTTCGTCCTCGTCGTCCAGCTCCTCGCATCTGGTGGAGACGGCGAGAAGGGTATGGTCCTTCATCGTGGCGGCATCGGCCAGGAACACCACTTCGAGTCTCTGGTCGCCGGCCAGGGCGGACAGCGCCACCTCATCCGGGCCCGCCCCGGAGAACGCGCGATCGTCGACGATATGGGTGTGTACCTCGAACTCGCCCTCGGGCCGGCTGAGCAGGTCGACGACGGCCCGCCATGCTTCGTCGTCCGAGTGGTCCGTGCGCACGACGAGGGCCTCGGTCTCGAAGTCGCGCCTCCCGCGGCTGATGGCCGGTCGCGTGGGGCGCGCATCTCCGGGTAGACGTACGCCGTGCCAGGCCCAGACTGCGAACCCGTCGCGGTAGACGATGGCCGGGCCGCGTTCGCAGTGCGGTCGGCCCTGGTCATCACGGTGCAGTACGGTGGGGCGCTCGGTGAGGATGACGGCGTGTTCGAAGGGCCACCACCGCCCGGCCGACCGCGCGACACGCATGATGCCGGTGAGTCGGTCAGCCTCCGCCACGGACCAGTGGCAACGGAAGTAGTCCCAGAGCGCCAGCCATTCGGCGCCGTGCTGGCCAGGTATCGACCTGGGGATCTCCACCCCGAGCCGATCCCGGACCTGGGCCCGTACAAGGTCTCGGATCTGCTCCCCGAACTTGAGGCCGTGGACACGATCCCAGAAGTGGGCCCAGACCTGACCCTCGTCCATGGCCCCGGTCCCAGCCCCGAACTCCTCCTGGAGCAAGGCCCGGACCCGGCGTACGACATGGCCTGGGATCTGATCCCGCACCCGGTCCCGGACCTGCTCCCCGACGTGATCCCGGATCCGGGCCCACACTTGCCGGTCGGCTTCGGCCTGGCCCTGGATCTGGAGCCGGGCTCGGATGAGAGCCTCGACCGGGCCCCGGATCCGTGCCTCCACTGGGGGCCGGGGGCCCTCCGCGCCCGCCAGCAGCCAGGCTCCGACGGCTCCGGCCAAGGGGGAGTCGAGCCAGATGAACACGGTCGGAGGCTCCAGGCCCGCCGCGCGATAGGCGTCGGCCACGCCGGCCTCGGCCTCGCCGCGGTCGGCGTGGCCGGTCGCGAAGCCGTGGTCGAGCCAGTGGTCCCTGACTCCGTCCAGGGTGTGAAGGTGGGTGTCGGACACCTTGTTGCCTTTCACGCGGTCCTGCCCCCGTGGCTCGAGTAGTGGGCTGGTAGGTCCGGTTCATGGCTCGTCCCCCGAGGAGCACACCGAGTTGGAGCCGCTCGACTGCGGCCGCGGGGGGCTTGGCCTGAAGGATGCCGGAACCGACGCACCATGGTGCGGACCACGTGCTGGTGACCACAAGATGAGAAGTGCGGATTATTTCCCTTCCCGCCGGAAGAAGTCACCGCACACCGCGGAGGCAGGTGACGCCGGGTGTGGGCGCCGGTTCGCTGCGCGTCGCCCCCTTCGCCGCTCCAGCCATGAACGATGTCTTGTCGCCCTGACGTAGTGTCACAGGAATCACACAAGGTCATCTCCTACGGTCTCGGCTCCGGAGTTCCACAACGCGCCGCGGTCGAGCTGAGCGCTCGTCGAGAGGCACGGCAGTCCCGGAAGCGACATGAGCCAGAAGAGGCCAACCTCATGGAATTGATAAGAGAAGTGATGCGATCTCCCAGGCATCCGGAGGCGATCCGGCAGCAAGCTGGCGTGTCACAGTCGAGGAGCAAGCACGAAAGTCTGGTCATGGGGCTGTTGCGCCGACACGGCCCGCTGACCCGGAGCGAGTTGGGGGATCTCTGCGGCTTGTCGCGTACCACGCTCTACGACGTGGTCGGCGTGCTCATGGACAGTGGGGCTGTGAACGCCTCGGTGCCGAAGGTCGACGGGCGGAGGCGTGGCCGCCCGGCGGAGACGCTGTCCTTGAACTCCCGGCCCGCCGATCTGCTCGGTATCGACTTCGCCCGGCAGGCCGTACGGGTGGCGGCCATGACCTCGGTGCACGGGAGCATCAGCAGTGCGAGCGAGCCACACGCTCCCGACGCATCGTGGGAGGAGCGTGTCGACGTCGCGCGACGGCTGACCCGCACCCTGACGGGTGGAACTCCGCGGCTGGACGCGATCGACGGCATCGGTGTGGGGGTGACCGGCCCGGTCGGCCCCCTCGAGGACGACGCACCCGGCTCGATCCGTCGGAACGCCGTGTCGGCACTGGTGAGCGAGCGGTTCGGTATCCCGGCGTACCTCGACAGCAACACGCGACTGGCTACCTTGGCCGAACGTACCTGGGGCGCGGCCATCGATGAGCAGGACGTCCTGTACCTGTGCCTGTCGCACACGGTCGGAGGTGGCCTCGTGGTGGGAGGAACCCTGCACCGAGGGGCCCACGGATTGTCGGGACAGTTCGGCCACATCACCGTCGGCCCCGAAGGCGGTCCCTGCACATGTGGGCGGGTGGGATGCCTGGAGACCGTGGCGTCGATCGGTGCCGTGCTCGATGCTCACGGATCCGCCACGGATGTGCCGCAGTTGATGGCCGCGCTGGAAGCGGGCGACCAGGCCGCGTACTCGGCGCTGGCACGTGCCGGTGCGTATGTCGGCAAGGTCTTGGCCGACCTGTGCAACGCATTCGGCCCCAGCCTCGTCGTCCTGGGCGGTGAGCTGACCGACACCGGTCCGGCTCTGATGGAGCCGCTGCGGCGCGAACTGGACGCGCACGTGACCTGCTGGGGTTCGCGGACGCCACTCCGTGTCCGTCCGGCCAAGCTCGGTGACGTGGGCGCCGCTCTCGGTGGTCTCGCCCTGCTGCTGCACCGACGATCCGCGGATATCGGCCGCCTGGCAGCGCTGTCGCCGACGGTTCCCTGAGTTCGTCAGGAGTCCGGGGGCGCGTAGCATGACGGCCCCGGAAGCCGGGCTGGGGTATCACCCACGACGATCGCGGAGGTACGCATGACCGGCAGTGCCGGACGGGTGCTCGTGGCCGATGACGACGATGCCACCCGGCGCTCGCTGAAGAGAGGGCTCCAGCTGAGCGGTTACGAGGTGACGCTGGCCGGTGGCGGCCATGCCGCGCTGGAGGTGGCGCGGGCCGACCAGCCCGATGTCGTGGTACTGGACATCTGCATGCCTGATGTGAGCGGTATCGACGTGTGCCGCACTCTGCGCGAGGCCGGCGACGACGTGCCGGTGCTGATGCTCTCCGCTCTCGACGAGCTCGACGACCGGATCGCCGGGCTGCAAGCCGGGGGAGACGACTACCTGGTCAAGCCTTTCGCCCTCCAGGAGCTGGAACTGCGGGTGCGTGCCCTGCTGCGCCGTCGCCCGCTCACCGCGGTCGACCGGGTGCGGGTCGGCGGCCTGGTGCTCGAACCGGCCACCCGCGAGGCGTCCGTGGACGGGCGGTTGCTGAACCTGACACGGCGGGAGTTCGAGCTGCTCGAGGTCCTGGCCCGCAACGCCGAGGTCGTGCTGACCCGCGATCAGTTGATGGATCGGGTGTGGGGTTACGACTTCCAGGTGCGCTCCGATGTGGTGGACACCTTCGTCAGCTATCTGAGGCGCAAGTTGGAAGCCGACGGACGTCCCCGGATGCTGCACACCGTTCGTGGATTCGGCTTCGTCCTGCGTGAGCAGCGTCCGCATCACATGGACCGGTCGGCTGGAGGTGGAGCGTGAGGCTGTCCACGCGCCTTGCCCTCGGAGTGGGTGTGAGCGTGCCTCTGCTGGTCCTCGCCACCGGTTGGCTGCTGCTGCGTCTGGTCGCCGATGACCTGCGCGTGCACCAGGACGCACAACTGAGCGCCCGGGCCACGGCCGTGTCCCAGAACGCCAACAGGTACCTGCACGCGAGAGAAGACGATCAGCCGGTCATCGCCGAGAAGTCGCGGCGGCGGCTGGAGGGGGCTGCACGTGACATGGGGATCCGGCTGTCCGGCCCGGACGGTACGATATCGGCTGGTCCGCAGCCCGACGGTGACATCCGGTTGCCCGCCCGTGCCCCGAATCCCGTCACCGTGCGTTCCGGTGGCGAGACCTGGCATGTCCTGTCGCGACGTGTGTACACCGCAGGGCGGGGAAGCACCCCGAATCTATGGATCTTCGCCCCGGACAGTGCCTACCAGGCGGAGATCTCCTTGGTGCGCAAGCGGGTCGTGACGGTCACCCTGTTGGCCGCGCCCTTGGCCGGGCTCATCACCTGGGCGATCTCCGCCCGCGCGGTCCTGCCGCTACGGCGACTGCAACGCCGGACGAGCGGGCTGGACCCCAGGAACCGCACCACACGCCTGGAGCACACACCGACCCGCATCACCGAGGTCGACGAACTGGCCCGTACCGTGCAGAGCGTGTTCGCCCGCTACGACGAACAGGCGGCCCGCACCGACGAGGCCCTCGCCACGGCACGTTCGTTCACCACGGCCGCTTCCCACGAGCTGCGCACTCCGTTGATGAGCATGCGGACCAATCTTGACATCCTCACCATGCACACCGAGCTCGACGTCATCGACCGGACCGAGGTGCTGGAGGATCTGGGGCGTGAGCACACCCGGTTGCTCGGACTGCTGGTGATGCTCAAGACACTGGGCCAGGGCGACCTGGTCGAGGCGGACGCGTTCACGCCCGTGGACCTGGCCGAGGTGGTGGAGGACTCGGCCGCTGACCTGCGCCGCGCGTACCCGGACGCGGCGGTGTCCGTACAAGCCTCCGCGGGACTGCTGGTACACGGCTGGGAGCAGGGGTTGCGCTCAGCCGTCGGCAACCTGCTGACCAACGCGTGGACACACGGACGCACGGACGGAGGTCACGCTCGCATCGATGTGGCACTGCACCCGTCCCGCGGGCAGGATCGTCCGGCGGCGCTGCTCACGGTGGACGATCTCGGGCCAGGTGTCCCGGACGCGCGGCGCGAAGAGATCTTCGAACGTTTCCGGCGGGGTCCGAACAGTCCCGGCTCAGGTCTCGGCCTGACTCTGGTCGCCCAGCAGATCGCCTTGCACCAAGGCAGGGTCACCGTGCAGGACCGCCCCGACGGGCGTTCCGGAGCACGCTTCGAGGTATGGCTGCCCGTCAATGACGTCTCTGCTGTGGAGGACACACTGCCACTGGTGCGGCGGGATTGGCTGACGGATACCACGGGGCGCCACGACCCTCGTACAGCCGTTGGCCCACACCGCCGCTGACCCGGTGACCGGGCCGACGATGGGCCGGACGTTCCCTCACTCGACCAGGCGCAGCCAGGCCGCCGCGAGTGCGTCGTGTCCGGCCGGTGTCGGGTGCACGCCGTCCGCGGCCCAGTACTCCGGCCCGGTCTTCGCGACACGCGCGGCGAACATGCCGTCGGCGTCGAGGAGTTGTGCGCTGTACTTACGGGCGAGGTTGCGCACGGCCTGGATCTTCGGGTCCAGGTCGGTGCGCCACAGCTTTCGCTCCTCTTCTCCGATGAGTGTGTCCCCGGCCTCGATGACACCGTGGATCGGCAGGAGGAACGGCTCGATGAGGATCAGTTCGGTGCCCGCCTCGGCGAGGGGCGCGAGGAGGCGGTCATAGCCTGCTGCGAACCCCTCCGCCGGGATCACGTACCCCTCCGGGTCCAGCGTGTGCCAGCCCATGTCGTTGACCCCGACGAGGATCGACACCACGTCCGGGTGCGCATCGAGTACGTCTGCCTGCCAGCGGGCTTCGAGGTCCATCACCTTGTTGCCGCTGATTCCGGTGTTCAGCCAGGTCACGGGGCGGTCCGGATGTCGGAGTCCCCATTCGCCCGCCACGCGCAGCGGGTAGCCGAACCCGAGGCCGTCTTCACTGGCCAGCCGTTGGCAGTCGGTGATCGAATCGCCCGTGAACATCACGGTGCTTCCGGGTCGGACGGTGATCGTCATATGTCCTCCGTGACTTCGGGTGGGGAGTGGAAACGGCCTTCCACAGCCGGATGAGTACCCCGCAGGACCTCTTGAAAGGTCCCAGGTCCCAGGTCCCACCGACATGGGACCGACAACCCCTGACACGCCACCGACACCACCGCTTCGCCACCCGATCACCAGGTCGAAGCGCCGATCGGCCAGGAGGAGGCTTCCGGGCGGTGCACCTGCCGCGGAGATCAGCCGTCCAGTGAGAGTGCGTTCTTGGCGTGCGCCACGGATTCCTCCGGGGCGGGTCCGCCGGGATTCTCGGTGGCCAGGGCCTGGTTGAGGGTGACGAAGGGGCGCATCCGCTTCTCGTAGTCGGCGTACCCGGTGCGGTGGTCGCCCTGGGCCCGGGCGAGGCAGTCGGCCAGCACATGGGCGCCCACGAGGGCCAGGCTGGTGCCCTGCCCCGAGAGAGGGGAGGGGCAGTAGCCGGCGTCTCCGAGCAGGGCCACCCGACCCCGCGACCACTGGTCCATGCGGATCTGGGCCATGGCGTCGCAGTAGAAGTCGGGTGCCTTCCGTGCGGCCTCGGCCAGGCGGGTCCCTTCCCATCGCAACGACGCGAGCTTGTCCACGACGAGCTGCCGCAGCGTCGCGGCGTCGAGGAGGTCGTGGGCGAGGGGAGCGGACTCGAAGCCGAAGGCGATCCTCAGTTCGGTGTTGTCGCGCACGGGCATGATGCCGAAGCCCGTGTCGCCGTCCCGGAGCCATATCTGCCAGTTGTCCAAGCCGAGGAAGTTGTCCGCGCTGAACACCGAGAGGCAGCTCCCCAGGTGGTGGGTGAAACGCTCCTCCGGACCGAAGGCCAGGCGCCGTACGGTGGAGTGGAGGCCGTCGGCTCCGACCACGAGGTCGAAGGTGCGGGACGGTCCGTGTGCGAAGTCGACGCGCACGCCGGTCCCGTCCTCGTCGAGCGCGGTGACACTGTCACCGAAGAGGTACTCCACGCCCGTGCGCGTGTGCTCGTACACGATCCGGACCAGGTCCTCGCGCAGCACCTCGATGTCTTCGCTGTCGAGCCGGCCGCTGCTGAAGGTCGCCTCGGTGGAACGGTCGGTCTCGTGGCCGTCGGGGTCGAGGATCGACATGCCGCGCATCCGGGTCCGTACGCGGCTCGCGTGCTCCAGCAGGCCCATCCGCTCCACGACGTCGAGCGCGACGCCGCGGATGTCCACCGCCTGGCCGCCGGGGCGTGGGCCCGGGGCGCGTTCGACGACGGTGGGCGCGAAGCCGCGGCGGCGCAGCCAGTAGGCGAGGACGGGTCCCGCGATGCCGCCGCCGGAGATGAGTACGGTCTGCATGAGAAGCTCCTTCAGCGCTCTGTACGGTGTACGTGGATTGAACGTACGTCGTACGTGCAGGCCCTTCAACTGGCCATATGCGCGGCGTGTACTAGGACAGGCGCCGTCCGTTCCGCGTTGCCGCTGCTACTCTCTGCACTAGTACAGGAGGGGAAGGTGGCAGGACGTGACGAAGCCCACGGGAGCTGCCGGTGATCCGCCCTATCTGCGTATCGTCGCCGCGATCCGGCGGCGCATCGCGGAGGGTGAACTCGCCCCCGGGGACCGGGTTCCCTCGACTCGCCGGATCGCCGGGGAATGGGGCGTCGCGCTCGCCACCGCCACCAAGGCCCTGACCACCCTGCGCCTGGAGGGACTTGTCGAGTCCCGGCCCCGGATCGGCACGGTCGTCGCCGGAACCGCCCCCGCCGCTCCGCCCCGCAGGCGCCCGTCACCCGCTCCGGACCCCGAGCAGGAGCTGAGCCTCGCCCGCATCGTCCGTACCGCCATCGAGATCGCCGACGCCGAAGGGCTCTCGGCGCTCTCCATGCGTGGCGTCGCGGCCCGGCTCGGCGTCGCGGCGATGTCGACCTACCGGTACGTCGCGGGCAAGGAAGACCTCGTCCTGCACATGGCCGACGCCGCGTTCGGCGAGGAGACCTACCGTGGGGACGCGCCCGAGGACTGGCGTACCCGTGTAGAGCTGGGTGCCCGGACGCTGTGGGGCCTGTACCGGAAGCACCCATGGCTGGCTCAGCTCGGTTCCCTCACGCGCCCGTTGCTCGTGCCGAACCTGATGGTCCACGGCGAGTGGGTCCTGGGTGCCCTCGACGGCCACGGCCTCGACCCCACGAGACTGTTCGACATCCACGTCCTGCTCTACAGCCATGTCCAGGGCCTGGCGACGCACCTGGAGATGGAAGCGCACGCCGAAGCCGCCACGGGCCAGTCGGAGGACCAGTGGATGGACAGCCGTGCCCCCGCCCTCCAAGAGCTGATGCAATCCGGCCGCTTCCCGACCTTCACCAAGGTCGTCGGAGCCTTCGAGGACGGCTACGACCTACGTCTCGACACGCTCTTCGAATTCGGCCTCAAGGCACTCCTCGACGGCCTGACTGCCATCGTCGAGGGACCTGCGCCGAGGTGACGTGGCGCCGTCTGCCGTGGCGCACGTCGAATTCCGGAAAGTCGGCTATTCCTGGGATCCTCCGGCCCTGAACGGGCGGAGCAAACTCAGCAGCCCGCCCTGGACGGGTCTGGACAGACACCGCAGCGCATGATGTGCAGCTAGGTGCACAACAGCTTGCTGCACGCCCCACGGGTAGCGGTCCGGATCGGTGATTGGGCACAGTGTTTCACGTGCTTGCCGGACGGTTGAATGCGGCGTCTTCACCGCCACGTCTGCTCAACCGAGCCTGAGGGATGGATAGTCGGAAGTCACTGGGCCGCCTGACTGATTCGTTGTCGACGCGGCGGTATTGCGCTGCCAAGAACGAATTGAGGAATGATGCAGAGTCTTGACACGCTGATTGAAGAGAGCCTTGATTCCGCCGCCGAACGATTTCCGCTGGACGATATCGGTGGGCGGTACCGGACACACTTCGCAAGCACCCCCGCCGAGCTCTTGAGCGAGCTGCCGCTCACCGAGGCCGCGGACCGTTCCGTGAGTGCCGGCCGCCGGATGACCCGCCGGGTGCTGAACGGAGAGGACGACCGTCTGCTGGTCGTCGTCGGCCCGTGCTCGATCCACGACGTGAACGCCGGACTGGCATACGCGAGATTACTGGGCGAGCTGGCCGCCAGGATGGCAGACGACTTGGCGGTCGTCATGCGCGTCTACGTGGAGAAGCCCCGTACCACGGTCGGTTGGACCGGGCTGCTCACCGATCCGATGCTGGACGGCAGTCTGGACCTCGACCGGGGACTCCGTACGTCACGGACTCTCATGCTGGCGATTGCCGACCTGGGATTGCCCATCGCAACGGAGTGGCTGAGCCCGACGGTTCCCGCATACCTGGCCGACCTGATCTCCTGGGGAGCCATCGGAGCACGGACGGTGGAGAGCCAGGTTCACCGGCAGCTGGCGAGTGGCCTGCCCATGCCGGTGGGCATGAAGAACGGCAGCGCCGGTTCCGTGGGGGTCGCCGTCGATGCCATCCGGTCCGCCGCCACATCCCACGCCTACCTCGGCCTGGGCCCGGAAGGCCGGGCGGCAACGCTGCGGACGAGCGGGAACCCTGATTGCCATGTCGTCCTCCGGGGCGCGTCAGGCAGTCCCAACTACCGCGCGGAGAACGTGCGCGAGACGGTGGGACTGCTGTCAGCGGTCGGGCTGACGACCGGCCTGGTGATCGACGCCAGCCATGGGAACAGCGGCAAGGATCACGAACAACAGGCCGTGGTGGCCCGGGAGATCGGAACGCAGATCACGGCGGGCAATACCGACATCCGCGGTGTGATGCTGGAGGGTTTCCTGGCGCCCGGGCGTCAGGAGCTCGGCGCGGACGAGCCCCGGTTCGGTCAGAGCGTCACCGACGCCTGCATGGGGTGGGACGCCACCGTGGACGTTCTGGAGGACCTCGCGGCAGCGACCCGTCAGCGCCGGGAGCTGCGAGCGGCCGCGCATTGACCGTCCCTCCGCTGTTTCGCCCGCACACCACGTCAGCCGCTGGAACGAGCAGGAGAGCGAGCATGCTGGAGATTCCCGCGCTGGGTCCGGCCGGGCCGTACCGGACACGGAACCGCACCGCCGTTGCGGACGCCTCGGGTCTGACGGCCCTTGACCTGGCCGCCGTCCCCGATCTGGTCGTCTCCCATTGGATCGATCAGCTCCGGGCACACCCGCCCCTGCCTGTCGCCGAGGTGGCGCCGGTGCTCCACAAGGCGGCTGATGTCTTCGAGACCGAGGAGATCCTGGGAGACGACCTGGCAGCCCACGAGCGGCGGGTGTCGTCGTTGACGGGTACGCCCCTGCCCGTCGTCCGTGCATGCGGCGCGCTCATCACGCGGACCCTGCGCGATGTGGGACGCGCGCCGTCGGCGGCCCGGCCCACGGGCTGCGCCCCGGTCGGTACCGAGGTGTCGGCGGCTCCGTCGGTCGGCGCCATGTGGCGCCGTGTCGGAGACGTCTTCGCCGTGCACGCGGCGGGCAACAGCCCGGGGGTCCACGCCATGTGGCCGGAGGCGCTCGCTCTGGGTTACCGGGTCGTCGTACGCCCCTCCACCCGGGACCCGCTCACCCCCTTCCGTCTCGTCACGGCGCTGTGGCGGGCGGGGATCCCGGCGGGCCAGCTGGTCATGGCACCCTGCAGGCACTCCACGGCGGATCTGATCATCGAGCGCTCGGACCGTGCCCTGGTGTACGGCGGTCAGGACGTCGTCGACACCTACGGCAGCCGCGGGGACGTCCTGCTCCAAGGACCGGGCCGCTCGAAGCTGGTCGTGGCCGCCGACGCGGACCGGGACACCGGACTCGGTATCGCTCTCGACGGCGCGCTGTATCACGCGGGCACCGCGTGCACCGCGACCACGGGCGTGCTGGTCGAACACGATCCGGCGGGATTCGCCGGTGCTCTCGCCGCCGCGCTGAAGGAGACCCGACGCACTGGGCCGCTCGACGACGGGTCTCTTCTGCCGTGCATGCCACAGGCCGAAGCGGAACGGCTCGTGGAGGCGGTCCTGGACCGGGCGAAGGGCGCGACCGTGCACCTGGAACCGCGGGTCGAACGGCTGGGCGGCTCGGGCTCGTTGGCGACGATCACACCTGCGGTCATGGAACTGGCATCGGCGCGCGACCCCTCGTTGTCGTACGAGGTGCCCTTCCCGTGTGTGTGGGTCGCCCCGTTCGAGCGCGACGCCCTGGACGTCCTCGACGGCTCGCTGGTGCTGTCGCTGCACACCACGGACCACGCACTGGTCACCGCGGCCACCGAACTCACCGCCGTCTCCAACGTGTACCAGGGCAGGCCGACGTCCTGGGTCCATCCGGATGTACCGCACGACGGGTTCCTCGGTGAGTTCCTGATGCGCGCCAAGGGGCTGGCCCATGGTTCCTAGGCCCGGTCGAAGGGGGCGCGCCGGCGCTCCGGCTCACCCGTCGCAAACAAGGAGTGGAATATGAAGATCAACTCCAGGAGTGACCTCGACTTCATGGAGCGGATCCAGCGGGAGGTGACCGCTGACCACCACGAAGCCGGTTCCGACGAGGCCCATTACGCGTCGAAGCTCCCCGAGGCCTGGCACCGTGCGGAGCAGGTGTCCGCCTACGCCTCACTCGGCACGTTCTCGGCGCGGGCGTTCGAGAGCCTGCCGACGACGTCCAAGGACGACCTCAAGGCACGCCCTCTGGACTACCTGCGTGTTCCGGTCGGCGCGGGGCTGAAGTACTACCAGACCACGGGGACGACGGGGACTCCCACGCCCACGCCCCGCACGGCCAAGGACATGATCGCCAACACCGTGTCCGTGGCCGAGGCCTGGCGCCCCATGCTGTCCGGCGGTGACCACCGCGCGTTGATCCTGCTGCCCTCGGACATCGTGCCCGTGGCCGATCTGATGGTCGGTGTCTGCGAGTTCCTGGGCATTCCTCACGTCAAGGCGTATCCGTACACCACCGGGATCTCCGACTGGGACCGGATCGTCGGCCTGTGGGAGACCTTCCGGCCGACGGTGCTGTTCGTAGCCCCGGGTGTGCTTCTGGAGTTCTCCCAGGTCCTCAAGCGGCGCGGTCTGCTGGACCGTATGCGGGAGTCCGTCCGGCTCCTCATGCTGCTCGGGGAGGTGAGCACTCCGGAACTGCGTGAGATGGCCGGCCAGTGGTGGGATGCGCGAGCCTACGATGCCAGCTACGGCAGCACGGAGAGCGGCACACTGGCCGCCTGCTGCGGTCAGGACCGGCTGCACCTGTTGCGCCGGGCGAACTATTTCGAGATCGGCAACGAGAACGGCATAGAGCCCGCCGAGGCCGGCCGTGCGGGCCGGCTCGTCGTCACCCCGCTCAACAACGACGCCCGCCCCCTTCTGCGCCTGGACATGGGTGACGAGGTGTCGCTGACCGACGGCTGCCCCTGCGGGGCGCGGACCCCGGTGGTGACGGTCCATGGCCGGGGCAGTGACGGAACCGCGATCAAGGGCAGCCGGGTGCGTACCCGCGACCTCGAGGGCATCGTCTACGCCCACCACGATGTGATGGGCTACCTGATAGAGATCGACTCGGGCGGCACTTGGGCCAGGCTGCTGCTGGAGCGGGATCCCAGCGGCGACCGGGATGCCGAACCGGTGAGGAACGACCTCATCCAGCGGAGCACGGACGAGCACCTCGGCTTCCGGTGGGACGAGGTCCGGTTCGTCAACCGGCTGCCGGTGACCACGAAGAGCGGCGGCTCCCAGAAGAGCTGGAAGCGCTCCAACTTCCGGGTCGTCGACGAGGTGGTACCGGCATGACGTACGACACGCTGCTGGATTCGTCCGGGGTCGTCTCCGGGGAGTCCGACCTGTGGTGCACCTACGCCGCCGTACGCACCCTCTCCTGGCTGGACCGTGTCGACGACCTGCCTTCCCCCGACGGCGTCGTCGGCTTCCTCGCCTCGCGGCAGAACTCCGACGGCGGGTTCGCGTGGTCGGCAGGGATGAGCTCCGACGCCTGGGCCACGTACTACTGCACCCAGACGCTGGCCGACCTGTCGGCCGACCCCCAGGGAGCGGTGGGCCGATCGAGCTCCGCATGGGTGTGGAGCGCCGCCCACGCGGACGGCGGTTTCGCGATGACGCCAGGCCAGGCTTCGGATGTCTGGGCCACCTACTACGCCGTACGCACGCTCGTGGAGATCTACGACGAGCGTCCGCCGCGGACACTGATCGACTGGCTTGCCGCGCTGCAGGCCGAGGACGGTGGGCTGGCGTGGAGTCCGGCCCACGCGAAGAACGGCACGTCCGATGTACGGGCCTGCTACTACGGCCTCACCGCGTGGAGCACGGCCACCGGGGGAGAAGGCCCGCTGCCGTGGGACCGTGAGCGACTCACGGACTGGCTCAGGGACCGGCAGAGCGAGGACGGCGGATTCACCTTCCAGGCGGGTGACGAGACGGACTGTCTGTGGGCCACGTTCCGCGCCTGCAACGCACTGGACCGCCTGGGGGAGGCCCCGAGGGATCCCGGAGGCTGTGTCGCCTGGATCCGCGCCCGGCTGGGCGCGGACGGGGCTTTCACCCGCTGGCCCGGCTATCCCGTGCCGGACGTGTGGGCCGCGTTCTGCGCGGTGGGAGCGCTCAGGGCGCTGGGCGCCGGGCTCGACGACCTGGCGGACGGGGTGGTCAGGACGCTGCTGTCCTTCCGTACCGCCCAGGGCGGGTTCACCTACCGTGCCCCGGAGTTCGCCTCGGACGTCCTGACGACGTCCGCCCAGGTGATCGCCGGTCGCTTCGCGGACTCCGCGGCGAGCGAGGCCGTGCGCTGGATGGAGAGCTGCATGCTGCCGAACGAAGACGGCATCATGTACATGCCTGGGCGCGGCAGTGAGGTGCGCTGCACCCTCTGGGCCCTGTCCGCGGGGGCGTTCGAGGAGGACGCCGCCGCCCGCGGCAGGATCACCAGGTGGCTCGGCGGCGCCATCCAGAACCCCGACGGTGGATTCGGGTACTGGGAGGGCCGTGCGTCGGACATGGTGTCGACCTGCGCGGCCGCGGAGATGCTGCACCGCACGGGCGGGAGCTCCGGCACCGCCCCGCTGCGTGGTGTCGCCGCGTTCGTGACCTCCTGTGAGACGTCGCCCGGCCGGTACGCCAACGTGCCCGGCGGCCGGCCCACGCTGCGGGCCACCCTCCAGGCGCGCAGGGCACTGCACCGGGCGGGCACCGCCGACAGCGCGCCCGTGGTCGCCGCACTCGCAGCGCACCGGGTCCGCGGCGGCGGCTTCGCGAACGAGGGCAACCGGGTGCCCGACCTGCTGAGCACCTATGAGGCCGTACTGGCGGCGGACGTGTTCGGGCTCACCTGGGACACCGGACATCTGGCGAAGTTCCTCGACAGCGTGCGCACCGTGGACGGCGGGTTCGCCTGGACCCCCTTGATGGCCACCAGCGGCGGCCCCCTCGCCGACTGCCTGGGGCGGCGCCTGGAGCTGCGACTGACCTCCGATCAGCACCCCCTGCCGCCCCTGGCCCTCTCGTGAAAGGCACGGAAACTTGCCCACCGTCGATGTGACCAGTACCCCGCTGACCCCCTCCGCCCGGCTGAAGGCCACACTGCGCCTCACCCGGTGGCTGGCCGAGCACGGATCGGACGCCGCGCATGTCGTGGTCTCCTTCCGCACCGCGGAACCCATGGCGTACTTCGCCGGGGGAGTGCCGTTGACGAAGTACGAGGACGGCACGGACGCGGGCCGACAGCCTCGATGGGCGTCGGTCGTGTGCCACATACACCCCGACCGCGACCACACGTACCGGTCCGAGCTGGCCGGGGAGATCAGGGAGGCCCTCGGCCTCGACCCGGTGAGCGCCCACCTGATGGTGCGGTTCGAACCCACCCATCCCGACCGGGTGTTCTACCTGGATTCGGGGTCACTGACGAGCGGCGACCCCCTGCCGGTCACCCGCGATCACGAGAAAGGTCTCCATCATGCCCGCCACTGACCGCGGCGAGATCAGCACCCGTGTCCTGACGGTCCTCGAGAAGCGCTTCGGCGACGCCGCGCGCGCCCTGGCTCCGGACGCCGACCTGTCCGATGCGCTGCCGGGCTTCGACAGCCTGGCAGCCCTCGAATACGTCACCGCGGTGGAAGGCGAGTTCGGTATCGAGGTCGATTTCGTCGGCGACGACGTCCGCTACTGGTTCAGCACGCTGGACCGGACCGCCTTGTACGTCCATGAACGTGTCGAGGACCAGGCGGCGTGACCACGCCGCCGGCACGCGCGGAGGGCTCCCGGGCCTGGGCCCTCGACGAGATCTGGTTCGACACGTCCGGCAGCACGGGAGCCGCACGCCGCTGGTTCCGGCTCCCTCATCAGATGGAGCGCGAGGTGCGGCTGATCGGCGAGAGCCTGATCGGCCCGGTCGACCATGTGGTCAACTACGCCCCGCCACGGCATCTGTTCGGCGCCCTGTTCGGCCAGTGGCTGCCGCGCATGGCGCAGGTCCGCGTCCACCAGGCGTGGGCCGCCCCGTACGAACCTCTGCCCATCTCGCCCGGGGAGCGGGTCCTGGCCGTCTGCGTCCCGATGGCCTGGGACCTGTTGCGCCGGAACTGGTCGACACTGCGACGCGCGGGCTCCGTCGTCGCCCTGCATTCTTCGGCGGCGCCCCCGCCCGTGGCCCGTGATCTCGTGCGCCGCGCCGCTCCCTTGCTCCGGGCCCACGAGATCCTGGGGTCGACCGAGACCGGGGGTATCGCCCACCGGCCGCTGGTTCCCGGAGAGAACGGTGAAGGCCGCTGGCAGGCCTTCCCCGATGTGTCCTTCGTCCATGAGGCCCGTGCGATGGCCGATACGTCGGCGGAGAGGGCTCAGGAACTGGTCGTCAGCGGCCCCCGGCTGGCCCGCCCGGAGAGCAGGACGCGACCACCCGCCCACTGGGCCACCGGAGACCTGGTGGAGTTCACCGGTCCCCGTGCTTTCCGACTGGTCGGGCGCACCACTTCGCTGCTCAAGGTCAACGGGGTCAAAGTGCATCTCGCCCGGGTCAGCGAGCGGCTGAGTGCCCGTTTGCCACAGGCCGAATGTGTGGTGCTGCCCGTGTCGGACGCCCCGCTCACGGGAGAGGGATACATGATCTTCTGGTCCGACCGGGGCCGTGGAACCGGTGTGACGGACATCAGAGAGGCTCTCGGGGAATTCCCGAGCCCGGCACGGATAGTGCACTTGACCGACCTGCCGAGAACGGCCACGGGAAAGCCGGACCGGAAGGCTCTCCTGGCGGCCCTCTGACTGCCGTCGGCCGTCCGTGCCCACCGCCGTAGTTCATCAAAGGAAATTCGATGGTGCCCAGGTTGATCGTGGTGACCGGCGCGAGCGCCGGCATCGGCAAGGCCACGGCGAAGCGGTTCGCCGAGAACGAGGACAAGGTGCTGCTGGTCGCCAGAGGGCAGCAGCGGCTCACCCGAACGGCCGAGGACATCAGGTCGAGCGTGCCCGGAGCGGACCTCGACACGCTCGCCCTCGACATGTCCGATGTCGAGTCGGCGCAACACCTTCAGCAGCATGTCCGGTCGACCGGGCTGCCGGTCAGCGGGCTGGTGTGCTGCGCGGGCTCGGTGCCCGCGTCCGAGGACGAGGGCATGCGGGCGGTCGCGACGGAATGGCAGGACGCGTACCGCTCGAACGTCATGACCGCCGTCATCGCCGTGGAAGGTCTGACCCCTCTGATGGCTGACGGCGGAAGCATCGTGCTGTACAGCTCCATCGCCGCCTACCGCGGGTCCGGAGGGACGGGCGGCTACGGTGCCGCGAAGGCGGCCCTCCACTCGTACGTCCACGTCCTCGCGACCCGCCTGGGAAAGCGCGGCATCAGCGCCAACGCCATCGCGCCGGGATACATCGCGGGTACCGAACTGTTCGGTGACGGTCTCCCCGCGGCGCGGGAGCGCATGCTCGTCGGCCAGACCGCTCTGGGGCGTGCGGGAGACCCGGCGGATGTCGCGGAGCTGGGTTTCTACCTGTGCTCGGAGCCGGGCGGCTACGTCACCTCACAGATCCTTCAGATCAACGGTGGCTCCTACCACGGGGTGTGAGCTGTTTCCCCTTTCGTTCTTCGAACTCCACCCTTCCCTCAAGAAAGTGCGGTGACCGGTTATGAATGCCCGTGAACAGGCGGACGCCCACGTCCGAGCGATGATGCGCTGGCACTTCGATCCCGCGACAGGTTCCCGGTTCTGGCTGGAGCGCCGGAGCCGGCTGGGGTTCGACCCGGTCGAGGACGTGCGGTGCGTCGACGACCTGCTGCGGTTCCCCAATCTGGTGGACGAACTCCGCGACGCTCCGGTCGAGGCGCTGATTCCGCGGGGTCTCGGCACGGACGAGAAGGTCTTCGCCGTGTACGAGAGCGGTGGTACGTCAGGAGCGCCCAAGCGCTTCGTGATGTTCGAGAACTGGTTCGACCAATACATGGCGTGGGAGAACTCCCACTACGCCGAGGACGGCGAAGGACACACCCTGGCCGTGGCGCCCAGCGGCCCCCACATGCTCGGGGAGTACTCCAGGCGGATCGCTCAGGCGAGGGGCGGGATCCGGTTCTCCATCGACCTGGATCCCCGCTGGGTGAAGCGCCTCATCGCCGTCGGCGACAAGGCGGGCGCCGCCGCCTATGTCGACCACCTCGTCGACCAGGCCGAGCTGGTCCTGCAGTCGCAGGACATCGCCTTCCTGATCACCACACCGCCGCTGCTGGCCCGGATGGCCGAGCGGTCCTCGGTCCGTGCGCTGATCCAGGAGAAGGTCCGCCTGGTGATCTGGACCGGAGCCCACATGGACGTCGACACACTGGACTTCCTGGCCACGGAGCTCTTCCCCAAGACGCGGTTCCGGGGCTCGTACGGCAGCACCT
Organism: Streptomyces sp. NPDC045899; assembly: GCF_056431485.1. Lineage (NCBI taxonomy): Bacteria > Bacillati > Actinomycetota > Actinomycetes > Kitasatosporales > Streptomycetaceae > Streptomyces > Streptomyces sp. NPDC045899. Next base: position 150,146 of record NZ_JBWKKP010000006.1, read on the forward strand.
CCGTCCTCAGCGGCACGGTCCAGCGCCCCGCCCCGGACGGCGCGGACGACGTGGTCTTCGATTCGTACGCCCCCTACGTCTTCTACCGCGTGGTCGACCCCTCCTCACACCGACCGGTGGAGTTCGGCTCGGAAGGCGCCGTGGTCATGAACTACCTCACCAGGTACGGCCTCGTGCCCAACAGCCTCGAACGCGACCTGGCCACTCGGGTTCCCAGCCCCACGCGGGTCGGGGACTCCCTGCGGAACATCCGCCCGGTCGCCGAGATGGACGGGCAGAAGATGATCGAAGGCGTCTACTGACCCATGCCTGCTGCCCCCTCCATCGAACTCGACGGAACCAGCCTCTCGCCTCGCGCGGTTGCCGCGGCGGTCCGCGGCCGGGACGGCGCCCGGGTGACCCTCAGCCCTTCGGCCGTCGAACGGATGCGCGCATCGGTCGGCCTCAAGGAGACGCTGCTGACCCAGGAAGTCCCGATCTACGCCGTGACCACGGGCTTCGGGGACAGCTGCGTACGCCAGATCTCACCCGACAAGGCGCACCGGCTCCAGCGCGGCCTGATCCTCTATCACCTCAACGGCGTGGGCCCGAAGGCCGTACCCGAGGTCGCTCGGGCAACCATGCTCATCAGGGCGAACGCACTGGCCAGGGGTGTCTCGGGGGTCCGACCCGAGACAGTGTCGACCTTGCTCGAATGCCTGGCCCGGGACATCCTGCCGTTGATCCCCGAACGCGGGTCGGTCGGCGCCAGTGGTGATCTGGTACCGCTGTGCTACCTGGCCGCGGCCCTGATGGGCGAAGGCCAGGTCCTGCACCGCGGCACCGTGCGTCCGGCACGGGACGCCCTGAGCGACGAGGGCATCCTGCCGCTGCGGCTCGAGCCGAAAGAGGGCATCGCGCTCATCAACGGGACCTCGTTCGCCGCCGCGTACGCGGTCCTCGCCGCCGCGGACGCACGGGAGCTGACGTTCGTGGCCGAACTCGCGACGGCCATGACGCTGGAGGCACTGCACGGCAACGCCTCCGCGCTGCACCCTTTCGTCCATGCGAACAAGCCGCACCCCGGACAGGTCGCGTCGGCACAGGTCATCCGGACCCTGCTGGAAGGGTCGCGGCTGGCCACGTCGTTCGAGGACATCCTGGTACGCCGCGAAAGACTGGCCGGGCGGGGCTATCTCCGCTTGAACGAGAAGGTACAGGACACGTATTCCGTGCGCTGCGCCCCGCAGATCATCGGCATCGTCCGGGACACGCTGGAGTGGACGGACCGGTGGCTGGGCACTGAGATCAACTCCGCCACGGACAACCCGCTGTTCGACGTCGAGGAGTCCGGACTGCATCTCGGTGGCAACTTCTACGCCGGCCATGTCGGACAGGCGATGGACAGCCTGAAGACCACGGTGGCCGGCTTGGCCAATCTGCTCGACCGGCAACTCGCACTCGTCGTGGACGAGAAGTCCAACGCGGGGCTGCCGCCCAACCTGATCGTCGCGCGCCCTCCGGACGATCCCGAGGCGGGGCTGCACCACGGCTTCAAGGGGATGCAGATAGCGGCCTCGGCCGTCACCGCCGAAGCCCTCAAACAGACCGGACCGGTATCGGTGTTCTCGCGCTCCACGGAGGCGCACAACCAGGACATCGTCAGTATGGGCACCATCTCGGCCCGCGACGCGCGCACCGTCAACGGACTGGTCCGCGAAGTGGCGGCCATACATCTGCTCGCCCTCGCCCAGGCCATCGAACTGCGAGGGGTCGAGGCAGCCTCACCGGCGGTCCGGGCGGTGCACCGGCTCATCAGGAAGCACAGCGCTTTCGTCACCCACGACCGCCGGCTGGATCACGACATCGAGGCGGTGATCGGCCTGATCGAGACCGGAGCCCTGCGGCGTGCCACGGGCATCGACGACATCGACGACGACACCACCGCCTGACGACAACGAGGAGACTCAGCCCATGATCAACAAGAAGACCCGCCTGTCCGGCCTGGCGGGAACCGGCGTGCTGGCCCTGGGCATAGCCGCGGTGTTCGCCTTCCCCGCGCAGGCCACGTCCCAGCGGGTCATCGATCTGGAGATCGGGAACGACGGAGTGGTGCATACGGATGTCGGCGCACGCGGCTTGAGTGTCGGGGACGAGTTCGTCTACTCCGACAAGCTGTTCCAGAACGGGAAGCAGGTCGGGGAGGACGGCAGTTCCTGCCAGGTGACCAAGCTGGTCGGCGAGAAGATCACCACCAACTGCGTGCTGTCCGTCCAGCTGCCGGACGGACAGCTCACCGCGCAGTCGTTGTGGATCAAGGGCACCGATACGGTCCGGATGGCCGTCACCGGTGGCACGGGCGCCTACCGCGGTGCCACCGGCGAGTTGACCTGCAATGACATCCAGACACCGCACGAGACCTACCGCATCACGCTGGACAGGTGACTCTGCCCGGCTCTGCCCGGGAACTACCTCTCGCCCAGCTCCGGGTGTCCGGTGAGTTCAGCTTCCTGGGGACTGGCCATGTCCAGCAGCAGCATCGCGTCGTAGTCCGGGGTGCCGGGCGTCGCCTGATAGGTGACCAGGCGCTGCCCGTCGGTGCGGAAGATCGCCATCACCTCGAAGTCCAGGCACATCGCACCGACCTCCGGGTGCTGGAAATGCTTCTGGCCGCCACCACGCGCCTGCACGTCGTACCGCTCCCACAGCCGGGCGAACTCGGGGTTCTTCAGGACCAGTTCACCGACGAGCCGGACCAGCTCCGGCTCGTCCGGATCCGCGCCCGCGATCGCACGCAGGTGGGCCGCGCTGTGCGCGGCCATCTTCTCCCAGTCGCGGTACAGCGTCCGGGCCGTCGGGTGCAGGAACATATAGCGGGTGAGGTTGCGGCGCTCCCGCGGCCAGTCGGTGATGCCCGGGAAGAGACGCAGCCCCGGCCTGTTGGCGGCCAGCAGGTCGTTGGCACGGCTGACGACGTACGCGGGTGCGGGACGCAGAGTCTCCAGCAGGTTGCGGACCGATTCCCGCACCGCGCGCGCGGGCCCCGTGGACGGGGTGGGTGTCTGGCCAGCGGCGAGCGCCACCAGTTCCTGTAACCGGCGCGTCGCGTCGGCGGAGAGCCGGAGCGCCTCGCCGAGGGCGGTGACGACGGCAGGTGAAGGTCTGGTCTCCCGGCCCCGCTCCAGCCGCGTGTAGTAGTCGACGCTGACTCCGGCCAGTGTCGCCAGCTCCTCACGGCGCAGTCCCGGGGTACGTCGAAGACCCGTGCCCACGGGCAGACCCACGTCCTGCGGATGAATCCGCGCGCGGCGAGCACGAAGGAAGCGACCGAGTTCCGTACCTTCACTCATCCCTCCATTGTTCCCGGAAGTCACCCGTTCAGAGGGGCCCTATCAGGGCCAGGAACGCTGGTGCCCCTAACGCTTCGGCCTGTCAGCGGCCGCGCGCACCGGCCACGCTGGCCTTCCACGTCGTGATCAAGATCCGATGTCCGCATTCGAATCCGTTGCCCGTATCCGATGCCGCGCCCGGCAGGGGCGGTGCAGTGAGGAGTAGTGCACGATGGGCGTGCAGCAGTCCGAGACAGACACCGCCGCCGAAGAGGCCGCGGTCTCCCGGGACGAGTCAGGGGGTACGGGCTCCGCCACGGCGGCTCTGGTCGCCGCCGTCCTCGGCTTCTTCGTGATCACACTGGACGTCTCCGGCGTCAACGTCGCGCTGCCCGCCGTAGGCCGGGACCTGGGCGGTTCCTTGTCCGGGCTCCAGTGGGTCGCCGACAGTTACACCCTGATGTTCGCGGCCCTGATGCTCTCGGCCGGCGCGCTCTCGGACGCGGTGGGCGCGCGGCGCGCGTACGGCTGGGGGCTCGGGCTCTTCGTCCTGGCCTCGCTGGCCTGTGGGGCGGCGCCGACGCTCGGGGCGCTGACAGCGGCGCGGGTGGTGCAGGGGAGCGCGGCGGCGGTGATGGTGCCCGCCTCGCTGGCGCTGATCCGACAAGCTTTCCCGGACCCGCAGGCGCGGGCGCGAGGCATCGCTCTGTGGACGGTCGGCGGTGCGGTGGCGATCGCCGCGGGGCCGGTCCTGGGCGGGCTCCTCACCACGGAGTGGAACTGGCGCGCCGTGTTCTTCCTCAATGTGCCCGCCGGGCTGGCCAGTGTCCTGATGCTGACCCGAGCGGGACGTTCGCCACGCCATCCTGCCGTGTTCGACCTGCCGGGGCAGCTGACGGCTGTGCTGGCGCTGGCCTCGCTGACCTTCGCCGTCATCGAGGGCGGGCACGACGGGTTCACCGTCACCGTGCTGGTCGCGATCGGACTCGCGGTCGTGGCCGGGTCCTGCTTCGTGGCCGTCGAGGCACGACGGCGCATGCCGATGCTGCCACTGGAGCTGTTCCGGCTGCGCGGGGTCAGTGTGCCGGTCGTCGCGGGCTTCGCCCTCAACGCCGCTTTCTACGGTGGGGTGTTCGTGCTGAGCCTCTTCTTCCAGGAGCAGCGGGGGCAGTCGGCGTTCTCAGCCGGGCTGATGTTCGTACCCATGGCGGCGATCACCGCCAACTTCAACTACCTCTCCCCGCGACTGGTCACCCGCTACGGCCCGCGGGCGGTGGTCGTCGCAGGGCTGGTGACCGGCGCATCGGGCAGCGGCAGCCTCATCGCCGTCGACACCGGCACGCCGCCGTGGGTCACGGCCCTGCTGATGATCCCGCTGGGCATCGGCGGATCCCTCGCGATGCCGGCGCTGACGTCCCTGATGCTCGACAGTGTCGCCGCGGAACGGGCCGGTACCGCGGCAGCGCTGCTCAACACCAGCAGGCAGATGGGCGGAGCGCTGAGCATCGCTGTCTTCGGCGCACTCCTGGCGGGAAACTTCGCCACGGGCATGCGCGAGAGTCTTCTGATCACCACCTGCCTGCTGTTGGCCAACGCTGTGGGTGCGACGGCGCTGTTGCCGCGGAAATGAGAACGTGAACGAGCGACGGGCCATCCGAGTACTGCCGCCGCCCCGCGACACGCGCCGCTCACCGGACTCGCAGGTTGGCGAGGTACGACGTGACGTTGCGCCGGGTCTCCGGCCCGCTGTCGCCGCCGAACTTCTCCGCGACCGCGTCCGCCAGGACCAGCGCGACCATCGCCTCGGCGACGATCCCCGCCGCCGGGACCGCGCACACGTCGGAGCGCTGGTGGTGTGCCGTGGTGGTCTCACCGGTGGTGATGTCGATGGTGGCCAGGGCGCGCGGCACGGTCGCGATCGGCTTCATCGCGGCGCGGACGCGCAGCAGCTCACCGGTGGTCAGCCCGCCCTCGGTGCCGCCGGAGCGGCCGGAGGCGCGCCGGATGCCGTCCTCGGTGGCGAGGATCTCGTCGTGCGCCTGGGTCCCCGGCACCCGCGCCAGCTCGAAACCGTCGCCGACCTCGACGCCCTTGATGGCCTGGATGCCCATGAGGGCCGCCGCCAGCCGGGCGTCCAGCCGCCGGTCCCAGTGCACATGCGAGCCGAGGCCCACCGGCACCCCGTAGGCCAGCACCTCGACAACACCGCCGAGCGTGTCGCCGTCCCGGTGGGCCTGGTCGATCTCGGCCACCATCGCCTCGCTCGCGCCGGAGTCCAGGCAGCGCACCGGGTCGGCGTCCAGCTTCTCCACATCGGAGGGCTTGGGATACACCCCGTGTGGCGCCTTCGCCCCGGCCAGCTCCACGACGTGCGAGACGATCTCGATCCCCGCGGTCTCCTCGAGGTACGACCGGGCGATGGCGCCCAGCGCGACACGGGCGGCCGTCTCACGGGCGGAGGCCCGCTCCAGGATCGGCCGGGCCTCGTCGAAGCCGTACTTCTGCATGCCCGCGAGGTCGGCGTGGCCCGGGCGCGGCCGGGTCAGCGGAGCGTTGCGCGCGAGGCCCCTGAGCACCTCAGGGCCGACCGGGTCGGCCGCCATGACCTGCTCCCACTTCGGCCACTCGGTGTTGCCCACCATGACCGTCACGGGGGAACCGAGCGTCAGCCCGTGCCGGACACCGCCGAGGAAGGTCACCTCGTCACGCTCGAACGTCATCCGTGCCCCGCGTCCATGGCCGAGGCGTCGCCGTACCAGGTGGTCCGCCACCCTCTCCGTGGTGATCGGGACACCGGCGGGAAGTCCCTCCAATGTCGCGACGAGTGCGGGGCCATGCGATTCCCCGGCGGTCAGCCAGCGCAACCTGCTCAAGGGTGCTCCTTCGCCATCCTTGCCGTTGTCCCGCGGATCGCAGGACAACCGAGCAAGCATCTGTGAATGCGGTGTCTCCATTACCAGGCACTGAGTCCGGGATAGTTGACCGATCTCCATGTATGCGACTGTGACACTAGCCGCATATGCGCGGCCCATGAGGTGCAACAACCTGCACTACAGGTTTCTGCACGCCGCTGCGACGAGGAACCCCTGTGATTCATGCGGGATTTCCGCTTCAGTTGACGTGTTCTCCGGTGCACGCAATAAGAGATGGGGGATCATCATGCCCAGTACCGTCGCACTGTCGCTGCCCGCCAAAGGAGCGTCTTTCACACTGACCGAGATCGAGCGCCGCCCGTTGCGCGATGATGATGTCCGCATCGACATCAGGTTCTGCGGGGTCTGTCACACCGATCTGCACTTCGGTCATGACGACTGGGGTGGGACGTTCTTCCCTCTCGTACCCGGACACGAGATGACCGGGGTGGTATCGGAAGTGGGCCCTTCCGTCACCGCGTTCTCGGTCGGCGACCGCGTAGGGGTGGGCTGCATGGTCGACTCCTGTGGAAAGTGTGCTCCCTGCAGGTCGGGCGAGGAGCAGTACTGCACCGAGGGCTTCGTCAAGACCTACTCCGCCCTTGACCACGACGGGGAAGTGACCTTGGGCGGCTACAGCCAGTCCATCGTCGTCGCGGAGTCCTTCGTTCTCCACATCCCCGAAGCGCTGGACCTCGACAGCGCCGCCCCGCTGCTGTGCGCGGGCGTCACGGTCTACTCGCCGCTCCGGAAGTGGCGGGCGGGACCGGGCAAGCGGGTCGGTGTGATCGGCATGGGCGGGCTCGGACACCTCGGCATCAAGATCGCCGCGGCGATGGGAGCCGAGGTCACGCTGCTCGGCCGGTCACCGGACAAGAAGGCAGACGCCCTGGGCTTCGGCGCCGCCCGGTTCGTGGACACCCGCGCGAGCGCGGACCTCGCCGGACTCGAGGGGTATTTCGACCTGCTCATCAACACGGTGCCGGCGCGGGTGGACGTGGATGCGTATCTGGGACTGCTCGGCCTCGGAGGCACTCTCGTCAACGTGGGCGCACCGGGCGATCCGGTCGCGTCGTACAACGTGTTCTCGCTTCTGGGTGCCCGTCGTTGTATCGCCGGATCCTCGATAGGAGGAATACGCGAGACGCAGGACATGCTCGACTTCTGTGCGACGCACCAGATCACCGCGGCGGTCGAGAAGATCTCGGCGGCCCAGGTATCAGAAGCCTGGGAAAATTTGTCGGACGTCCGTTACCGGTACGTCATCGATATCGCCACGCTCACCATGGCCTGACCCATGGGATCACCCGAAGAGCGATTCCCGGACCACTTCCTGTCGTTTTCCGGCACTAAGGAAGAAAGCTGTTCACGCCGGACCCGACTTCGCACGAAAGAAGTTACGGAGGCAGATGCCATGTCAGTAGAGCGGGTTCCCGTCCTCGTCGTCGGTGGCGCCTATACCGGGCTCACCACCGCGCTGAGCCTGGCAGCGCGCGGTGTACGCCCCGTTCTGGTGGAGCGGCGGACGGCCATCTCCACGCTGCCGAAGGCATGGGGTCTCAATACACGTTCCCAGGAACTGCTCAATACCCTGCCAGGTGTGGCAGAGCGCATCCGCGCCGCCATCGCCGACGCACAGTGGCCGCGGATGAGCCACGGCATGTCTCTGTCCGACCCCGAGCGACGTTATCTCGACCCACCGCTGGAGCCCGACCCGCAAGAGCTCTCGTCGGTGCCGCCGCTCGCCTGGATCTCTCAGGCACGGGTCGAGGAGATCCTCCGCACCAGCGCGGAGGAAGCCGGCGCGGACCTGCGCCTGGGTACCGAGATGATCTCTCTTGTCCAGGACGACGAGAAGGTCACCGCGACGCTGCGCGAGGCATCCACCGGTCGTGAGTATGTGGCCGAGGCGGACTACCTGGTGGCAGCCGACGGAAACATGAGCCCCACGCGGCACATGGTCGGGATCGGTGTCCAGGGCAGCGGAGTGATCGGCCATATGTACGTCATCACCTTCGAAGCCGATCTGACACGGTACGTGGAGGGCGCGGTCGAGGTCATCGGCATGCCCGGCAGCGGATGCAGCTTCATCCTGGACGGCTCCGAGCGGCACACCCTGTGGGTCGACTACTTCCCCGAGCGCGGTGAGACACCGGAGGACTTCACGGAGCAGCGGTGTGTGGACCGGATCCGCCGGGCGATCGGCGATCCGGACATCGACATCACCTTTGTCAACGCCCGCTTCTTTCCCATCAACCACAAGATGGCGGACCGCTTCCGCGAAGGCCGGGTCTTCCTGGCGGGCGACGCCGCGCACGCCTGCCCACCCAACGGCGGCCAGGGCGGCAACCTCGCCATCCAGGACGCCTACGATCTGTCCTGGCGGCTGGCGCTGGTGCTCACCGGGCAGGCCGGGCCCGACCTGCTGGACATGTATGAGATCGAACGGCGCCCTGTCATCGACCTCACGCTCAAGCGCGAGGTCGAGCTCGCCAAGGTCTCGGAGGGCCGGGTGCCCGCCAGCTACAACCCGGCCGATCCCGATGCCCCCATTCCCACGCCCAAGGAGTTCCTCGGCTTCCGCTACCGTTCTCCGGCGATAGGCGCGGAGGCCGACGACGACGGCAGTGTGCAGGAGGATCCGTGGCACCCCACCGGACGGCCTGGAGGGCGCGCCCCGCACGTCGCCCTCACGGATGGCCCGGGGGAGATCTCCACCCATGACCTGTTCGGTCAGGGCTTCGTGCTGCTGGCCGGTCGCGAGGCGCCCGGCTGGGTCGCCGCCGCGGAAAGGGTCGCCCGCAAGCTGGGGGTCACCCTGGCCGCGCATCGGATCGGCGACCGCTATGCCGATAGTGACGACCTCTGGTGCCGTCGCTACGGCATAGCGGCGGACGGGGCCACGCTGATCCGTCCTGATGCCGTGGTGACCTGGCGTGCCAAGACAGCTGCGGACGACATCGAGGGTGCCCTCACGGCGGCCCTCAGCCACGCCCTCACCCGCTGACGGGAGCGTTGTCGCATCCGGATCGGCTGCGGCAACGCTCATCGGCTTCCTGTCGGTGCAGTGCGGCGCCGCGGTGTTCCGCGTCCTGGCCGAAGCCGGACGAGAGCATGTGGTCGCGCATGATCCAGCCGGCCTGGAAGCGGCTTTGCGCTCCCAGGTCGCCGAACATCTCAGCGATGTACTTCCGGCAGGTGCGCACTCCGATGCCCAGCCGTCTGGCCACGACCTCATCCTTGTAGCCGGCGGCCAGGAGTTGGAGGATCGCGCTCTTTGTCTCCTGGGTGAGGCACTCGGGGATTCTGTTGTTCCCGCCGGTCGGCCGGAAGGCCACACTGGTTGCCCAGGCGCTCACCACCATGTGCACGATGAACTCCACCAGCGCTCCGTGCCTGACGATGTGGGCCCTTCCGGTGTCCGCGCCGTCCAGCAGGATGGCAACCGAGCGGTCGAAGACGATGAGGGCGGGCAGGGTCGCCGCGGCGGTCCGGACCTCGCCTCCCGCTGCCAGGACGTGCTCCACGCAGTTGCGCACCTCCGCGTCGTAGCGTGATAAGTGCGGGAGCAGTACCCGTACGTTGACCGCCGGGTTCACCAGCCCGGTGTCCCGGCAGGCCACGTCCTGGGCGATCGCGGACACTCCCCGCCCCAGCGGCTGCACCGCGAACAGCTCCTCCGCGCACCGTGCCGCGTAGTTCGCCACCATGTCGCGGATGTCCGACGCGCCCTCGACCGTGACCACCGGGCTGACGCCGACGTTCTCCGCGTCGTCGGCGCAGAGCCCCGAGATCATGTCGAGCTGCTCGCGGATCTCGTTGAGTTGTGTCTGCCACGCGTCGAGGGCACCCGAGAGAGGCTTGGCGTACTGCAGTCTGATCGTTTCCGGGTGCACCGCGGTCCAGGCGCCGTACCCGTCCGTGTCGTGGCGCGCCAACCGCATCCTCTTCAATCGGGACAGCACGCCCTGCGCGTGTCCCGCGCCCCACCCAAGGCTCCTCGACAGCCCCTCCAGGGTGGCTCCGCCCTTGGTGACGAGGAACTGGTAAGCCGTCAGTTCCTCATCGCTGATCAACGGAATGATGTGACCGAGGTCCACAGCCTTCTCCCATACTCGCCCCGAACCTACTCTGGCGACTCCGACGCAAGAATAGACACGCAGTCATGTATGGACGCAAGTACAGACTTTGACTCGAGTGCGCGACGCAAATCCCCAAAGGTCTGTACAAGCGCCTGTGTAAGTCAAATCTCCCTAAAGAGATAGTCGGGCTTCAGGCAAAAAATGTTCCGCGGTGTATTTTTGCATCCCTCTTTAACGATCACCGACTCACCCCACACACCCATTTGGAGTCGTCCGTGTGCGTAGCAGAACTGATGCCTTACACACCTGTCGCGATCGTCGGCATGGGGTGCCGGTTACCCGGAGCCGAGAGCGTCGACGAACTGTGGGACGTGCTCTTGGCCAACACCGGCACCGTGGTCCCGGTACCGCGCGACCGCTTCGACATCGGCGACTGTTACGACCCCACCCCCATGACCCCTGGCCGAACGGTGTCCCGACACGGTGGCTTCCTCACCGATCCCTTCGGCTTCGACGCGGCGTTCTTCGGTGTCTCACCGGTGGAAGCACGCGAGATGGATCCGCAACAACGACTGCTGCTGCACGTCGTGTGGGAAGCCCTGGAGTCGGCGGGGATACGCCCCTCGCTGCTCGCGGGAAGCCAGGGCGGTGTGTTCGTCGGACAGGCGACGGCGGAGTACGCGGAGACCGCCCCCCGAGCCCACGACCCCGATGTCCGCGGCATGGTCGCCAGTCGGCTGCGTTCGGTGACGGCCGGCCGGGTCTCCCACGCCCTCGATCTGCGCGGGCCCAGCGTGGTGCTGGACACCGCGTGCTCCTCATCCCTGGTGGCCGTGCACACCGCGCGACAGAGTCTGCTGACCGGCGAGAGTGACCTGTGCATCGCCGCCGGAGTCAACGTCATCATGTCCGCGCACGACTCCATCGCCTACTCCCAGGGCGGCATGCTCTCACCCAGCGGATCCTGCCGGTTCGCGGACGCTCGCGCCGACGGCTTCGTCCGCAGCGAAGGGGTGGGCGCGGTCGTGCTCAAACGGCTGGACGACGCGCTCAGGGACGGCGACCCCGTACGCGCCGTGCTGCTCGGCAGCGCGATATCCAACGACGGCGCGGCGAGCGGACTGCTGGTGCGCCCCTCGGTGGAGGGCCAGGCCGAAGCCGTGCGCCGGGCCTGTGCCGGCGCCGGCGTCAAGCCCTCCGAACTCGACTACATCGAGGCACACGGCACGGGAACGCACATCGGAGACGAGGTGGAACTCCGCGCGCTCGCGGAGACCGCGGGCCTGGGCCGGACGTCGGACCGGCCGTTGCTCACCGGGTCGGTCAAGACCAACCTCGGACACCCCGAGGCCGCGGCCGGTATCGCCGGACTGATCAAGACCGTGCTCATTCTCCAGCACGGTGTCATTCCCGCGTCGCTGCACCTCGACAGGGCACATGAACTGCTCGCGCAGGACGACTTCCCGGTGCGTGTGGTGACCCGGAACCAACCATTGGACACGGCCGGTTCCGGCGCCCTGCTCGGTGTCACCTCCTTGGGGCTGTCCGGGACGAACGCGCACGTCGTTGTCGGCACGCACACTCCCGAGCCCATGCCCACGGCCCACCTCACCGCCACGGACACCGGCCCCCATCTCCTGGTACTCAGCGCGCGAACGACCGACTCACTCCGCCGCCTGGCACGGGACTACGCGGACTACCTCGGGCCCTCGGGTCCCGGGCGTCATCACCGGCTGGGCGACATCTGCTCCGCCGCGGCCATGGGACGCGATGCCCATCCTCAGCGGCTGTGGGTCGTGGGCGACGACCACGACTCCCTGGCGCAGCGGCTGCTGGCCCTCGCCGACGGAGAGACCCTTCCCGACGGCGGCATCGCGGAGGCGGGCCTGTCGGGGGACAAGCGCGTCGTCTTCGTCTTCTCGGGTCAGGGGTCCCAGTGGGAGGGCATGAGCCGCACGCTGTATCGCTCTTCGCACGCGTTCCGGGCCACGTTGGACGCGTGTGACCAGGTCGTGCACAGGGAACTCGGCTGGTCGGTCCTGGACCGTCTGATGTCCGACGACTCCGATCTCCCCACCGATGTGAGCGTTGTCCAGCCCGTTCTGTGGGCAGTGCAGGTGGCCCTCGCCGCCGCCTGGCGCGAACGCGGCGTGGAACCGGATATGTGCCTGGGGCACAGCATGGGAGAGGTCGCCGCCGCCCATGTCAGCGGCGCCCTGTCGGTCGAGGACGCGGCCGCGGTGATCTGCCGCCGCAGCCGGCTGATGCAGCGCACGGCGGGGCAGGGCGCGATGCTGGTGGTCGAGCTGTCGGCCGCCCAGGCGCGGCAGCACATCGAGGGCCACGGCCGAGCCATCTGTATAGCGGCGGAGAACGCGCCCACCACCACCGTGCTCACGGGCGATCCGGTCGCCCTCGACACCCTGCGGGCCGAACTGGAGGAGAGTGACATCCTCTGCCGTCCCGTGAAGGTGAACGTGGCCTCGCATTCGCCACAGATGGACGCCCTGCGGGACGACCTGCTCCACGAGCTGGCCGAGCTCTCCCCGCGGCCCTCCACGAAGGGAATGCTCTCCACCGTGTCCGGCACCGAGGTCGGCGGCCAGGAGCTGGACGCCGCCTACTGGATGGACAACCTGCGCCGGCCCGTCCGGTTCGCCGACACGGTGCGGAAAGTGGTCCGCGCGGAAGAGAGCGTCCTGCTCGAGGTGAGTCCGCACCCGGTCCTCCTCGCCGCTCTTGACGACACGTCGGATGGTGATGCCGCCGCGGTGGCGTCGCTGCACCGTATGTCCGACGAGCCCACCGAGCTGGCACGGGCGGCCGGCCGGCTCTTCGTCCACGGTGGGCGACTCGACTGGAAACGCTGGTACGGCGGCCACGCCCCGCGGCATGTGCCGTCGCTTCCCACCTACTCCTGGGACGTGGTGCCGTTCCGGCGCGAGTCGGCCGGCCCCGTGGCCGCACATCGATCCGGTGACGCCCGACTTCGGCACATCGATCTGGCGTCGTGGAGCGAGACCGCTGACTGGGGTGACGGCATAGCAGTCCACGGGTTCACTCCCGTGCCCCCCGTCGTCTATCTCTCGGCGATGCTGGAAACAGTGCAAGAGGCCGATCGCTCCGCGGCGTTCGAGCTGCGCGACGTGATGCTGGGCGACGAGCCCGTACCCGCCGAAACGGCCAGGGACACCATCCTCCACGTAGCCCTGCGCGAGCACCACGAAGGTGCGGGACAGGCCCACGACGTGACGGTGCGAGCCGCTCTCCGGGACTCCTCCGCCACGGTCTTCTGTGCTTCCGGACGGGGCGTCAGGAGAGACACCGCGGATGCCGTTCCGGACGCCTCGGGCGTGCTCGATGCGGCACTCGCACGGTGCCGCAACTACGTGAGCGCCCAGGGCTACTTGTCGCTCGCCGAGCGTCACGGATACGACATCCGTGAGCCCTTCCGGGTCATCGAGCACCTGTGGCGAGGGAAAGGCGAGGCCGTGGCCCGGATCCGGCTGGGGAAGCCGTTGCCCCGAGTCGGGTGGGAAGCGGGACTGCTGCCGCTTCTGGCGGCGAGACCGGAAGGGGTGTCCGCCGATGACAACACCTACGTCCCTGTCGCCATCGACGCGGTCCGGTTCTACGGCGAGCCGGAGTCGGAGTTCTGGAGTCTGAGCACCGTACGGGCCGGCAGCGGTGACGGCTCACTGCTGGCAGACGTCGTCCTGCTCTCCTCGGACCAACGCCCCCTGGCGCGATTCTCCGGGATCCGCATGCAGAGCCTCGCTCGGCGGGCCGGGACGAGCGCACCACTGACCTCCGTGTTCACCCGTGTGTCGGCACTGACCGAACGGTACGTGGCACCGGTGGCCGACGTGGTCAAGAAGGTCACCCAGCCTCTTGTGGGCGGACTCCTCACCGCCCTGCTGCGTTCCGCCACGGCTCCCGCCACCGACCGGGCAGACACATCAGGCACGACGCGTACCGGCGCCCCCGAGGCGGCGACTACGGAGCCCACTTCTTCCCCACCTCCCCAGCCGGGAGACGCCTCGGCAGCACTGCTCGAACACTCCGCGAGGCTGCTGGGCATGCCGCAGTCGGAAATCGACGAGCGGAGGTCGTTACGTGACCTCGGACTCGACTCCCTCATGGCATCCCAGCTCCGTCAACGCCTGCGCCAGAGCGACGGCATCGACGTCCCCGCCGGACGTCTGCTGAGCCAGGAGAGCCTGGCCACCCTGAGGGAGAGTCTCGCCGCGCAGCACTCGGATCCCGAACCGGCCAAGCGCGCGGGGCCACATCACGTGACCTGATGTCGGGTTTCGTGTCCGTTCCTGTCGGACTTCGGTGGCACAAGCACCCAACCAAACTTGCACTGTGGTATAAAAAGTTGGAGGTTGGCCCGATGAGAGCGTCACGGAGATAGGCAGCATCGCTCCCGGCGGAGCCGCAGCCCTCAGCTTCACAAGCTCAGCAATGGGGAGGGACGGAATGGACGTGCGCGCAACGCCGCCGCCGGTCAGCCGCCGGGAACGCAACAAACAGCGAGTCAGGGAACGCCTCTACTCCGCGGCGCTCGAGCTCTTCCTGGAGAAGGGGTACGACCAGACTTCCATCGGTGAGATCGCGGAGCGGGCTGATGTGGCACGCGGGACGTTCTTCAACTACTTCCAGCGCAAGGAAGACATCATCAGCGCGTGGGGGGAAAGGAGACGTGCCGCGCTTGTGACTGGTATCGGCGCATCCGACACGTTCACACCGAGCTCGATCACGCAGCTGAAGGAGTGCATGGCGATCCTCGTCCGCATCAACGACGAGGAACCGCAGCTCACGGCGGCCATGCTCACGGCCTGGGTCAAGGCAGGGCGGCCGATCCTTGAGGAGCCGTATGTCGCGGAAGTGTTCGGAAAGATCATTGACGGTGGTGTGCACCGGGGTGAGCTGCGCCCGGGAATGTCGCCGAGCGGAGTCGGCAACGTCCTGCGCGACGTCTATCTCGGAGCCCTCTACCGATGGGCCAGCCAACCAGCCGACGCGACCAGTCCATCGCTCGCCGAAGAACTCCAGCAGATACTGCGGCTCCTCCTGGAGGGCATGGCCCCGGCGACGACGCCACCTGCTGAATAGACAACCGCGCTTTGGCCGAACGCCGCGGAGGACATCACCGTCGCGTGAGCACCGCCGTCTATGCTGCCGGGATGATCAAGCCCATTGAACTCGTCATCTTCGACTGCGACGGCGTGTTGGTCGACAGCGAGCGCATCGCCGCGCGTGTTCAGGTCACCCTCGGAGCCGAGTTGGGTTGGCCGCTGACCGAGGACGAGGTCGTGGACCGGTTCATCGGACGCTCGCACGCCGCCATCCACGAGCAGGTCGCTGCTCAGCTCGGCCCGGAGACGGCCGCGCTCTGGTCGAAGAGGTTCGAGCAACTGCACCGCGAGGCCGTGGACACAGGACTTGCTCCCGTGGACGGCTTGCCGGAAGCACTCGACGCGATCACTCTGCCGACATGCGTCGCCTCCAGCGGCTCCCACGACAAGATGCGGCACACCCTGGGCCGTACCGGGCTCTACGAACACTTCGCAGGCCGCATCTACAGCGCAACCGAAGTCTCTCGCGGCAAACCCGCCCCCGACCTGTTCTTGCACGCCGCTCAGCAGATGGGCGTCGATCCCGAAGCCTGCGTGGTGATCGAGGACAGCCGGCCAGGTGTCCAGGCTGCCCGCGCCGCGGGCATGCGAGCCTTCGGGTACGCCGGCGGACTGACCCCGGCCGAACGCATCGAGGGCCGTGACACCGTCGTCTTCCATGACATGCGCCAGTTGCCCGGCCTCATAGCCGAACGGTAGCCATCTCTCCGCGCGACGGCGTGCGAGCGGGGCACAGCCAGGACTCCGTTCTCTGTAGTGTGCGGAAATGACAAGAAGCGAGCGACTCGCGGAGCAGTTGGACTGGTACTGGCGCAAGAACCTGCGGCCGCGGCTCGAGGGTCTTACCGATGAGGAGTACCTCTGGGAGCCGGTGCGCGGCTGCTGGAGTATCCGCCCACGTGGCACGTCGGCCGCACCGATGTCGGAGGGTTCGGGGGAATGGACGATGGACTCCGCGTCCCCCGACACGGTGCCGACGCCGGCGCCGGTGACCACGATCGCCTGGCGGCTGGCGCACATCATCGTCTCCTGCCTGGGCTATCGGGTCGGATGGCACTTCGGCGGCCAGGACGTCGACTCCGAGACATTCGCCTACGCGGGGACCGCTGACGAGGCGCTGAAACAGCTCGATGAGGTGTATGGGAGATGGAACGCGGGGGTCCGTCGGCTCTCGGACGCTGACCTGGAGAATCCGCCCGCGGTGGGTCCTGAGCGGCGTCCCATGGAGGGCATCGTCCTGCACGTCAACAGGGAACTGATCCATCATGGCGCCGAGATTTCCCTGCTGCGCGACCTCTACCGCTGGCAGGACGGAGCCGTACCGCGCCGCATATGACTCTCCGGTGACGCCGAGGTGATGTGTACCCGTCTCCCGTCCTGGAGAAGGAGGATCAGCGGCCGGTCGTGCCGTCGACGAGTTCGCGGAGGATGTCCGCGTGGCCCGCGTGTCGGCCGGTCTCCTCGATCATATGGGTGAGTGCCCAGCGGACGCTGGGAGCGGGACGGTCCGGCCTCGGTCGGGGGACGGGTGCGCCGAGATCGGTGCACCCGTCGAGAACGTCGTTCGCCCGTGTGACCGCGTCCCGGTAGCGGGCGAGGACGTCGGCCACGCTGTCCGCCGGTGCGGCCTGGAACGTCGCCTGCCAGTCGGTGACGTCGTCCCCGAGGAACATCGAGCGCTCGACGAACGTCAGGTGGTTCAGCAGGCCGAGCAGATTGGTGCCCGACGGTACCGCGGCGGTGCGCACCCGTGGTTCGGGTGTCCCGTCGACCTTCGCGGCGACCGAGGCCCTGAGATGGTCGAGGAATCCACGCAGGACCTCGATCTCGCTGTTGCCGGTCCGGGGCGGTGGGGTGTCGCCGCGGCGGTCGCGGCGCGTGGTGCTGGGCAACTGTGGTCGCCTCTCTTCGTCGGGGGGCGGTTGCTGCCACCGTGTCAGGCGGTGCGGCGGATGAGGAGAACGTGGTCGGTGACTTCGGCGGTGCGCCCGTCCGGTCCGGTTGCGATCCGGCGGGGTGTGCCGGCCCGCTCGACGGTCCATGTCTCCGGGGCCAGGTCGATGTCGGCGGCGACCTCCTGCGGGCTCGGGTATCGGGTGTCGGGGTCCTGGTTCCACGACCACGGTGCTGCCGAGCCGTGGTCGACGACCAGCAGCCGCCCGCCCGGGCGCAGTGCGTGCGCGGCCGAGCGCAGTACGGTCGCCCGGTCCAGTGCACAGGGGGTGTGCAGGTAGTGGGCGCAGACCAGGTCGAATGCGCCGGGCGGGAACGACGTGTGCAAGTCGGCCCGCACGGTGGTGACGCGGTCGCCCAGGCCGTGTGAGCGGGCGAGGACGGCGAGCCGCTCGACCGCCACGGCCGAGATGTCGGTGGCGGTGACCTGCCACCCCTGGCCGGCGAGCCACAGTGCGTCGCCGCCGTCACCGCATCCGAGATCCAGCGCGTCACCGGAGGGCAGGCCCGCCACCATCTCGGTGAGGCGTGCGTTCGGCCGCGGGTTGTCGGCTGCCGGCCGCGCCGCGTAGACGCCGTCCCAGAACGCGAGCGCATCAGTGGTGTTCATCGAGACTCCTTGTGTCGGGATTGGTGTCCGGATGCGCACAGTCTTGCCAGGCATCCCACGACCTGGCACGGAATCTTGCGGTTCCGGCAAGATGGCCTGATGGATCGCACGATGGACGATGACGTGCTCGACGCGGTGGGACCGCGGCTTCGTGCGCTGCGTCGTGGCCGCGGCATCACCCTGGCCGACCTCGCGTCGACGACCGGCGTGTCGGAGAGCACCCTGTCCCGGCTGGAGAGCGGGCAGCGCCGGCCGAGCCTGGAACTGCTGCTGCCGCTGGCCCGTATCTACGACGTTCCGCTGGACGACCTCGTCGGTGCCCCGCGCACCGGCGACCCCCGGATCCACCTCAAGCCGATCAGGCGGTTCGGGATGACCTTCGTGCCCCTGTCCCGGCGACCGGGCGGGATGCACGCGTTCAAGATGATCATCCCCGCCCGGTCGGAACCACTCGAGCCGACCCCGCAGACCCACGAAGGCTTCGAATGGCTCTATGTGCTCAACGGACACCTGCGGCTCGTGATCGGTGAGCGCGACCTGACGCTGCCGCCAGGTGAGGCGGCCGAATTCAACACGTCCTCGCCCCACTGGCTGGGCAGCGCCGACGGCGGCGTGGTCGAGCTCCTCATCCTGTTCGGTCCGCAAGGGGTGCGTGCCCACGTGCGCACCGACCCTCATCGCTCCGACCAGACCGGGGGACGCCGGTGAACTCGAAGGGGGATCTCCATGACGTGGGAGACACGTATCCGGCAGGACACTCACATGCCGCACCGCGCACCGGTGCGGAGGGAAGACACGCCAGGCCCGGCTGGCTCCCCGCCGTAGGATTGCGCCGGTCCGTCGTGCCGGAAGAGCCCTGCGAGCAAACCGGCTTGTGCGAGGAGGCTGTATGAGTCCGGTGGTGATGACCTCCGGCGGGCGGGTTCGGGGCACTGACCGCGGCGGGGTGGCGTGTTTCCAGGGGGTGCCCTTCGCCGCTCCGCCTGAGGGGCGGCTGAGGTTCCAGCCTCCAGTGCCGGCTCCGGTGTGGGACGGGATCCGCGATGCCCGTGCCTTCGGGGCCGTGCCCCCGCAGTCGGCCCCGGCGCCCGGTGCTCCGGCGATGTGGCGGCCCGGCGACGGACTGGACTGCCTCACGGCGAACGTCTGGACCCCTGACCCCGGTGGGGCGGGCCTGCCCGTCATGGTGTGGTTCCACGGAGGGCTGTGGAAGCACGGCTCGGCGAGCATGCCCCACTACGACGCCACCGTGCTCGCCGGATCGGGCGTCGTCGTGGTGACCTTCAACTACCGGGTCGGCTTCGAGGGCTTCGGACATCTGCCCGGCGTTCCTGACAACCGCGGGCTGCGCGACCAGGTCGCCGCTCTGGAGTGGGTGAGGGACAACATCGCCGCCTTCGGTGGCGACTGCGGCAATGTGACGGTCTTCGGCCAGTCGGCCGGCGCCGCCTCCGCTGTCCTGTTGATGGCGGCTCCCGCGGCGCGGGGGCTGTTTCGGCGTGTGATCGCCCAGAGCATCCCGGCAGGGGTCCGAACCCGGGCCGAGGCGGAGACGGTCACTGCCACGATCGCACGGGCCGCAGGTGTCCCGGCGACGTGGGAGGCGCTGGCCGGCCTGCCGCCGGAGGCGATCCTGGCAGTCCAGGACGCGCCACTGCGCACCCGCGAGGACGGCTTCACGGCGTTCGGGCCCGTTGTCGACGGTGAGCTGGTGACCGGCCGGCCCTGGACTGCCCTCGACGGGGGCGCGGGCCGCGATGTCGACCTGGTCTGCGGATTCACCCACGCGGAGTTCCGGGGCATGGGCCCGCCACCCCCCGGAGGGGTCGACCTGGAACAGGTCGCCGAGGCGGTCGGCCTGGACAAGGCGGCGGCAACCGCCTACCGCCAGGTCCACCCTGAACTCACCGACACCGACCTCTTCACGGAGATCCTGTCCGACGCGCTCGTCCGGATGCCCACCACCCGGGTCGCCAGGGCCCACGCACGCGCAGGCGGGCACACCTGGCTGTACGACTTCACCTGGCAAGGCCCCACCCTGGGCGCGGCCCACGGCGTCGACATCCCGTTCGTCTTCGGGAACGCCACCAGCCGCTACGCGTCCCGGTTCCTGGGCTCACCGCCGCCTGACGGGTTCGATGAGCTGTCCGGACAGTTGCGAACCGCCTGGACCTCGTTCGCGGCAACCGGCGAACCGGGCTGGCCACGCTTCGGCCTGGACCGGCCGACCACCAGAATCTGGGACCTCCCGCCCGCCGACGCCTCCTATCCGCTGGAAGCATCCCGACAGATCTGGGCACGCACCGACCTTGGCCGGTGACCCCTCACAACGAGGGCCACCGCGCCATCCACCGACTCGCTGATGGGGCCTTCCGTTGTGCGTGCGTCGTTTCGAATGATGAGGTGGCGCGGTGACCGACCGCGATGAGACGGCAGCCATCCGACCGTTGACACTGGCCTGGGTGAACCGGCACCTGGAGGTCGGGGAACGGATCGTCAGAACCGAGACGCTGCACGGGGGCATCACCGCCGAGATGCGGAGGCTGACCCTCGGCACGCGGGACGGAGGCAGCCGTGACCTGGTGCTGCGGGCCTTCGTCGACCCGTTCTCCATGGAGTGTGCCGAGGACTGGCTGAGCAGGGAGGCCGGCGCCCTGACCCTGCTCACGGGGACCGGCGTGCCGGCTCCTGGACTGGTCGCCGTTGATCCGACCGCCGCGCATTGCGAGTATCCATCGCTCCTCATGACACATCTGCCGGGCCGGACGGTTCTCGACGATGAGGGACTGGAGGCGCGCGTCCCTCTGCTGGCCCGTCAACTCGTGGCGATCCACGCGTTGCGACCCACCGAGCGGCCCCGGAAGTATGCGGCATGGAGCACCGCCGACACCGTCGTGACTCCGAAGGGCGCCGACGCGGCGGCATGGGCCGCGGCGATCGACGTGATCCGCAGGCCCGCGCCGGTCCATGAAGGGCGCTTCCTGCACCGGGACTTCCACCCCGGCAACGTGCTGTTCGACGATGCGCTGTCCCCAGGGTCGGCTGTTGCCCGGATCACCGGGGTCGTCGACTGGGCAGCGACTTCCTGGGGCCCGGCGGATCTCGATGTGGCGCACTGCTCCACCAATCTCGCCCTGCTGCACGGCCCGGTGTGGGGGTTGCGGTTCGCTGAGGCATATGAGGAGGCCGGCGGGGTGCTGGCGGCGGCCGCGAGCGAGCGGCTGTACTGGCAGGTGCGGGACGGGCTGGCGTTCTCGGAAGAAGTGCGGTTGGTGGCACGGTCGTGGCGGGAGGCGGGGAGGGCGGAGCTGACGACGCGAGCCGTGGAGGAGCGGCTGGATGGCTATGTCATCGCCCTGATGGACGCCCTGGGCTGAAGCCAGGGCGGTCCCGGGGCGCCGGCCGGGGCCTTGGCCTTCAGGGCCACGCCGGAGCTGCCCGCCACCCGGCGCAGGTTCGAACCGCGCTTCGTCGGGACCTCGGCAGGGCCCGTCAACCACCACACTCGCCTGCTGCCTCATCACCCACGGACAACTCGGCTCACTCCACGGCAGGAATGCGACATCAACCTCGGAGTGTCAGGGTGCTGTCGCAGTTCTGCCAGCCGACCGGGGACACCGCCTGCTGAGCTGTTCGCCAACGCACTGCTCATCACTCATCACAGGCCGGAGCTCATGTCCCCCACCACTGCCAACCCCGTCGACGGCACAGTTCTGCCGACTCCATCGCCCCTGACCGGCTGGCTGGCGGTGGTCTCGGTGATGCTGGGAATCTTCGCCATTGTCACCACTGAGATCCTGCCCATCGGGCTGCTGACCTCGATCGGCTCCAGTTTCACCATCTCAGATGGTGCGGCCGGGCTGATGATGACCATGCCGGGTTTCCTCGCGGCGGTCTCGGCTCCTCTGGTCACCTTGGCCACGGCACGCATCGACCGTCGCCTGATGCTGTGCGTCTTCATGCTCCTGCTGGCCCTGGCGAATTTCCTTGCTGCCGCGGCACCCGACTACTGGCTCGTGCTGGTCTCCCGGGTCATGGTGGGGATCACGATCGGTGGGTTCTGGTCGATAGGCGCTGGGCTGGCCGAACGGCTGGTGCCCCCGGCCTACGTCAGCAGGGCGACCGCCGTGATCTTCTCCGCCGTCCCGTTGGGATCCGTCCTCGGGGTACCGGCCGGCACCCTCCTCGGGGATCTCGCTGGGTGGCGTACGGCATTCGTGGTCATGGGCGCGCTGACGGTCGGGGTGCTGATCATGCTGCTCCTGGTCGTGCCCCCGCTGCCTCCCGTCCAGGCCACCCGGTTGAGCGTTCTCAGAGCCATGCTCCGCAGGAGCAACACCCGCTTCGCGCTCCTGCTGACGTTCCTGATCGTGCTCGCCCACTTCGGGACCTACACCTATGTGACGCCGTTCCTGGAACAGGTCACTCATGCCGACGACGGCCTGACCACCATGTTCCTGCTGATCTACGGCGCTGCCGGTATCCTCGGCAACTTCCTCGGGGGTGCTCGGGTGGCACGGTATCCGCGTACCGTCTTCGGACTTGCGGCCGGACTCATCGCAGCCGCGACTCTTCTGCTTCCCATGGTGGGCCACCGGGAGGCCGGTGCTGTTGCCCTGCTGATCGTGTGGGGCCTCGGCTACGGCGCGGTGCCGGTCGCATCGCAGACCTGGTTCTCCATGGCGGCGCCGTCTGTCCCCGAAGGCGCATCGGTTCTGTTCACGGCTTCCTTCCAAGCCACGATCTCCATCGGCGCGCTGCTGGGGGGAATGGCCCTGGACCGGACCTCTCCCTCCACGGTCATGGTGCTCGGCGGTTGCACTGCGGTACTCATGGCCCTGACAGCGGCAGTCCAGGGGTCGCGAAACACCAACTGAAACGTCAATCCGCGGCAGCCTCTGCCCACCGTCGTCGTCGACGTGCCGCACCCGCACGCGTTGAGTCACACGATCGTTGTGGCCGTCCGGCACCGGCGAACATGGCAACCGGACGGCACGTCACAACAGGGTCAGCAGTGTCTGATGCGGCACCAGGACGCCGGAGCCGTGTATTCCGGGTCGGGCGCCGCGCCGGGGCCTCAGCCGGTGGTCAGGGTGCGGTCCAGGAGCGGGATCAGGCGATCCCAGTGGTGTTTCAGCCCGGAGGCGCTGAAGGCGTCGGTGTCGGACATGGTGAAGCCGTGGATGGTGCCGGGGTAGATCTCGGAGGTGTAGCTGACACCTGCGGCATCCAGAGCCCGGTTGAGTTCGTCCAGTGCTTCAGGTGTGAGGTCGCCTTCGGCGTGGCCGAGGTGGACCTGGGCGGTGAGTTCGGAGAAGAGGTCGGGCCCATCGATGCCCACGGGGCCGTGGAACGCGGCGACCGCGGCCACGGGTCCGGGGTGGGCCGCGGCGGTACGCATCGCCAGGAGGCCACCTATGCAGTAGCCGGTCACCGCGACCGGACCGGCGGCGACCTCGGGCTGGGTGGTGAGGAACCGGAGGTAGGCGTCGGCGTCGCTCAGGGCACGTTCGGCGGTGTGCGCCTCGATCAAGGGCATCAGCCGGGCGAAGACCGCGGGCCGGGCCTCTTCTCCGATGTGCTCGGGAAGCTCGACCACCGGTGCGCGGCCGTCCCGGTAGAAGATATTGGGGACGAGTACGTAGTACCCGTGCCCGGCCAGTTCACGGGCCAGCTCCCGCAGTACGGGCCGGATACCGAAGCCGTCCGGGTACATCAGTACCCCTGGGTGCCGCTCACCGTGGTCGGGAAAGGCGGCGAACGCGTCGGCCTGACCGTCCGCGGTCGGAATCTGCAGTGTCTTGATGGGCATGAATGCTCCTGTCGTGTCTGATGTGTCGAACCCGTGATCAACACGACAGGGGCGGAGCTCGAGCCGCGGCGACAGATCCTCGCGTGAAAAGCGAGCCTGCACCGGCCGCTACGGCGCTCAGAAGAGCACCGGGTCACCAATCCGTGTGTGGCGTGAAGCCGTCCCGGTAGTCATGGTTGCGCAGCGTAGCCCACCCGGCCAACTCAACGCCAGAAAGCGTGTCTTCTCGGCCTACACCTCACGCGAAACACGGGTGTGTGGTCAACGACGGGCCGGGGGCGTCCGCTCGTGGAGTGAGGGGGCCATGCCGAGGGTCGTGGTCCGCCGCGTGGTGTGGGCCGTGAACATCTCTGCGGTGATCCGGTACAGCACACACCGGCGGAGCGGTCCTTCGGGCACGCTCGGATCCTCGAAGTCGTCGGCCGGGTCCCGGGTCATACCGATCCGGCGCATCACTGCCTGAGAGCGAAGGTTGTTGACGGTCGTCGACGCGATCACCTGCGGCAACCGGAGGGTCTCGAAGCCGAAGACCAGGCAGGCCAGGGCAGCCTCCGTGGCGTACCCCCGACCCCACGCCGAACGCTTCAACCGCCACCCGATGTCCACTCCGGGGAACGGCATGTCCTCGCCGATCAGGTCCAGTCCGGCACGGCCGACGAACTCACCGGTCTCCCGTGCTTCGAGTGCCCACCACCCGAAGCCTCGCTCGTCGAACTCGGCGTGCATGAGCGCCACCGCGGCGTCGCTCTGCTCCCGTGTCAGCAGATCTCCCAGGTGTTCCCGGACTTCGGGGTCGGCGTTCATGGCCGCCCATGGTTCGAGGTCGGACTCCCGCCACGGGCGAAGCAGAAGACGATCGGTTCGCAGCTCTGGCATGCCTTCCAGCGAAACCGATCGCGACCGGGGTGTCGATCGCTTTTGCCGAGCCCTGCGGTGCCCGACCACGCCCCAGACCCACGGCAACGTCAGCGAGTACCCGCGGCGGCGGGCATCCCGCACACGGTCCTGGAGAAGGCCGAGCGCCTTGCCGGCGCCCCCACCGTCGCCACGACACGGAGGCGGTGGCGGTGGCGGGGCAACACCGTGGCCGACCACACCGGGAGACAGTAGCGGCCACTAGGACCGTGTCGCCCGCCTGCACCCGTCCCCAGAGGACTCGTTCCGCACGATCGGCTCGCTGCGGTCATACGGGTCGACCTCCGTACCGGTCTCGTCCGCCCGGCGGTCCGTGCCGAAGGGCGGGGTGAAGTAGCCCGTGGGGGCGCCGCAGCCGCCGTTGGTCATGTCGTACTTGTACGAGACGATCGAGAACGTGCCCGGCTCGGTGATCACCTTGTCAGGGTCGTCCCAGCTCAGGATCAGCTCGCGCCGGACGATGGTGCGCACGATCTCGTCGTCGCCGCCCGCGTTCGCGCGGGTGACCGGGTAGACGAACGTGACATCGGCGGTCACCTGGAGCGCGCCGCGTTTGCCCTCCCGGTAGGTGAGCCTGCCCCGGGTCTTCACGACGTCGCCGACCAGGTCGGTACGGGAGGGCTGGAAGCGGCTGAAGAGGAGGAGAGGATCACTCTTCTCGCTCGGGGTCCGGAAAGCGGTTCTCAGGAGGCCCTGGACGTCCTTCTGGTGGGGGTTGATCAGTGCGATGGCCTTCTCTGGGCGCTTGCCCCGCAACACCCCGCGGTCCAGGCTGGACGCGACGAGGAAGTCCCGGCTTCGAGTGAGGGCCCGCTCGACCTCGGCCGCGCTCATCCAGCCGACCGCCCTGGCCTTCGGTACGGTGATCCCCGCCGCTCCACTCGCCCATCTCGCCGCCGGTGAACCACGGAACGGCTCTTTCATGGTGGGGCGTTGGGCCGCCTCCACCGGGGGTGCCTGGGTCGGGCGGGCAGTCTCGGCAGCCGACGTGGGGGAGTCGGAGTCGTCGCCGGCGAGGAGGTCCACCGTCCACCCCGGCGCGAGCGCCACCACCATCAGCACCAGTGAGAGCAGCAGCCCGGCCACGTACCAGCCCGTGCGGCGCTTGGGCCGTGCGGGCGTGTAGCTGCGCCAGCCGTCCGGCTCGCGAGCGGGCTCCGCGCGCAGCCGCTCCGCCACCTCGCGCGCCCGCGCCGACGGCTCCTTGGGCGCGTCGGCGGCACCTGCCACCGACTCGCGCAGAAACCGCTCCCACTCCTCGTCGGATCTGGACGAGCCGTTCGGCTCCGTATCCGCACTCATCCCCAACCCCCTGAAAATCAGCCAACCGCGGCCCACTCCCCGGGGGCGCGTCCGCATAATGACACAGAAGGCCGACAACCGGTGATGAGGTGGCATCCGGCCACGGAGCCGCCACAAAATCCCGTTGGCGGACCGCGGTGACCGTTGCTAGTCTCCCGAGGGCCGTGCGAGAGAACGAGGAGGTGGTACCCGTGAACGCTGTATCGACATGGGTGCTCCCCTCCGGGGTCACGGTCGGGCGATAGGTCGTCCGGGAGCGCCGTTTCAAGCGCACTCCCGAAAGGCACGACCATGCACTTCACTTCTGAACAGCACCTCGACGACGGCGTCCGCGAACGCGCATTCACCCTCGGCGAGATCCCCGGCATTCTGTGGACGCCCGCATCCGCGTCCCCCTCCGCGCCCGCGCCGCTGGTCCTGCTCGGCCACCCTCCGCTCGGGCTGCACACGATGTACCCCCGGCTGGTGGCGCGGGCCCGGCGCGCCGCGGCGGATGGCTTCGCCGCGGCCACCATCGAGCTCCCCGGGAGCGGTGACCGGCCTCGTTGGGCCGCGGTCGAGCAGGCCCGCACCGATCTGCGCCGGGCCATGGAGGCCGGTGAGCCGGTCGGTGACGAGATCGTCGATGCCCTCGTCCTCCCGCTCGTCGAGAAGTCGGTCCCGGAATGGCAGGCTGCCCTCGACGCCCTCCTGCCGCTGCCCGAGATCGGCGGTCCGGTCGGGTACTCGGGGGGAGTGATGTCCATCGGCATCCGGCTCGCCGTGGCCGAGCCGCGTATCTCGGCCGCCGTTCTGTTCGCCGGGAGCCTCGTGCCCGCCGTCATGTTCGAGGAGGCGCGCCGGGTCACCATTCCGCTGCACGTCCTGCTGCAGTGGGACGACGAAGGGAACGACAGGCAGACGGCCCTGGACCTGTTCGACGCGTTCGGGGCCAAGGAGAAGACGCTGCACGCGAACATGGGTGGGCATGCCGGCGTCCCGCAGTTCGCGGGGGACGCCGCGGCCCAGTTCTTCGCCCGGCATCTCCGCTAGCCGCGGGCAGGGGCCGCCAGGCCAGTAGGCGGTGCTGATCAGCGCGCGGCTGATGGCCCGGCCTTCCTGGATGGCGGTCCCCGGCAGACGCACAACCGCCCCGGTCGCGGCGGTACCGGCCGTCGGCGGTATGGCCCGGTCGGGGCGGTACTCGATCGCCGGCGCCTCCCTCGGCCGGGCAGACACCGGGAGGCACTCGACCCGTTCCGTGCTGCTCGCCGGGCGCCCTTGGTCTTGCGGGCCTTGGCTGCAAGCGTCCTTCCTTCCGTCAGGCGGTAGCTACGGATGCCGTCTACCGGACCGGCTCTCCACCGGGTACGGCACATGGGTGCGCCGGTCGGGGTCGATGGCCAGGTGTCCACCGGCCGGAGGCCGGGCCCGTTGCGCGCAGTCGCGGCGTTCGCAGATCCGGCAGCCCAGACCGATCGGGGTGGCGGCGCGAGGGTTGTCCAGGGCGATGCCCTCGGCGTACACCAGTCGGTGGGCGTGGCGCAGTTCGCAGCCGAGGGCCATGGCGAACTCGGCGCGTGGCGCGTGGTGGCCGAAGCCGCCCATGGTGATCGTCCTGGCGATCCAGAAGTACCTTTTCCCGTCGGGCATTTCGGCGACCTGGGTGAGGATCCGGCCCGGTGCGGAGAACGCCTCGTAGACCGTCCACAAGGGGCAGGTGCCGCCCAGGCGGGAGAAGCCCACGCCGAAACGGGTTGGACAGCACCTCGATGTCGTAATGGACCTCTTCGGCGGCCGTGTGGGTCAGCCCGGTGTCCCCGCCGACGAGCGGGTCGAGCAGCGGACCGTGCTCCAGGAACGCCAGTCGGGTGGCGAGCTGGAAGCCGCGCTGGCTGTCGCTGAGCCAGGGGGAGAGGAACAGCAGTCCGGTCTCGGCGTCGAAGCGCCGGGCGTCCGCGGAGCGGCCCTGCGCGGCCTGGACCACCTTGACGCCGTGGCGCTCGGCGAGCCGTGCCGTGAGCGGATCGGCCGACCGGCCCGGGCGCAGGGCGAGGTTTCGCGGATTCACAGCACTCCGCTGTACGGATTCCGCGAATTGGCGACGTGGTCGCGGCGATCGGCAGCGGGCAGGCTCTGTCACACGCCCCATCCGGCACCACGACCGTTCCTCGAGGAGTCCCGTGATCGAGCACCACGTCCGTGTCCACCCCAGCGCCGACCGGCTGCCCCGCGAGGAGCAGCTCGCCTGGAAGCTCGCGGCGGTGGCCACCGGAACCGGGGAACCGGACGCCGACAGCGCCGCCATGGCCGCCAACCGGGTGATCGACAACGCCGCGGTGGCGGTCGCCTCCCTGCTGCGCCGCCCCGTCGCCGTCGCCCGCGCCCAGGCCCTGGCACACCCGGCCGCCACCCCCGGAGCCCGCGTCTTCGGCACCGGCACCCGGGTCTCACCGGAGTGGGCCGCCTGGGCCAACGGCACCGCCGTCCGTGAGCTCGACTTCCATGACACGTATCTGGCGGCCGACTACTCCCACCCCGGGGACAACATCCCGCCACTGCTGGCCGTGGCCCAGCACCCCGGCCGCAATGGCGCCGATCTGCTGCGCGGTGTCATCGCCGCGTACGAGGTCCATGTCGCGCTGGTCAAGGGCATCTGTCTGCACCAGCACCGCATCGACCACGTGGCCCACCTCGGCGCCGCCACCGCCTGCGGGCTGGGAGCGTTGCTGCGGCTTCCGACGGAGACCGTCTACCAGGCGGTCCAGCAGGCGGTGCACACCACCACCGCGACCCGGCAGTCCCGCAAGGGCGAGATCTCCAGCTGGAAGGCGTACGCCCCGGCCTTCGCGGGCAAGGCGGCGATCGAGGCCGTGGACCGGGCGATGCGCGGCGAGAGCTCGCCCTCCCCGGTCTACGAGGGGGAGGACGGGTTCCTGGCCTGGATGCTGGACGGGCCTGACGCCGCGTACACCGTGTCGCTGCCGGAGCCCGGTGAGGCCCGTCGCGCCATCCTCGACACCTACACCAAGGAGCACTCCGCCGAGTACCAGGCACAGGCGATCATCGACCTCGCCCGGCGGCTGCGAGAGAAGACCGGCCCCCTGGAACGGGTGCGCTCGGTGGTGCTGCACACCAGCCACCACACCCACCACGTGATCGGATCCGGGGCGAACGATCCGCAGAAGTACGACCCCACCGCCAGCCGGGAGACCCTCGACCACTCGGTGCCGTACATCTTCGCCGTCGCCCTGGAAGACGGCACCTGGCATCACGAGCGTTCCTACGCCCCGGAGCGGGCCCGTAAGCCGGAGACCGTCGGGTTGTGGCGGAAGATCACCACGGTCGAGGACCCGGAGTGGACCCGCCGCTACCACGACCCCGACCCGGACCGCCGGGCGTTCGGCGGCCGCGCGGTCATCACTCTGGAGGACGGATCGGTCATCGAGGACGAGCTGGGAGTGGCCGACGCCCACCCGGCGGGCGCCCGCCCCTTCGACCGTCCCGCCTACGCGCGCAAGTTCCGCGCCCTCGCCGAGGACATCGTCGCCCCGGCCGACCAGGACCGCTTCCTGGACACGGCCGAGCGCCTGGCCGAGCTCACCGCCACGGACCTGGACGGACTCTTCCCGGCCGTGGACACCGACGCCGTCGCCGCGTACGACGCGCGCCTTCCGAAGGGCCTGTTCTGATGTTGCTGCACACCCGCACCACCCCCGCCGAGCGTCGTCGGGCCTTCCGCGAACAGCTCGCCTCCGGCCGACTGCTGCGCATCCCCGGTGCGATCAACCCGCTCTCCGCCCGGCTGATCCAGGACACCGGCTTCGACGCCGCCTACCTCTCCGGTGCCGTCCTCGCCGCCGACCTCGGTCTGCCCGATATCGGCCTGACCACCTCAGTGGAGATCGCCGCCCGCGCCCAGCAGACCACCCGGGTCACCGACCTGCCCGTCCTGATCGACGCGGACACCGGATTCGGCGAGCCGCTGAACGCCGCCCGCACCGTCCAGCTCCTGGAGGACGCGGGCCTCGCCGGTCTCCACCTCGAGGACCAGGTCAACCCCAAACGCTGTGGTCATCTCGACGGCAAGAGCGTCACGTCCCGCGCGGAGATGGCCCGCCGGATCAAGGGCGCCGTGGACGCCCGACGCGACCCGGACTTCCTGCTCATGGCCCGCACCGACGCCCGTTCGGTGGAGGGCCTGGACGCGGCGATCGACCGTGCGAAGGCGTATGTGGACGCGGGAGCCGACGCGATCTTCCCCGAAGCCCTCGCCGACGTCTCCGAATACGAGGCCTTCCGCGAGGCGGTGGACGTACCGCTGCTGGCGAACCTCACCGAGTTCGGCAAGACCCCCCTACTGGACACCGGGACGCTGGAAAGCCTGGGGTACAACATCGCCCTCTACCCGGTGACCCTGCTGCGCATCGCCATGGGCGCCGTGGAGGAGGGCCTGCGCACCCTCGCCGCCGAGGGAACCCAGGAGTCCCTGCTGCCCCGGATGCAGACCCGCTCCCGGCTCTACGAACTCCTCGGCTATCAGGAGTACTCGGCCTTCGACTCGGCCGTCTCCGACTTCACCCTCCCGCCCGGCGCCTGACCCTCGGAGGCAGACACCATGTCCACCACAGCGCCCGAGATCCACCGCGGCCTCGCCGGTGTCGTCGTCGACACCACAGGGCCCGACGCTCCTTCGACGAGGTCGCCCACCTCCTGTGGTACGGCGAGCTGCCCGACCCCGCGCAGCTGAGGGACTTCCAGGCCCGTGAGCGTGCGCTGCGCCCCCTGGACCGCACCACCTGCGAGCTGCTGGCCCGGCTCCCCGAGACCTGCCACCCGATGGACGTGCTGCGCATGGTGGTTTCGCAAGCGCCGGCCGGCCCGTTACTCGTACCGGTACTTCAGTGAATCCACTTCCGCCTGCTCGATGTCAGCGATCGTCAGCTCCGGCATCCGCAGCTGGGCCAGCGTCACCTCGGCCGAGGTCGGCTGCGCGTCCGCCGGCAGCCACTCCTCCGGCTTCCAGGCCCCGCTGCGCAGCAGCGACTTGGGACAGTGCGGGTAGACCTCCTCGATCCCCAGCACCAGCGCACTGGCCGGGGGCTTGCCCACGGCGGTCAGCTGCGACAGGAGCTCCGGGCGGGTGGAGACACAGGCCCGGCCGTTCATCCTGAGTGTCGTGGTGCGCCCCGGGATGACGAACAGCAGCCCGGCCCGTCCGGTGGCAATGACATTCTGCAGGGTGTCCAGGCGTTTGTTGCCGGTCGCGTCGGGTATCGCCACCGTCCGTGTGTCCAGGACGGCGACGAACCCGGCGGGCCCGCCGCGCGGAGAGACGTCACAGTTGCCCTCGGTGTCCACGCTGGCGACCAGGACCAGCGATGAGCAGCCGATCAATTTGCGCGACTGATCGGTGAGTTCGGTCATCTGCTTGCGCAATGCCGCGGCCTTGGGGAGTTCGTAGACCTGACGCAGTGCCTCCTGGTCGGGCACGGCGTCGAGGCGGAGCGAGTCGAAGGCACTGCTGGCGAGGGGTGTCGTCATGTCTCCGACCTTATGGGGCCGCCCTGCGATTGAGCCCGGTCGGTGAGTGCGGGTACCCGGCGACACCCATGCGGGGAGGGTCAGCCCTTCCCCAGGGCCTCGTCACGCCCGGTCTCGGGCGGTCCTCCGAAGGGCTCTGTGGGCCTGTCGGAAGGGGGCGGTGGTGGAGTGGGGAAGAGGAGGTGTTCGAAGAGGTCGAGCGCGAACACCGCCAGAAGGAACATGACGGGGACGAGCAGAGCAATCACGACCACGATGCCTCCCGATCAGATGGTGATCACGAGTACGGCGCGGCATAAGAGAACCCATCACCAGTCTGGGCTGAATGGGGGAACCCCGCATGACCGTCACCAGAGGATGTAGGCCGTTCGGGTGATGAGTCCGGTGCCTCTGCCGATGGCCTGAACGCCAGGGCGTTTCTGAATCTCAGCGGTCTTCCGGGGTCCTGCGCCAGCATGTGGGTCGCGAGCGGGGACGCCGCGTTCCTCACGTCGTGGTGTGACACTCGTGAGGACGGGCAACCCCACTGCTCGGAGCAGCCGCTGTCCGCGAGGGTCTGCTCGAGCAGCCGGGCAAGGGTGTCCACCGGCTCTTCCCAGCCGCAGTCCGCCGGGGCCCGCGCGAGTTCAGCCTCGTACTGGGAGGCATCGACGTGGAGGTCCGGGGGCACGGCACCGATGTTGCTGGCGTTCTCCCATGCGTCCCCCGGCGGGGTTCTTCCGTGACCGCCGTCGGCCGGCTCTCGGCGCTCCCCTCCGCTCGGGAGTGTCAGCGCGTGGTGTCCGATGTCGCGGCCAGGAGCCGTTCACCGAAGATGCGGCAGGACTCCCCGAAGGGCGTTCCCGGGGCGATGTCGAAGTCCGCGTCCAGGAAGGCGAGATGGAGGATCAGCCACTGCCAGGAGTCCATCGCGAGGCTGACCTTGGTGTGCCGTTCGTCCACGGAGTGGATCTCGGCGTCCTGGAACTTCAGGGCGTCGATGACGTCCGTGGCCGGGGCCTTGATCAGGAGGTCGACGGTCTGCCGGTTCCTGTTGAGGTTCTGCCGCAGATACGCGGAGGCCGAGGATGCGGGGAGTGTCCGTGCGTCGTGGTGGTCGCCGGTGCGGAGCAGGCCGGTGAGACGGTCGAGGCGGAACACACGCCAGTCCTGTCGTTCGATGTCCCAGGCCAGCAGGTACCAGCGCAGGAGGTGGTGTACCTGTCGGTACGGTGCCACCCGCCGGTCCGTCCGCTCTCCGCGGGCGTCGGTGTAGGTGAAGGTCAGCGTCTCCTGGTGGGCGATCGCCTCGGCGATGGTGCCCAGGTCGGGCGCGGCGACGCTCGGCGCCGACTGGGGGCTGGTCTCCAGGCTGGCCCGGATCGACGTCACGCGCGGGCGCAGCCGGGCGGGCAGGAACTGGTCCAGTTTGCCGTAGGCCCGGGTTGCGGCATCGCCGATCCCCCCGTCGGCGGACGGCGCGGTGTCCGTGAGGGATCCGGTGGCCGCGAGAGAGGCGAGAGCGAGCAGGGTGGCCACCGCTTCGTCGTCGTCCAGGACGAGCGGCGGCATGGCCCGGCCGGCGGCGAGGCGGTAGTAGCCGCCGGGCCCTGGCTGCGTCTCAACGGGGTAGCCGTAGCTCCGTAGCCGGTCGACGTCCCGGCGCAGGGTCCGCGGACTGATGCCCAGGCGTCGGCTCAGCTCCTCTCCGCTGAACGCCCGGCCCGTCTGCAGCGTCGACAGCAGGGCCAGCATGCGTTCGGTGACATCTGCCATGCCACGATCCTCCCCGCTATTGCGGTCAGGATATGGCCACATCTGCTCATAGCCTCGCGGTCATGTCAGAGCGAAACATCACCCTTCGCCGGGCTCGCACCAACAACCTGGTCGATATGGACCTCGATGTCCCGCGCAACCGGTTGGTCGTCTTCGTCGGCGTGTCCGGTTCGGGAAAGTCGTCGCTGGTGTTCGACACGATCGCCGCCGAGGCCGGGTACCAGCTCAATGAGACCTTTCCGCCGTTTGCCAGGAACCGGTTGCCGAAGTGGGCCCGTCCCGACGTCGAGCACATCCGGGGGCTGACTCCGGTGATCGTCATCGACCAGCGCCGGATCGGCGGCAACGCCCGCTCGACCGTCGGTACGGCCACGGACACCTGGACCTACCTCCGGCTGCTGTTCTCCCGGCTCAGTCAGCCGCACGTGGGGGAGTCGAACCACTTCTCCTTCAACGAGCCCGCCGGCATGTGCCCGACCTGCTCAGGTCTCGGGGAGACCGTGGTCAGCGCCGTCGAGCGATTCCTCGACCTGGACAAGTCTCTGGCCGACGGCGGGATCCGGCTGCCCGGGTTCGGCAACGGCGGCTACTGGTACTCCCAGTACGCGGACATCGGTACCTTCGACGTCAACACCCCGCTGCGGCAGTGGAGCCCGGCCGAACGCGAGGCGCTGTTGTACGGCGGTGAGGCCGCGGCGCGACTGGGCCGCAAGACACCCGAAGGGTACGAGGGGGTCGTCGAACGGTTCGAGCGGATCCACCTGCACACCTCCGACAACCTCTCCGAGCGCAAGCAGGAGGCCATCCGCCGGTTCACCCGCGCGCAGACCTGTCCGGAGTGCGCCGGCGACCGACTCCGCAAGGCGGCCCGTGAGGCCACCGTGCTCGACCACACGATCGGTGAGATGTCGCGTCTGGAGGTCACCGAGCTGGTCGGTCTCATCCGCGCGATCGAATCTGCCCACGTCGGCCCCGTCGTCGCCGCGCTGACAGCCCGGCTGGAGGCGATGGTCACGATCGGCCTCGGCTACCTCACGCTCTCCCGGGGCACCACGACCCTTTCCGGTGGAGAGTCGCAAAGGATCAAGACGGTCAAGCACCTCGGATCCAGTCTCACCGAGATGACCTATGTCGTCGACGAACCCACCGTGGGGCTGCACCCGGCCGACGTGGCATCCACGATCACACTTCTGGAGCGGCTACGCGACAATGGCAACAACGTCCTCGTCGTCGAGCACGACCCCGCCGTCATGGCCCACGCGGACCAGGTCATCGAGATCGGACCCGGGGCAGGCGCCGCGGGCGGGCAACTCGTGTTCCAGGGAACGTTCACCCGGCTCCAGGGCACCGACACCCCGACCGGCCGCGCCCTGGGCAGGCGGCGACCACTGAAATCCGCCCCGCGTCCCGCCACGGGACACCTCACCGTGGAGGGAGCCGACCGCAACAACCTGCGCCACCTCACCGTGCGGTTCCCCGCGGGCGTGATGACCGTCCTCACCGGCGTGGCCGGCTCCGGTAAATCCAGTCTCGCCGGGGAGTTGGTGGCCCAGCACCGCGCAGTCGTGGTCGACCAGAAGCCGGTCAGTACCAACCGCCGCTCCACTCCGGTCACCTACACCGGCATCGCACCGGCGATCCGGAAACTGTTCGCCCGCCACAATGGCGTCCCCGCAGGCCTGTTCAGCGCCAATTCCGAAGGCGCCTGCCCCGACTGCAGGGGCCTCGGCGCCATCCACACCGACCTCGCCTTCATGGACGGCCAGGAAGTCACGTGCGAATCCTGCCGAGGCCGCCGATTCACCCCGGAAGTCCTCGCCCACACCGTGAACGGACTGTCGATCGCCGACGTCGGAGACCTCACCATCGACCAGGCCATCGCCCGACTGCCGGACAAGAGCATCTCCGACGCCTTGCGGCAGCTCGCCGCCGTCGGGCTGGGCTACCTGCGTCTCGAGCAGTCCCTGAACACGCTGTCAGGAGGGGAGTGCCAACGAGTCAAGATCGCCAAGGAGCTGCGCACAACACGGCAACCCACCACCTATGTGCTCGACGAGCCCACGACGGGGCTGCATATGAACGACATCGACACGCTCCTGCACGTGCTCGACAGCCTCGTCGAGCAGGGCCACACGGTCGTTGTCATCGAGCACAACCTCGACATCATCCGGCAGGCCGACTGGCTGATCGACCTCGGCCCCGGGCCTGGGCGGCACGGTGGAACCATCCTCTTCGAAGGCCATGTGGCCGACTACGCGGACCGCACGACGCCCACCTGCCGCGCCTTGAGCCATCGATGAGAGAGAACGGGGCGGATCGGTGCTGTCGTCATCTGGACCGGACCACCTCGTGCCGCGCGATCGGCCCTGAGAAGAGTTGACCACGACCGGACAGCGGGTGTCTGAACAAGCGCGAGCGTGTTGAACTGGGCCCGCGGCGCCGGTCTCCGGTGCCCGCCGCTACACAGTCACTCGTCGAAGACGGCAGTTTCGGGAGAGGAAGGTGGTGTCGGCGGTTACACATTCCATGGGCGGTTGCGAAAGGGGGCTCGACGGGCGGGGAGCCGGTCCGGCTACTGGCCGTGCAGCCATATCCGCAGCGGACCGACCGGCCCGAAGCCATGGCGGACGGCTGCCGCCAGGTCGTCGCCCTGCTCGTAGCCGACCACCGACAGGGTGGGGAACAGCCGGTTCACCGTATTCAGTACGCCTGGCCAGGCCGCGTCAGGGCCGCCGTCCAGTGCGAAGACATTGGAGATTCCGACCACATGGTCGCTGCGGCTCGCCACCGCTCCGGCGACGGTTCGGCCGTCGCCGGTCTGCCCGGCGAGCACGAAGGTGGCGGGGTCGTCGAGCAGTTCGGGTCGGAAGAGGCCCGCGTTGCCGTGCCCATCGTCCCAGGCGAGTGCCCAGCGCCGCAGGGCGTCCGGGGTGTCCGTCACGTCCCAGACGAGATCTGACGCGGGGGCGGGTGCACCTGGTGGGCGGTGGACCCACTGTGCCTCGAACAGCAGCTGGAAGCCGAACTCCGTCAGGTCGAGGTCGGCGAAGCTGTCCTTGATGGAAGCGCCTGGTGTGGCGGTGTCGATCCGGGCCGCGAGCGCCGCCGGGTCGGCGTCTCGCACCAGGGTCACCGCATCGGGGTAGTAGAGCGGGGTGCGAGACGGAGCGGTCCACGCCTGTGCCCCGAACTCGCCCACCCTGCCGTGCGATCGGTTCATTGCCGCGCACCAGTCGGCGTTGTTGCGGGCTGCTGCCCGGACCAGGATCCGCTGCGGAGTCGTCACGGTGCGGATCATGACGATTCCGATCCGGCCCGTCGAACGGTTTTCCGCTGAGCGCCCGAGGACGCTCCGTCCGAAGGCCCGTCAGCCGACCCTTGAACCGGAGCAGGCACTCGGCTTCTTTGACCGTCTCGCCCTGTGCTCCGGAGGAGATGGTGGGCGGGGCCTCCCGGTCGTCGTAGCGGAAGTAGACGGTGCCGGTGGCGGCCGCGGCAGGTCCTGTGGCCACCCCGCTGGTGGCCATGGCGAGCGCGGTCGTCACCAGCGTGGCGGCTGTCAATCGGCGGGCAGGGTGCATGTCATCGCCCTTCGGCCGGCGGAATCGGTGCGGCGGGCAGATCCCGGGCGTCGGAGCCCAGGCACCCGTGTGCGGTCGGATCCGCGATGTCCAGCTGGGCCCCACTCCACCGATTCCAGCGCCCGCCTGATTGTCCGGCAACCTGCTCCGCCACCTGAACAATCTTCAGACGACGATGACCCGGCGTCCGCGTGTGTGGCCCGCTTGGCTGTCGATGTGCGCTGTGGCGGCCTCGGCGAGCGTGTACGACTTCTCGACGGGGATATGGAGCTTTCCCCGCGAGATGAGGTCGCAGGCGACGGCGAGCGCTTCCGGCACGCTCCCGGCCACGCCGGAGAATCGGACACCGAGCTCCGGTGCACCGAGATCGGCGATGGAGATGACCTTCTGCGGACTCCCGGTCAGTTCGACGAGTTCGCGGATCACGCCCGAGCCGGCCAGGTCCAGGGCCGCGTCGACATCGCCGAGCTGCCGCACTCGCTCGACCCAGCCCTCGCCGTACGTCGTGGCGAGGGCGCCCAGGCCGCGCAGATAGTGCTGGTTCGCGGCCCCAGCCGTGCCGATCACTGTGATCCCGCGGTCGCGGGCGATCTGCAGCACCGCTGAACCGACTCCTCCGGACGCCCCGCTGACCAGCAGCGTCTGCCCGGATTGCACACCGACCTCGCGGATGATGCGCAGTGCGGTCTCCACCACCGACGGGTATCCGGCCGCGCTTTCGAACGTCACACCCTCGGGCATACGCGCCCAGGCCGACAGCACGGCGAACTCGGCATAGGTGCTGGAACCTTCGCCGAACACATGGTCGCCGACCTCGACTCCCTCGACGCCCTCGCCGACTTCGTCCACCACCCCGGCGGCGTCCAGCCCGATTCCGGAGGGCAATTCGATGGGATGGGCTCCCAGCTTCTGGCCTTCGCGGATCCTCCAGTCGACGGGGTTCACGCCCGCCGCCCGCACGGCGATACGTATGTGGCCGGGGCCCGTGTGGGGCTCCTCGGCGTCCACGAGGTGCAGAACGTCCGGACCGCCGAACTCGGCGAAGCTCACTTTCTTCATGCGGTGACCGTAGCACTAACGGTTAGCATTTTGGAGCTGATGCAGTTTCGTATCTGATAGTGTCAGGGCATGACCGTGCCGCCCGGACGCCGTGAGCGCAAGAAGGCCGCGACCCGCCAGAAGATCGCCGACACCGCCCTCCGGCTCTTCCTGGAACACGGGTACGACGCAGTGGGTATCCGTGACGTGGCCGCTGAGGCCGATGTGGCCGTCACCACGCTCTTCTCCCACTTCGCCTCGAAAGAGGCCCTGGTGTTCGAGCAGGACGACGACTTCGAGCGACGCCTCACCCGGGCGGTCACCGACCGGGTGCAGGATGAGCCCCTCATCCCCGCGCTACGCCGTGAGATCCAGGCCCTGGTCCGACATTGCACGGCGGACAGCGCCACCCCGATCTGGCGCATGATCGACGAATCTCCCGCCCTGCGGGAGTACGAGGAGTCGATGAGGCTGCGCCACGCGGAGTCGCTGGCGATGGCCATCGCCGCCGATCCCGACCTGTCACAGAGCACCACGGCGAGCCGGACGATCGCGAGGTTCGTGATCGACGCCTACTCACTGGCCCGCGAGGCGCCCAGTCCGGACGCCGCGTTGGACGAGATCTTCCGGATGATCGAAGCAGCCTGGGCCGTCACCTGCCCCTCCAACGACTCCGCCGGCCCGGCCGGGCACTAGTTCAGGGCTCCACCCCGCCCGACGCTCACCCATCCGGGACGCCATCGCCAGGGCCTGCGGCGTCACGTCGGCGTACTGCCGCACGGCTCACACCTGGCTGATCCGCGTGCGGGCCGGTTCGAGTGCGCCGTCACGCGGACTCGACAACCATGGTGTTGCCATCCTCTGAGGGTGCGTCGCCGCCCCGGGAGGGCGCGGGCCGTGCGATCGAAGAGCTGCCGGAAGGCCGTCTCGTGGGCGACGACGATGGCGGCTCACCCGAGTTCGGCGGAACAGGGGAGTTCAGTCGGCCATGCGGGTGTCGCGGGCGAGCTCATCCGAGGCGGCGATCTCCGCGCGCACAACGTCGAGGTGGCCGAGGATCGCTCGGCGGCGTCGTCGCCAAGGGGGAGGCGCAGCGGAGCTGCGTAGCTACTGGCTTGCCCTCGACGCCCGCGATGGGCGGCCGCCCCCGCATCGGCGCTGAGATCGCCACCACCGACGAAACGTACGAGGCCCTTCTGGGCGGACGCGGTGTCTGTCCGCTGGCTACCGGCAACGCCCTCCTGGTCACCCTGGGGGTGTGGTGACCCGTCCCGTCCGCGGCGTCTCACACAGTCAACTCGCCCTCGCCTGGAGAGCGGACGACCGCCGGCCCCTGGTGGACGGCTACGCCCGGGCGTGCCGCGAGGCGACAGCGCACTGAGTCCCCAAGGGGGCTGACCGAGCGGACGTGGCTCCCCCAGCCCTGCAGGCGACGATGACGGCCTGGACACTGTCCGCATCCGTGAGCGTGTCCGTCGCCGTCAATCACGGGACCGAGCTGCTCGCACTCGGCGATCTGCTCATCGCCACGCTGGCTGCGCTGCTGCCCGCCGGCCGGGCTGCCAGGTCCCGAACCGCCACGGTCCTGCGCACCGAACAGAACGTCAGATTCCGGGGGCATGCCGGTTGTTCCCACCGCATGGAACGGTCCGTATCCGGTGGTCAGCCCGTATTCGGCAGAGCGTGATCGAGGAGAACCTCCGCCGCCGCCCGTGCGTGTCGGCCGTAATCCGGTTCGTCCAGCACCATGGCGCGGCTGGCCGCCCCGTCCGCGAGGGTGGCCAGTTGTTCGGCAACGGAAAGAGGGTCCCGGCAGCCCAGCTCCGGTCGGCGTTCGGCGCCGAACTGTACGGGGCGCTGGGCATCGGCCCTGACGATCACACGGCACGTGCGGCCTACGACTCGGAGAGCCTGCGCTTCTACGGCGCGCCGCACGCGGCGTTCCTCTTCGTCCACGGTGACGGACAGGCGCGGCTGGCCGCGGATGTCGGCGCCTACATGCAGACACTGCTCCTGGCGATGGCCGCCTACGGTGTGGACAGCTGCCCGCAGGGGCTGTTGAGCTTCTATGCCGACACCGTCCGCACCGAACTCGCTGTCACCGGCGGAAAGCTGCTCGTCAGTATCTCCTTCGGTTACGCCGACGAGGCCGCGCCGGTGAATCGAGTGAGGACCGAGCGGGCTCCGGTCGAGTCGACTGTGGCCTTCCACGACTAGTGCCGCATCAAGCGGCGTTCGCCCTCAGTGGTGCCGACCCCGCCCACCGCAAGGGCGGCATGATCCGCCGCTACATCATCTGGCGGAATAAGCACCCGCCGACAAGCGCCTCCGTCGAGTCGTCCCCGGGGTGAACGACGCCTGGCGCGGTGCTGGAGAGCCTGTCTCGCTGATGCGACGGGCTGCGAGCCAGACAGTGCGTAAACTTTAGTTTCCATCTACTAGTTCGGAAACTATAGTTGTCGCATGGCGATGTGTGAGATCACCCCGGAAGAGCAGGCAGAGCTCGACAAGGCGCTGTACGACGCCTTGAATCCGCTGGCCTCGGCGATTCGCTCTCGGCAGACCGGGCTGCCCGCGGACCGTATGTGGGATGCGGATCCCATCGAAGTGGCACTGTCCGTCCTGGCCACGTGGAAGGTGATGGATGCCGAGGTCAGGCGGTTGACCGCGCACGCGGCAGCAACCGCTGGCTCCTACGGCGCCAGTTACGAGCAGATGGGGGCGGTCTGGGGCATCACACGGCAGGGCGCCCGTAAGAAATGGCCCGACGCCGTCAGCCGCTCAGCGCCCGCGACAGCGGGCAGGAGTGCGCTCGCGCTCTTCGGGGGGACCGCCGAACTGGTGCAGACGTCTTCCGGCGACTGGAGTTGGACAGGAGTGGGCGCCGATGGAGCATCCGCCGCGGTCACCGATGGGACGTGCTACGCGACGGCGGAAGAAGCAGCAGCCCACGCGGGCGTTTTCCTCAAGGAACACGCCCTGGATGCCGTCGACCGTTCCTAGCGTCAGGCAGCGTTCGCTCTGTTCACGACCTCGCGGACTGCCTGCCGGGGGCGGTCGACACGATGAGGGCACTGGCCGGCCCTCACCTCGGTCCGGCCCTGCCTCGGCCATGATCCGCCGGACGAGCCCTAGTCGTCGAACCCGAAGTTCGAAGTCTCCGCACGGGTGATGATGTCGCGGACCGCCTCGGGACTCGTGATGACGGATTCAACGGCCGCCTTGAGTCGCGCGAGGTCACTCGGACTCCCGACCGCGCAGAACATGTCGGCCTCGCTGTCGAAATCGAGGCGCTCGGCAATGTCCGACCAGGCAAACCGCACGAGACTTTCCCAGAAGTAGCCGTTCGGCTCGTGTCCGGTGGCAGCTATCGCGGCATCGGCGGCCAGGCCACCGGCATTCAACGTCAGCGAGTGCTCGCCGTCGAAGTCATGCAGCTTGATGGTCACGGCGCGATCTTCTCATGCACAGTGCACGGGCTGCCCGCCGGACGCCTGTGTGCAGGAGTGGGCTCCTCCTGGCAGGAGGAGCCCACTTCGGGGGGAGCGGTGAGGTGCTACTCCGTGCGCAGGCCGTCCGGGCGCATCATCCGCAGCAGCGG
Organism: Streptomyces sp. NPDC045899; assembly: GCF_056431485.1. Classification (NCBI taxonomy): domain Bacteria; kingdom Bacillati; phylum Actinomycetota; class Actinomycetes; order Kitasatosporales; family Streptomycetaceae; genus Streptomyces; species Streptomyces sp. NPDC045899. The sequence continues at coordinate 191,679 of NZ_JBWKKP010000006.1, forward strand.
CGGCAGACTGAGCAGCGTGACCACGCCGACCACGGCCGCGCCCACGCCGGTCATGGTCAGGACGCTCGTCCAGTCCATGGCCACCGGGGTACGGGTCATCTTCAGCAGTACCGAGCCGAGGGTGATACCCACCGTCGTGGCCAGTACGAGGCCGAGTCCTACCGGGAGGGCCGTTTGCCACAGCACCGACAGGCTCAGCGTGCGGCGCCGAGTGCCGAAGGCGACCAGTGAGGAGAGCAGCTTCCTGCGCTCGCGGAGCTGCTCCAGCTGGGAGACCAGCAGACTCGCGCCGATCAGTGCCAGCACGAAGAAGGAGCCGACGAACAGGCCGGTGCGGATGGAGGCGTACTTGATGTCCTCCTGGGTCGACGACCAGCCGTAGGTGTGTGCCAGCGGGTCGATCCGGGCGACGGCGTTGCGGATGTACTCCCGTGAGTCCGGCACCGACGGGTCCAGACGCAGGTAGACCCCGTCCGAGAACAATGCCGGCGTGGCCTTGGCGGGCAGGGCGGCAGGGGTGACCAGCAGACTGTTGGAGTCGTTCAGCGCGTCTTTGCGCGCTTCCACCACCCGCACGTTCGCCGGAACGGTCCAGGGCGCCTCGATGCCGCGCTCGGAGGCGTCGCCGTACGACGGGCCGATGTAGAGCTGCCGACCGGGCTTCACCAGGGCGATTTCGGCGGCGTTACTGGAAGAGGTGTAGTGGCTCCTCGTTCGCGTGACGAACACGTCGCCGTCCTTGCAGGAGGGGAGCGTGGCGAGTTCGCGCAGGGCGGTGCAGTTGCCCACGGTCAGGCCGTTGCTGTTCTCCGGGTCGCGACGCGTGTCCCCGTACTCCGAGGAGGCCAGGGCCACCGCGGACCGCACTCCCTTGGTGCCGGCGAAATCGCGCTCGACACCGGACAGCGGCTTGCGGTTGCTGAAGTTGACCTCCATCTGGACCCGGCTGGGGTCCTTGCCGGTGTCCTTGGTGTACTGGCTCTGCGTTCCCGTGAACAGCATCTGCAGGGCGATGGCTCCGGCGACGGCGACGGCGATGCCGTTGACCATGCGTGCGGCGGTTCCGCTGCTCAGCTGTAGTCGTCGTACCGCGAGCTGCCAGGACAGCGCGCCCTTGCCGAGGCGGACGACGACCGCCTCCACGGCCCAGGGGAGCAGCGCGGTGATGCCGATCAGCAGCAGCAGTACGCCGCCGATGACGAGGTACTGGTTGAACTCGCCGTTCTTGCGGCCCTTGCCGATCAACGGGTAGAGCATCGCGAGGCCGGCCAACGGTGGCACCAGCCGCCACCACAGCCGGCGGCGGCGCTGCTTGGCCGCGCGTACGACGCCAAGCGGTTCCACCACCACGCCGCGCATCGCGAGCAGTGTGACGAGTACGGCGGCGAGCGGGATCGCCACCGCGACCAGGGCGGCGAGCGCGGGGGAGGGGTCGAGGTAGCTGGGCCAGACGCTCACGCCCAGCAACTCGGTGGAGCCCAGCGTCTGACGGCCGAGGAGGAAGAAGCCGGTGCCGACGACCAGGCCGAGCAGGGCTCCGGCGAGTGCTTCGCCCGCCGCGACCCGCCGGGTCATATGGCTGTCCGAGCCGACCAGGCGCAGCGCGGCCAGTCGGCGGTCGCGGCGCTCGCCGCCGAAGCGGACGGCGGCGGCGATGAACACGGCCACCGGTGTCAGCAGCACCACGAACACGACCAGGATCATGAGGAGCAGCACCGGGTCGGTCTTCTCGGGTTTCTCGTCCGGCATGCCATACGTGGTCAGCCGGTTCACCGGGGAGACGTCCGTGAGTTTCAGCCCCGAAGCGCCCGCGTAGTAGGCCAGTTCGTGGGAGCCGATGAGTCCGCTCTCGCCGATCGTGCCGGAGATCTTGTAGGGCAGCCGCTCCCGCAACAGCTTGGCGTCGTCCGAGGCGAGCAGGTCCTTGAGCGCGGGCGAGACCACCATCTCGCCTTTGGCCGGGTAGCTGTCGACCCCCGGGGGCAACGGTGCCCGCTTGCCCTCGGGTTCGACGAGCCGGCCGCGGATGTCGTCGTCGTGCCAGCTGGTGTCGGTGTCGGCGATCAGGAAGGTGTTGTCCGCCTTCGGCGGGACCTTTGCGGAGTAGGTGTTGTCGTAGCGGGCGTCCTCCACCTTCCCGCGGGCGGCGAACACACTGGGCAGGGCGGTGCACAGCAGCAGCAGAGCCACCCCGAGGCCGACGCCGACGGCGGTGAGCGTCATCCGGATCCAGCCCTCGCGTCCCCCGGTGACGGCGAAGCGGGCCCCCATGGCCAGGTCTCTGGCCCACTGGCGAGGACTCATACGGCGCGCTCCATATCGCGGGACTTGCCGTCGCGGACGACGACCTCGCGGTCGGCGTAGGCGGCCACGTGTGTTTCGTGGGTGACGAGGATGACGGCGGCGTTGGTCGCGCGGGCCGCTTCGGTCAGCAGCCCCATCACGCGTTCGCCGTTGGAGGAGTCGAGCGCGCCGGTGGGTTCGTCGGCGAACAGCAGGCGCGGTCCGGTGACCAGCGCGCGGGCCACGGCGACGCGCTGGCCCTGGCCGCCGGAGACCTCGCCGGGACGCTTGGCCTTGAGGTCGTCGACCTCCAGGCGTTCCATCCAGCCGAGTGCGGTCCGCAGGGCGTCCTTGCGGGAGGTGCCGTTCAGCCGCAACGGGAGGGCGACGTTCTCCACGCAGGTCAGCTCCGGAACCAGCTGACCGAACTGGAACACGAACCCGAATTCCGAGCGTCGCAGAGCGCTGCGCTGGGCATCGTTCATCTTCGTCAGTTCACGCCCGTTGTAGGTGATCGACCCGGAGTCGGGCTGCACGATCCCCGCGAGGCAGTGCAGCAGCGTGGACTTGCCGGACCCGGAGGGGCCCATGATGGCGACGACCTCGCCGGGGCATATGGAGAACTCGGCACCGTCCAGCGCGTGGGTCGGGCCGTAGGCCTTGCGCAGGTCGTGCGCGGTGAGCAGCGGATCGGGGGGCGAAGTGGTCATAGGGTCACAGCCTCACGGAGTTTGTCGAATCGGGCGGCGGTCAGCTCCGGCCAGCACAGGTCGGCTTCCAGGTGGAACAGGGCGTGGTCGCAGATCAGCTGGTCGGCCAGGTCGCCATTGCGTTTGCGGTCGGTGAGGATCCGCAGGCTGCGCAGATGCTCGGAGCGCTGGACGTCGGTGATCGCGTAGCGCTTACGCTCGGGACCGTCGCCCGCCTCGATCCCGTCGACCTCGACGAGACCGTTCCTCAGCAGCCGGGACATCGTCGAGTAGACCTGGCCGTAGTGCAGTGGCCGGTCGTGACCGAACCTCTCGTCGAAAGCCCGCTTGAGGTCGTAGCCGTGGCGCGGGCCGGCCTCCAGGAGCCCTGGAAGGGTGTGACCGATGGACATGATCGGAACTATACATGCCAGGTATACATGGCGTGTATACGCGACGTGTATACATCGCTGTGCGGGTCATGACCGGGTGTACGACCGTGCAGGTGAGGGAAGCGCGAAGGCCGATCGTCTTGATGCGGGAGTGGGGGGGGGGGGGGGGGGGGGGGGGGGGGGGGGGGGAGGGGGGGGGGGGGGGAGGGGGGAGGTCGGGTTTTTGGGGGGGGGGGTTCCCCCGTGCCCCGGCATATGCCGGGGCACGGGGCACGGCTCACACGCGCCGTCAGTGCAGCGGCGGCGGGCCGTCCTGCGCCGTGGTTCCCCACCCGGACGGCTTCGGGCCGACGGCGAAGGAAAGCGACCGCATGTCCCGCAGGTCATCTGTCGTCAGGTAGGTGCGGCCGTAGGAAGAGCCGTCCACGTGGACCGATTGGACGTAGCGGCGGTCGGCCGAGGTGCCGGGTGCCGTCACCGTCAGGGAGCCGCGCGGGTAGTAACGACGGTCGAGGGTGAGGTCGACGCGGTCGAAGACGGGGGTGGACAGGCCCCAGGTGGGGTAGCCGGGTTGCACCGGGAAGATGCCGATGGAGGACAGCACCATCCAGGAGGACATGGTGCCGAGGTCGTCGTTGCCGGTCATGCCGGTCGGGGTGTCCGTGAAGAGCGTCAGAGCGGCGTGGACGACATCGGTCGTCTTCCACGGCTGGCCGGTCGACAAGTAGGTGTACGGGGCGATGAGGTCGGGCTCGTTCTGCGGGTTGTACTTGTCCGCGTTGTAGTAGTCGTACGGTCCGTTCACCCACACTTCGCGAGCGGTCTTCGCAGGGTCCTTCACGAGCCGGTCGTAGGCGAAGAAGGAGTCCAGCCGGTCGTTCGCCGCCTGCCTGCCGCCGATCAGGCCGATCACGCCCGGGATGTCCTGCGGCACGAGCCACTGGTACTGCCAGGCCGTGCCCTCGTGGAATCCCTCGCTCTTGGCGGGGTCGCTCGGACCGGTGAAGGCGCCTGAGGCATCGCGCGCGCGGAAGAAGCCGGTCGAGCCATCGAAGATCTTGCGGTAGTTCTGGGCCCGCGCGGCGTAACGCTCCGCGTCGGCACGGTGCCCGAGGCTGCGGGCCATCGCGCCGAGCGTCGCGTCCGACAGGGCGTACTCGAGCGTCGCGGACGCGCCGTGGCCGTAGTCCGAATCACCGGGCTTGGGATGCGGGCGGGGTTTCTGGTGGGGGACGAAGCCGCTCGCGATGTAGTCCTGGTTGGCCTCGCGGCCTGCGGCCGGGGAGCCGGCGGGCGGGACCCCGTCGGCATTCCTCTTCAGGGCGCGATAGGCCCGCTCCTCGTACCCCTTGAGCAAACCCTGCTGGTAGGCATGGGTGAGGAACGGGGTGACCGGGTCGCCGGTCATGATGTTCGTCTCGACCGGCCCGTAGCCCCACTTGGGCAGCCAGCCGCCTTCCTCATCGATCTTGATGACGGATATCGCCATGTCCCGGGCCTCACGCGGCGCGAGCAGCGAGAGGAGCTGGTTCTGGCTGCGATAGGTGTCCCACAGCGACCAGTTCTGGTAGTACCCATGGCCCTTCGCGCGGTGGATTCTCCCGTCCCAGCCCGTGTACCGGTGGTCGGCGTCGCTGCCGATGTTGGGCGCCAGGAATGACCGGTACAGGGACGAATAGAACGTGCGGCGGAGAGTGTCGCTGCCGCCCTGTACGCGCACGGCGCTGAGCCGGCTCTCCCACGCCGTCTGTGCGGAACGGCGGACCTGCTCGAAGGGGCGGCCGCCCTCGGAGCGGAGGTTCCCCTTCGCGCCACGGGCATCGACGTAGGAAAGAGCCGTCGTCGCCTCCACGGTACGGTCCTCGGTCGCGTCGAAGCGGACGTACGCGCCGCCCCGACCCGTCTTCGACCCATCGGTGACCGTGGCGCCGTCCCAGGTGCCGTACGTGGTGAACGGCCGGTCGAAGCGTGTGATGGTGTAGACGGTGTACGGCTGGGTGTCCTGGCAGAAGCCCCTGCCCGTGATGGCGGTGCGCACGGTCCGGTTGTCGAGGACCTCGACCTTGCTGGAGACCGTCTTGTGCAGTGACTGGCCCGCGTTGAGCAGGACATTGGCCTTGTCGGTCGTGGGGAAGGTGTAGCGCTGCACCCCGGTGCGCGAGGTCGCGGTCAGTTCGGCGTCGATACCGTTCTCGAGTCCGACCTTGTAGTAGCCGGGGCTTGCCTCTTCGGTGTCATGGCTGAACCCGGTCTCGTACTTGGTGTAATCGGTCTCGGTGACATCGCCGACGGTGGGCAGGACGGGCAGATCACCTCCCAGGCGGCAACCGACGCCCGAGAGGTGGACGAGGGAGAAGCCCCGGATGTGGGTGTCGGAGTGGTCGTAGCCGGTGTCGTGTCCGGTGTCCGGAGAGAGCTGCACCATCCCGAAGGGCGCGGCCGCGCCGGGGAAGGTATTGCCTTCGTTCTCGGTTCCGATGAACGGGTTGACGAGATCGGTGAGTTGCTCGCCCTGTGTTCCGGCCGCCTGGGCCGCGGGGGCGACAAGGGCTGCTCCGAGGAGTGCGACCGCCGCGGCCACCGTGCCCGCGCCGCGTAGACGCTGAAACCGTCTCATGGGTACCGCCCCTTTGCGGATCTAGACAACGTTGTCATCCGGTGGGCGATCATTTTTGGTGCTGCACGGGAGGTCGTCAAGGGACTACACAAGAGAATGTGTTGGGGCTCGAGGTATCTCGTGCCAGGCCCGTTACCGGTCCCTGGCGCACCGCGGCTGGAAACCGCGTTTCGTCGGCAGGCCGGACTGTATACGCGTGGCCGGCTCCACCGAGAGGTCGCGAACGGCGCGGTGCGGGAGGGCAAGCGCATAGCCGGGCGCACCGGTGGGCACTCCTTCGAGGGTTGCGTCCCTTCCGACCCTCACCACGATCTGTGGTGGCGCACACCGGTGGAGGCGGCCGGTGGCCGCGGCGGTCCACCGACATGTGCCGGGCCTCGGCTTGTGCCACTCACCGCCGGTTCCGCGGCACCCCCGCCGTAGGGAGCCGGCCTGCCCGCGCGCCGGGCAACCACGACCCCGCCACGTGATCACATCCGGAGGCAGGAGACCTCTCTCGCCAGACATGGTGTCGGCTGTTCCTCGGACGGGGGCGCACGGCAGTCACTCCTCCTCTGGCCCCAGCGATGCCGCATCGCGCAGATCGATCGTGGCCAGACTGGGGACGGCGTGCAGTTCGAGGAGGACGATCTCATTGCGGCCGGTGCGCAGGACTGGGCCGGGGACGTACAGGGAGCGCTGGGGTCCCCGGGACCAGTACCGGCCCAGGGCGAAGCCGTTGATCCAGACGTTGCCCTTCGTCCACCCTGTGGTGTCGAGGAAGGTGTCGACGGGCTCCTCGATGTCCACGGTGCCGCGCCGGAACGTGGGGCCGGTGGAGTGGGCTGTGGGCACGGCGAAGGTGAGGGCCTCCGGTGAGGCGAGTGGCAGTGGCCGGCTCGTCCAGCTGGTCAGCCGGGTGCCGTTGAGCGTCACCCGCCCGATCAGCCCCTTGCGATCGTGGATGGCGGGACCGTAGTTGACCCTGCCCTGGTTCTCCACCAGGATCCGGAGGACCGCTCCCGGCCGGGGGATGTGGAACGCGAGGGCGTGTTCGTGTCGTTCGCGTTCCAGGACGCCCACCGGCTGGCCGTCCAGGAAGACCTGAGCACGATCGCGGACGGCTTCGACCTCCAGGAGTGCGGCGCCGGACTGGGCGAGAGCTGTCTCGTAGAGGATGAAGCCGAAGTCCTGACCGAGTTCTTCCATGGTGTGCGGACGCTCTGCGGTGACCGGCGTGCCCAGGGTGTCCAGGTGGTCGAACAGCGGTGCCGCGTGGCCGAGTTCGATACCCAGGTGACAAATCTTCTTGGACGGTGGGGGCACCGGGGTGTCCGGTACCGGGGCGTAGCAGGAGATGACGTCGCGGAAGGCGCGGAACTTCTCCGTCGGATCGCCTGCCTCATCGAGCGGAGCGTCGTAGTCGTAGGAGGTGACGGTGGGGTGGTAGGTGTGCTTGTCGTTGGCGCCGTTGATGAAGCCGAAGTTGGTGCCGCCGTGCAGCATGTAGAAGTTCACCGATGCGCCGGCCGCCAGGAGTTCGTCCAGTGCCTCCGCCGCGGTTTCGGCGTCCCGGACGACGTGGATCCCGCCCCATCGGTCGAACCATCCGATCCAGAATTCCGTGCACATCAGTGGGCCGGTCGGCTGGGCCTCCCGGAGTGCCGAGAGGCCCGCACCCACCCTGCTGCCGAAGTTGACGGTCCTCAGCACACCCGGGAGACCGCCGCGGGCGAGATCCTGTGGCTGGTCGCAGGTGAACAGCGGAACACCCGCGAGGTGGGGCGTCATCGTCTCAGCCAGGTGACGCAGGTAGTCGGTCTCGTCGCCGTAGGCACCGTACTCGTTCTCGAGCTGGACGGCGATGATCGGACCGCCGCGGGTGCCGAGGTACGGTGCCACGACAGGCAGCAGCAGATCGAAGTACTGGTCGACCGCGCGGAGGAAGAGGGGGTCGGTCGAGCGCAGCCGGATGTCCTCGTGGGCGAGCAGCCATGAGGGAAGCCCGCCTCCGTCGAGTTCCGCGCAGATGAAGGGTCCGGGGCGCAGCAGCACATGCAGGCCCTCCGCCGCCGCGAGTTCCAGGAAGCGGGGCAGGTCCAGCTGTCCCTCCATCAGCAGTCCGTCGCCGGGACGGGGCTGGTGGAGGTTCCAGGGAACGTAGGTCTCGATGGTGTTCAGGCCCATGGCCCGGGCCTTGCCGAGGCGGTCGGCCCACTGCGCGGGGTGCACCCGGAAGTAGTGGAGTCCTCCGGAGAGGATCCGGAACGGTGTGCCGTCCAGGAGGAATTGCTGGTCGTCGGTCTGCAGAACAGGCATGTCGGGGTCCTCCGTGACGGGGTTGGATGCCTTGAGGTGGTTCGGGAAGCGGCGGTGCGCACAGTGGTGCCGCCGCGGGTGTGCGGAGGCGTTGTGGGTGCCCTGCCGGTCCACACCGTGGTCGGGGGCGGCAGCGGACCGGCAGGGTGGTGGGCGCACCGGGGAGGCCCGGACGCGTGTGGCAGCACGCGAGGGCAGCACCGGTGGCCCGGTCCGGGGCTCGTGCACCGGCCGGGTGGCCTTGGCGGCCTGGTGGTGCCCGGTGTCCAGTGCACGGCGTGGAGCTGGGGTGGGGCGGCTATTCGATGGTGAAGCCCTGCTCCTTGCCGTACTTCACTGACGCCTTCCGCCAGTCGGCCAAGCCCTTTTCCAGCGGGGTGCCCGAGGTGTACGCCTTGCCGACGGAGTCGTTGAAGATGGAGTTGGCGTACACCTGGAAGGGCAGGTAGCTCCAGTCGTCGGGCACATCGGCGGCGGCCTTGGAGAAGATGACGTTGGCCTTCTGGCCGCCGAAGTACGGGTACCCGCGGTTGAGGAACTCCTTGGACTCCAAGGTGGCTTTGGTGGCCGGGAAGGCGCCGTCGTGCACGCGGGTCTGCACCCCCTTCCCGGCGTTGGCGTACTTCACGAACGCGTAGGCCAGTGCCTTGTTGCCGCTCTTCGCGGGAACGGCCAGGGAACTGCCGCCGTTCTCGGCGCTCACCGGCTTTCCGGTCTTCCACTGCGGCAGTGGTGCCACCCGCCAGGAGCCCTTGCCCTTGGGCGCTCCGGACATCAGGTTGGCGGGCATCCAGGCACCGATGGGGAGTGTCGCAATCTTTCCGTCGGAGAGGCCCTTGTACCACTCGTCGCTCCAGCCGACGGTGGGGGCCAGCAACTTGTCGTCGATGAGCTTCTGCCAGGTGCGGGTGTAGGTGGCGCTGCCCTGGTCGGAGAAGTCGATGGACACCTTGGTGCCGTCCACGGAGTAGGGACGGCCGCCCGCCTGCCAGATGAGGCTGGTGGTGAGCCCGGCGTCGCCGGTGTCGCTCGTGATGTAGACCTCGGGGTCGGCCTTGTGGAGTTCTCTGGCCGCCTCCGCGTACTCGTCCCAGGTCTTGGGCACGGCGATGTGGTGCTTGTCGAATACGTCCTTGTTGTAGAAGAGCGCCATCGGTCCGGAATCCATCGGCAGGGCGTGTATGCCGTCGCTGGAGGACACCGCGTTCCACGGTCCCGGTGAGTAGGTGTCACCCAGTTCGTCCGCGCCGAATCCGGCGAGGTCGGTGAGGGACTCGGTCAGGGTGAACTGGCCGAGCGCGTAGTACTCGATCTGTGTCACGTCCGGGACTCCGGATCCAGCCGAAATGGCGTTCTGGAGTGCGGTGTACTCGTCCTTGTTGGTCCCGGCGTTGACGAGTTTCACCTTCACGTTGGGGTGCTCGTCCTCGAAGTCCTTCGCCACCTGCTTCAAGGTGGGCTCCCAGGCCCACACCTTGATGGTGCCGCCCTTCTCCAGTGCCGCTGTCACATCGGCCGGACCACCGCCGTCACCCCCTTCGTCGTCAGCGGAGCCACAGGCGGTCAGGGCCGTCGCGAGGGAAAGGGCGAGTACGCAGGCCAGCCCGGTACGTCGCGGTGCGTTGGTCATGGTGTCATCTCACTTTGCGTGTCGGTACGTCGGCGCGGTGCGTCCGGGGCGGACTGTGGGGTGTGGGTCGCGGTCATTCCTTGACGCTTCCGGCCGCGAGTCCTGACTGCCAGTACCGCTGGAGCAGCAGGAAGGCGGCGATGAGCGGCAGGATGGTGAGCAGTGAACCGGTGAGGACCAGATGCGGAACGGCGTGGCCACCTGCGGTGCCGGCTTGCGCGTTCCAGGAATCGAGCCCGAGGGTGAGCGGGTACCATTCCGGGTCCTTGAGCATGATCAGGGGCAGGAAGTAGTTGTTCCAGGTGGACACCATGGTGAACAGCAGGACGGTGACGATGCCGGGGGCGAGCAGTGGCAGGCTCACCCGGAAGAAGGTGCGCACCTCCCCGGCGCCGTCGATGCGCGCGGCCTCCAGCAGTTCGGCAGGAATGGCCTCGGCGGCGAAGACCGTCATGAGGTAGAGGCCGAAGGGCGAGATGAGCGAGGGGATGATGACTGCCCAGGGGGTGTCGGTCAGTCCCAGTTCGCTGAACATCAGGAAGGTGGGGATGGCCAGCGCCGTCCCGGGCACGGCGACCGCTCCGATGACGACGGCGAACACGCCGCGCTTGCCGGGGAAGTCGAACCGGGCCAGCGCGTAGCCGCCGAGCACGGCGAGGAAGGTGGCGCCACCGGCCCCCGCCACCACGTAGAGCAGGGTGTTCAGGAGCCATCGGAGGTAGACACCGTCGTCGTAGGTGAGGGTGTCGGCGATGTTGCTCCAGAGCGCGAAGTCCCCGTCGAACCACAGGCCGGGCGAGCTGGTCAGTCCGGCGGGTGTCTTGGTGGCGCTGATGAGCAGCCAGACCAGCGGCAGTAGGGCGTAGACCACCACCAGGCCGGTCAGCACGGTCAGGACGGCGCTGCGGCGGGGGCGGTCGGCCCGGTGGGCCCGGCGCCGAGTCGTCCGGGGGAGGGGCGCATGGCGTGGCGGGTGTTCCGTGGAGTGTGGGGACGAAGTGGTCGGGGCGATGGCCATGGTCGTCAGGCCTCCTTCCGCATGCCGCGGAGCTGCACCAGATAGGCGATGACCATGGTGAGCAGGCCCATCACGATCGCCACGGTGGCGGCGGAGTTGTGCTGCTGACCGGAGAAGGCCAGTGAGTAGGTGTAGAGGTTGGGTGTGAAGTGGGTGGTGATCGCGTTCGGGGCGAGCTTCTTGAGGATGCTCGGCTCGTTGAACAGCTGGAAGCTGCCGATGATGGAGAAGATGGTGGCGATGGCGAGGGCCCCGCGGATGGCGGGGAGCTTGATCGAGGTGATGACCCGCAACTGCCCGGCCCCGTCGATCTCCGCGGCCTCGTAGAGCGCATGGGGTACGACCCGGAGGGCCGAATAGAAGATGAGCATGTTGTAGCCGACGAATTCCCAGGTCACGATGTTGCCGATGGAGGCGAGCACGAGGTCGGCGGAGAGCGGGTCGGGCAGTGCGACGCCGAAGGCGTCATTGATGTCGCCGACCAGGCCGAAGCGCGTGCCGTACATGAAGCCCCACATGAGTGTCGCCACCACGGCGGGCACCGCGTACGGAAGGAAGACGGCGACCCGGAAGAAGTTCCGGCCGTAGAGGCGTCCGCTGTCGATCGCCAGCGCCACCAGCAGGGCGATGCCGAGCATGATGGGCACCTGGATGACGAGGAACAATCCGACCCGGCGGAGTGCCGACCAGAACTGTGCATCGTCCAGAGCCTGTTGATAGTTGTCCAGGCCGACGAAGGAGGTGCCCCCGATCAACTTCTCCTGGAAGAGGCTCAGATAGATGGAGTATCCGATGGGGGCGAGGAATACCAGGGCGAAGACCGCCATGAAGGGGCCGATGAAGCCCCAGCCGATCCACGCTCGTCGTCGTCCGAGCCACGCCCGCGGAGCGGATCGCGACGCGGGCGTGTGCGTTGGGCATGTCGTCATGACTGCTTCCCCGCCTGTTGTGGTTCTCGTATCAGCCGTACGGCGGCCCACCGGGCGATGGGCACCGCCTTGGAATGCGGCAGCGCGCGCTGGTGTACACGGGAGACCGAAGAGTTGCGCGACGCAGAGTGACGAGTCGGCTGCGCCCCACGATGTTTACGTAAACATCCTGTGGGTGAGATGCTTGCACTGCGCCCTCAGAGCCGTCAAGGGTGGAGAATCGCGGTGGTCGCGGAATCCGGGGAGTCGCGGACGACAGGCGGCCGACGGCGAACGGCGGGAGTGCTGAGGGTGCAGAGGGACGGCGTCACGGGTGAGGCGGACATGGAGGGCTCGGCGCAGCGACGGGTCGCGGCCGGGAGCCGCGGGCGGCGCCGGGTGTCCATGGCGGACGTGGCCCGGCGGGCCGGAGTCTCGTCGCAGACCGTGTCGCGGGTGTCCAACGGTCATCCCAGCGTGGTCGAGTCGACCCGGAACCAGGTCCTCGCCGCGATGAAGGAGCTCGGCTACCGGCCCAACAGCGCGGCCCGTGCCCTCAAGAGCGGTCAGTTCCGCACGCTGGGCATCATCCTGTTCACCCTCTCGACCACCGGAAACGTCCGGACGCTGGAGGCGATCGCCACGTCGGCGGCGGCCGAGGGGTACGCGACCACCCTGCTCCCGGTCGCCGTACCCACCCAGGGCGAGGTCCGCGGAGCCTTCACCCGGCTCGGCGAGCTGGCCGTGGACGCGATCATCGTGATCATGGAAGTGCATCTGCTGGACGCCGCCGCGGTGTCGCTTCCGCCCGGCGTGGGCGTCGTCGTCGCGGACTCCGACGCCGGTGACCGCTACAGCGTGGTGGACACCGACCAGAAGGGCGGAGCCTCCGACGCCGTGCGGCACCTCCTCGACCTGGGGCACACCACCGTCTGGCATGTGGCCGGGCCGGAGGAGTCATACGCCGCGCAGCGCAGGGCCGACGCCTGGCGGGCGGAGCTGCGGCGGGCGGGACGGGACGTACCGCCATTGCTGCGCGGTGACTGGTCGGCCGAGTCCGGCTACCGGGCCGGGTTGCGGCTGGCTCAGGAGCCGGGCTGCACGGCGGTGTTCGTCGCGAACGACCAGATGGCGCTGGGTGTGCTCCGCGCGTTGCACGACCATGGCCGTGCCGTGCCGGGCGAGGTCAGCGTGGTCGGCTTCGACGACATCCCGGACGCGGGCTCCTTCATCCCGCCCCTCACCACGGTCCACCAGGATTTCGCCGAGGTGGGCCGCCGCTGTGTGGAGAGTGCGCTGCGTCAGATCGGTGACGCACAGGGGGAGCACGGCACCACACTGGTGCCGACCCGCATCGTGATCCGGGAGAGCACCGCACCGCCGCCCACCTCCTGACATCGGCGGAGGGGCCCTTGCGCCGTCGTGGTGCGGTGCGAGGGCACCGTATGGTGGTTGTTATGGAGATCAGGGAGCTGCAGTGGTTTGTGGCTCTCGCCGAGTGCGAACACGTCACGGCCGCGGCGGAGCGGCTCAACGTCGCCCAGCCCACGCTCTCCCGGGCCATCGCCAGGCTGGAGCGGCAGATCGGCGCGCCACTGTTCGACCGTCACCACAACCGGCTGCGGCTCAACAAGTACGGAGAGGTGTTCCGGGCTCATGCCCTGCGGGCCATCAACGAGATCGAGCACGCGGAGCAGCGCATCGCCACCCTGATCGACCCCGACACCGGGACGGTCGCGCTGGGGTTTCTCCACTCCTACGGCACCTGGCTGATCCCCGAACTGCTCGCCGGATACCGTGACATCGCCCCGGCAACCACTTTCGAGCTGCGCGGTAGCGCGGCCGATACGGTGGTCGACGACGTACGGCGCGGCCGGCTCGACCTCGGGGTGGCCAGTCCGCCGCCGACGGGTGAGGATCTGCGGTGGACACCTCTCCAGGACGAGCGGCTGTGCCTGCTCGTTCCCGCCGGGCACCGGCTGGCGCGCCGTCGCAGGCTGGAGATGCGGGAGCTGGCGGAAGAGGGCTTCGTGGCCCTGAAGCCCGATTACGGGCTACGCCAGGTCGCCGACCGGCTGTGCGGGGCGGCCGGGTTCACCCCGCGGATCGTCATGGAGTGCACCGAGCTCAGCACATTGCGCAACCTGGTGGCGTCCGGGCTCGGGGTGGCCGTGGTGCCGACCACCGGCAGTCCGCTCTCGCACGAGCACCGGGTCGTCCCGGTGGCCCTGGTCGATCCGCGTGCCCACCGGACCATCGGCGTGGTCGTCCTCAGCGGTGGCCCACGCGCTCCGGTCGCGGAACGGTTCTACCGCTACGTGTGCTCCACCGCCCAGCCGCCCTACACGTGAGGGGCAAGCGGTCCGCTGGTCGGCCGGGCCGGGGGCCGCAGCCGCCTACCACTCCGTTCCGCCATTCCCATTGGTATGACCTGGGGCGATGCACCCGGCGTATGCGGCGGCCGACAATTCGATATTTCACAAGGGCGACAAACGCTCTGAAGATGGCCCTATGGGCAGTAATACCTCCACCGTCATGACGCGACCGGCCGACCCGCCTGTGGACGTCCCGCATGCTGTGCTGGACCTCCCCGCGGAGGCACACATGGTCCGCAGAGCACGCCTCTTCGCCTCCGACCTGCTGGGCGGATGGCAGGTCGCCGAGTCCGACCGGGACGCGGCCATTCTGATCATCGGTGAGCTGGGCGCCAACGCTGCCCGGCACGGGGGAACCGAGATGTCCGTCAGACTCTCCCTTCGGGGGACGGCCCTGCGGATCGAGGTGTCCGATTCGGACGCGATCCCACGGCAGCGAACGACCTCCGCCCCGGACGGCGCCGAGCGGCTGCGCACGCTCGCGCCGGCCGGCGCGGAGCACGGTCGGGGCCTGGACATCGTGCGGGCCCTGGCGGTCCGGGTCGAGATCGCGACCGTGGGCCGCCGCCACACCGTGTGGGCGGACCTGGACGTCACCGTGGCCCTCGCCCGCTGACGTCAGGGGACGGCCTGCGGGCGTCCCGGGGACCCTCGGCGAGCACCCGGGCCCCGCTGTGGTGCAAGAACTCCAGGAACCGCCGGACCACGTGCGGCAGATGGCGCTGCCGCGGCCATACGGCGCCGACCGTACGCCGGGACACCGGACTGCGCACCGGCACCTGGACCGCGGCCGGGCCGAGCGAAACCCCCGCGGGCAGTACGGCCAGCCCCTGGCCGGTGCCGACGAGGCCGCGCAAGGTGGCGACGTCCTCGCCCTGGAACTCCAGCCGCGGTGTGAAGCCCGCCTGTGCACACAGCCCGTCGAAGATCGTGCGCAGCCCGTGTCCTTCGGTCAGCGCGACGAAGGGCTCCTCTGCTGCCTCCCGCAGATCCACCCGCTTCCGGCCCGCGAACCGGTGATCCGGCGGCACCGTCAGGAACAGCTGCTCCTCGCGCAGCGGAAGGACGCCGAGCGCGGGGTCGTCCACGGGCAGTGGTGCGGTGATCACGACATCGGTCTCGCCGGAGCGCAGCCGTTCCAGGATGGTGGCCGCCGGTCCCTGCGCGAGACTGAAGTGCACATCGGGCCAGGAGGCGCGGAACGCGTCGATGAGCAGCGGTACGTCCCAGGCGCCCAGGGTGTGCAGAAAGGCCAGGTGAACCCTGCCGCACTCGGGGTCGATGGTGTCGGCCAGCTCGCCGCGCGCGTCACTCAGCGCGGCCAGCGCCCGCGTTGCCGGTCCCAACAGAGCGCGCCCCGCCGGGGTGAGGGTGATGCCGCGGCCGGTCTGCTGCACCAGGGCCACGTCCAGTTCGCGTTCCACCCGTCGCAGTGCCCGGCTCACCGTGGGCTGTGGCATGCCCAGCCGGGCCGCGGCACGGGTGACATGGCCCTCCTCCAGTACGGCCACCACGACCGCCAGGTTCGGTGCCATCAGACCCAACCAATGCGCATCGGTATCGATCACAGGTCCAATCTACATTGGACGCATGAATTCCGGGTGGGCAGGCTGAGCGGCCACACCGTGGTGCACCGCGGGACCCCAGGCGACAGCCACGAGAAGGGACACCACCATGACGGACCCCCAGGAACGATCGGGCGAACGACTCGTCCCCGGCTGGGACGGCCGCTATTTCGAGGACTTCACCGTCGGAGACATCTACCGCCACCCCCTTGGCCGGACTGTCACCACCACCGACAACAGCTGGATGACACTGCTCACCCAGAACACCGCCCCGCTCCACTTCGACGCGCACTACTCCGCCCAGACGACCTGGGGCAGACCGCTGGTCGACTCCACCTTCACCCTCGCCCTGGTCACCGGTCAGTCGGTGACCGATGTCAGCCAGCACGTCTTCGCCAACCTCGGATGGGACGAAGTGCGGCTGCCCGCGCCGGTCTTCGAGGGCGACACGCTGTACTCCCAATCCACCGTCGTCCTGGTCCGCCCCAGCAGGTCGCACCCTGAAGCCGGCATCGTGCGGGTCAAGACCGTCGGTTACAACCAGGACGGCGTGATCGTCATCTCCTTCCTGCGCACCATCATGGTCTTCCGCCGCGGCCACGGCCCCTCGCCCACTCCCGCCCCGCGGGAGCGGGACCAGAACACCAAGACGGTGTGATGGGAATCGAAGCCCGCCATGCCCGCTCATGGCTGTTCACACCGGCCGACCGGCCGGAGCGCTACCCCCGTCGTGGGCGCCACGGTGCCGACGCGGTCATCCTCGACCTGGAGGACGCCATCGCGCCGGGAGCCAAGGACACCGCACGCGGCCACCTCGCCCGCCACACCGTGCCGGACGTTCCCGTGTGGGTCCGGGTCAACGGCCGCACCACACCTCAGTGGCGTGATGACCTGCACACCGCGGCCCGGTTGCCCGCCCTTGCCGGTGTGGTACTGCCCAAAGCCGAGAACCCCGACGATCTGGCCGCGACCGCTGCCCTGCTGCCCCGGGGGACTCCGCTGATCGCGCTCGTCGAAAGCTCCCTCGGCATCGAGAACGCCTTCCTCCTCGCCTCCGCGCCCGCCACCCTCGCGCTCGCATTCGGCAGCGTCGACTTCCAGAGGGAAACCGGCCTGGCCGACAGCCCCGGAGCCTGGGACTATCCACGCTCCAGGCTGGTCGTCGCCAGCCGCGCCGCCGGACGGCGTGGCCCGCTCGACGGCCCCACCACCCGCCTCGACGATCCCGCCGTGACCCGCGACGACGCCATCCGCGGCCGGCACCAGGGCTTCACCGGAAAACTCTGTGTCCACCCCGCACAGATCGCCCCGGTCAACGCCGCGCACACCCCCGGCGCGGCAGAGCTGGACTGGGCCCGACGCGTTCTGGACCAGGCCGCCGCGAGCGACGGCGCGGCCGTCCGCGTCGACGGCGAAATGATCGACCGACCCCGGCTCGAGTACGCAAGCGACCTCCTGGACGCGGCGGCCGGGTACGCCACCACCTCCGGCGCCTGAACTCTCGGTCACCGCCCCCGGCACGGCCGCGCCGACCCCTCGCGCGACCCTGCCGCGGCCCCCTCTGCCTGCGACGATGCGCCGCAGGTATGGAACGGCGGCCAATCCGTCATTTCACTTCGGCTGATCCCCGGCGGACAGTGTCCCCACAGCCGATCAGGACTCCCATGGGAGGGACCCCATGCCCGAGCCGCACGCCCGGCACATGCCTGTTGCCGAACCGGCCGACGGCCCCGTTACCGAACCGGCCGACGGCCCGCTTGCCAACCTCGTCGTCGTCTCCCTCGAACAGGCCGTCGCCGCGCCGTTCGCCACCCGTCAACTCGCCGATCTCGGCGCCCGCGTCATCAAGATTGAAAGGCCCGGCAGCGGTGATCTGGCCCGTGGCTACGACCACACGGTGCGCGGTATGTCCAGCCACTTCGTCTGGCTCAACCGGGGCAAGGAGAGCGTCCAGCTCGATGTGCGCTCCAAGGAGGGCAACCGCCGGCTGCACCAGCTCCTCGACCGTGCCGACGTTTTCGTGCAGAACCTCGCACCAGGGGCGGCGGCCCGGCTGGGCGCCGGCCACGCGGCCCTCGCGATCAGCCATCCGACCCTGATCACCTGTGACATCTCCGGCTACGGCGGCAGCGGTGAATACCGTGACCGCAAGGCGTACGATCTTCTTGTGCAGAGCGAGGCCGGACTGGTGTCGATCACGGGCACGCCGCAGACGCCCTCGAAGGTGGGCCTGTCCATCGCCGACATCTGCGCAGGGATGTACGCCTACTCCGGAATCCTCACCGCCCTGCTGAGCCGGTCCCGCACCGGTCGCGGATCCCAGCTGGAGATATCCATGCTGGAGGCGCTGGGGGAGTGGATGGGGTACGCCGAGTACTTCACCCGGTACGGCGGCACCGCCCCGGGCCGCGCCGGGTCCAGCCACGCCACCATCGCCCCCTACGGCCCGTTCCCCACTCGTGACCAGCGGACCGTGATCCTGGGCCTGCAGAACGATCACGAGTGGACCGCCTTCTGTGAAACGGTGCTCCACCGCCCCCGGCTCCGGGACGACGCACGGTTCGCCAGCAACGCCGCGCGGGTGGCGAACCGGGCCGAACTCGACGAGCTCATCAGGGAGGTCACGCTCGGCCTGACCGCCCGGGAACTGCTGGACCGGCTGGAGGACGCGCGTATCGCCTACGCCCACCAGCGCACGATGCGGGAGTTCAGCGAACACCCGCAGCTGGTGGCGCGGGACCGCTGGGCCTCCTTCGGCAGCCCGGTCGGTGAGCTGAGCGGCCTCGTGCCGCCGGTCACCGTCCGCGGACGGGCCATATCGCGCCTCCGGCCGGTACCCGCCCTGGGCGAGCACACCGGCTCCGTACTGAGCTGGCTCGACGAAGCGGTGCGGAACGTTCCCGCACGCGGCGAGGGTGTCCAGGACGGAGGGATGTCATGTCCCCAGAACTGACCGGAGTGCTCATCCTGGTCGCCGTCTTCATCCTCGCCGGGCTGCGCGGCCTCAACATGGGGATCCTCGCCCTGGTCGCCGCCTTCCTCTTCGGCACCGGATGGCTCGGCCACCCCGCCAAGGAGGTACTGGCGGGCTTCCCGGCGGATATGTTCGTGGTGTTGGTCGCCGTCACCTTCCTCTTCGGTATCGCCCGGGTCAACGGGACGGTGGACTGGCTCGTCCACGCCGCGGTCCGGGTGGCCGGCAACCGCGCCGCCGTGGTGCCCTGGATCCTGTTCCTCGTGGCCGCCGCGCTGTGTGCCACCGGTGCGGCCTCCCCGGCGGCCGTCGCCATCGTCGCGCCACTGGGCATCACCTTCGCCATGCGGCACGGACTCAACCCGCTCTACACCGGGCTCATGGCCGTCAACGGAGCGGCGGCGGGGAGCTTTGCCCCCACCGGGATCCTGGGTGGCATCGTCAACTCCTCGCTGCACGGCAACCATCTCGAGGTGGACGGCGGGTTGCTCTTCGCGGGGACCTTCGCCGTCAATCTGGCCGCGGCGGTCGTCACCTGGCTGGTCTTCGGCCAACGCCGGGCCACAGCGGCGCACGCGCCAGCGGAGGACACCACCGCTGCACACATCCCCGCGCTGGGGGCAGAACAGCTCGCCACCCTCGCCGCCATGGTGCTGCTGATCGTCGGCACTGCCGGGTTCGAGCTGGACACCGGGCTGTTCGCGCTCACCCTCGCCGCGGCCCTGGCTCTGGTGTTCCGGCAGACGGCACAGCGGGCCACCAAGGAGATCGCCTGGCCGGTGGTGCTGCTCGTGTGCGGAATCGTCACCTACGTCGCCCTGCTGCAGAGCCTGGGCATCGTCGACTCGCTCGGGGAGAAGATCGCGGCGATCGGCGCTCCCCTGCTCGCCGCGCTGCTGATCTGCTACGTCGGCGGGGTGGTGTCGGCGTTCGCCTCCACCACCGGGATCCTGGGGGCCTTGATGCCCCTCGCGGCACCCTTCCTGGCCTCGGGTGCCATCACCACCACCGGACTGGTCATCGCGCTGACCTCCGCCGCCACCGTGGTCGATGCCAGTCCGTTCTCCACCAACGGAGCCCTCGTGGTCGCCAACACTCCGGAGGCCGAGCGTTTGCGGACTTACCGTGGTCTGCTGCGGTGGGGCGCGGGGGTGTGCGCGTTCGCTCCGGCCGCCGTCTGGGTCGCCTTCGTGGTGATCTAGGCCCTACTGCTCCCGTCTCGGACAGGGCGCCCTGTCCGAGACGGGACCGCTCATGCGACCGGTACCTCGCTGAGGCGCACGAGGTGGATCGGTTCCGCCAGCAGGTCGTCGAACCGGTCGGCGAAAGCCACGAAATGGGGTGTCGCCCTGTGGATGTCCAGCGCCTCCTGGTCGGCCCAGGTCTCGCGGACGTAGAAGGTCCCGGGTTCGTCCGTCAGCTCGAACAGGGTGTAGTCGGAGCAGCCCGGTTCGGCGCGGGAGGGTTCCACGAGTCCCGCCAGGGTCTCCCGCAGCTGTTCCCGTCGAGAGGGTTTTGCCTTCACCACCGCGAGGGCGGTGATCGACTGTGTTGGGGTGGCCTCGGACATGGGACTCTCCTTGATGTTCCGTCAGAATCACTGGCACGCCGTGCCGTTGCGTGTCGGCCCGATCGATGGCGCCCAGGTCCGGGCACCGCGGTATTCGTCGTCTACGACGCGGCCCTCGGCGGGCGAGAGCACCGTATGCGAGCCCCCTTGGTTACCCGCAAGGGGGCTTGGTATCCATCGGATACCACGGGAGCACCGGCAGGCGCGTCATCGCGGCCCCCACCCGCGGTGGCGGGGGGGGGGGGGGGGGGGGGGGGGGAGAGGGGGGGGTTTGGGTGCCGGGGGGGAAAGGGGGGGGAGCGGGGGGGGGTGTAGTCGTGTCCCCCCGCCGGGGCGGCGGCGCCACAAGGGGAGCGGGCCCCCCCCGCCGCGGGCGGGGCGATCGCCGGCCGGCGGCGGTCGCGTGCCGAGGGTGGACCGGTGGTCAGAAGGTGAGCCCCCAGTGGTCGATGTAGCCGGTGTCACCGCCCACGACGTCCTGGACCCTGAGTTTCCACGTGCCGTTGGCGGTCTCGCCGGACGCGTCCACCGGGTAGGAAGCGATCAGGTTGACACCCCGGTCGGCGCTGGTGCTCTCCTTCAGCCGGTGGGACGTGCCGTCGGGGGCGACCAGGTCAACCGTCAGGTCACCGCGGTAGGGGTGCTTGATGTCGATGTCCACCCGCAGGTCCTTGGGGGCATGGCCGGGGACACCGGTGACGTCGATGTCCGAGGACACCGGGGAGGCCCAGTCGGGAATGTGCACATCGTCGTCGTTTTGGAAGACGTTGGGGAAGCTGCGGACCCTCCAGGTGAAGCGGGTACTGTCGGTAGCGCCGGTGGAGTCGGTGACCGTGAGGGTGACCTCGCTGGTGGTCTCCGCGGTGGGGGCGCCGGAGATGAGGCCGGTGGAGGCGTTGACGGTCACGCCCGGGGGCAGTCCGGTGGCCTCGTGGCGCACTGGCCCCGGGTTGGTGCTCGCCGCCTGGATCCGGAGTTTCACGGGTGTGTCGAGCAACGAGTTCTGTGCTCCCGGATTGTGCACCAGGGCGCCTTCGACGCGGCGACCGACGTTGACGGCCGCCCAGGCGGCCGCGGTGTTCAGATACGTGGCGCTGGCCCGGCCGTACAGGTCGGCGGCGGCGCGCAGGGTGGCGTCGCGGGCGGCGGCGTAATCGGTGCCGGAAGTCATGTAGGTGGTCAGCGCCCGGTACCAGATCAGCGACGCGGCGCCGCGGCCGATGGGAGTGACGGACCGGCCGTCGTGGGTCGGCGAGTCGTAGTGCACACCGTTGATCGTCTTGCTCCCGCTGCCCTCGGAGGCCAGGTAGAACCAGTGGTTGCCGATACCGGAGGAATCATGGACGTCGAGGTCGCCCACGCCGCGGTACCAGAAGTCGGCCGAGTTGCCGTCCCTGGACGGCCGGTCCATAGAGCGAGCGGGGGTGCCATCGCCATGGATATCGGCCTTCTCGGCGACCAGGTAGTCACCGGGGTCGGCGGGATTGTCCGCCCAGAACTCCACTGCCGCGGCCATGATGTCCGACGTGGCCTCGTTCAGACCGCCTGCCTCGTCGCTGTACCGCAATCCCGCGGTGTTTTCGGTGATGCCGTGCGTCAGCTCGTGGGCGGCCACGTCGATCTGGGTGAGCGGCTTGATGTTGCCCTTGCCGTCGCCGTAGGTCATGCAGAAGCAGCCGTTCCACCAGAAGGCGTTGGCATAGCCGTCGCCGAAGTGCACACGGCTGTTGGCGGCGACACCGTCATTGCGGATGCCGTTCCGCTCGTGCACCTTCTTGAAGTAGTCCCAGGAGAGCTGAGCGCCGTAGTGGGCGTCCACACCCGCTGTCTGCGGGTTGGCCGGGGTGCCGTCGCCCCAGGTGTCGTCGGCGTCGGTGAACGGTTTTCCCGTGCCGGTGTCGTCCGAGCCGTGTGCCATGTCGTACGTGCCGTGGCCACCCCGTGTGCGGTCCGTGAGGGTGTACCCCTCGTCGGTGTGACCGGTGCCGATGGTCACCCGGCCGCTGTACTGACTGTGACCGGTGCCGTTCCTGACCGCCTGGTACGTGAAGAGTTCCTTGCCGGTCCTGGCATCGGTGATGACGTGCAGTTCCGAGGGAGTGCCGTCGTGCTGCACACCTCCCACCACCGTCTCCCAGGCCAGCGCCGGTCTGCCCGAGGCGGCCCAGACCACCTTGTGCACCGAATCGGCCTTCGGCGCCTCGATGTCCTCGGCGCCCGCCAGGTTCAGTGCGGACCCCTTCGCGTTCGCCGCGCTCCTGCCGGGGGTGGTGGAGTCGACGGTGATGGGGACGTCGGTGGCTTTGGTGACGCTTTCGGTGGTGCCCTCCGGGGCTGTGTGGACGACCAGGTCACCGCCCAGCACCGGCAGTTTCGCGAAGGTGCGCTCGTATCGGGTGTGCAGGGTGCCGTCGGCGTCCTTCTGCACCGACCTCGCCACCAGAGCCTCATCGGTGCCGAGGTCCAACGCCTTGGCCGTGGCTTCCTGTCGTGTTCGGGCATCGGCCAGGAGATTTCTGCGCTCGGCCGGGCTGAGCGGGTCCGGCAGCGCGCCCTGACGTGGTGCCGCGCCGGCGGGTGCCGTGGTGCGGGGGGCACGGGACTCGTCGGAGGCGAAGGCGACGCCGACGGGAAGCGCGATGGCGGTGAGTGCGAGGCTCGTCAGGAGAGCACTTGGCGGGACCGTCTTGCGGGCGAATCGTCTCATCGTGATTCCTCATGGAGGTGGCCGAGGAACTCTCGGCCACTGCGGCACGGCCGGGCGCGGTTGCGTCCGCCGGGCAGAACCGATGGAGCGGGGAGGTACTGGACGATGTGCCGGACCGGTGAGATGTGCTGAGGACCGCGCGCATCATTCGGGCAGGAGGGAAGCCTGCCATGTTTACGTAAACATGACGGGTCGCTCTCGTGAAATGGCGCAACGTCGGCCATTGGGCGATGTGTTGGGGCGGGTTTCGGTGCGGGTGTCGAGTGAATGGGCCGGTCCGCGCGGAGCTTCTCCGGCGCCTTCCCGTGGGTGAGCGGTCACAGGGTCGCCTGGTGCGCCGCTCGCGCGGAGAGAGGTGGTACCACCGTGATTCACCTCGCTGTATGGGCGTGTGAAAGCCGAGTAGGCCAGGCGCATTTGGCGCCACTGCCCACTCTTCGAGGGGACGCATCGGGGTCGGCTGGAGCGAGGCTCGGCCCTCGAAGAAGAGTTGATTATTGTTCGATTATGTTAAATAAGTTGTCCAAATGTCGTTCCTGGGTTAGGTTTTAAGGCATCGCTGATCGGTGGCGCGTTTTCCGCGTTGTTCATGCTGCGCCACGACCTTGCCGGCCCATCACGAGTGGGGCCGAGCTCCTCCGGTGCGTCGATGTGGCCTGACCGTGGCCCCTCGTGTGCCAGGGCGGTCAGGCGGCGGGGTCTCGAGTCGTGCACATCATCGCCGCAGCATTTTCGCCACTACCTCCGGGGGATTTCTCCCGCTCACACCATGTATGGCCGTGAGCGGGAGGTCGAACCCTGGCCAGAAATACGAGCTTGTGTGACTCCGTGGGCGGACAACGACGTAACTGCACGGACCGGACGAAGTGTGCCCGGAAGGCAGTTGACAGGAGAGCAGTGAGTACGACCTCTTGCCACAGAGGTGGCGACAACTCCACGTCCCCCTGCGAATGTGGTGCGGGGGCGGGCAATCAGGTGGATGCCTTCCCCGGAAACGGGGAGCGCGAGGAGTGCGGCCCGCAGCGGGTCCGGCCTTACATCTCCGCCGAGATCTCGGGGCCCGGTGTCGAGCGAGCGTCATCGGGAAACCATCTGAGGATCGCTCAGCCGGATCCACCGGAAGACACCGGGTCTTCCGCGACGGCCGGGCACGGCGACACCCTCGTCCTGCCCCGTGTCGCTCGGACGGCCTCCCGCCGTCAGCGCCGTGCACGCCCGGGAACCGCCCGACTGGCCACCGCCGTAGCAGCGGCCACCGTCACGGCCACGCTGGCGGGCATGGTCGCGCTCTCGGATTCCGCCGGTGAGGAGAAGGCACCCATCGCCGCATCGACACGCGAGGCCGTCGAGCCGTCCGGAGCGCCACCAAGCAGTGCGGCCGATCCCTCGCCGACGACCGCCGGTCCGCCGCCCGACCTCGCCCCCACACCCCGTCCGTCACGGCCGTCGCATGGTGTGTCAACCAGCCCCGCGCCCGCCTTTCCACGCTCCGCGACCACCGAGAAGACCGACCCCGCAGCGACAACCTCGCGTGAGAAGCCCGCACCGGACCCCGGCCGCACCGCCCCGCCCATGCCCTCGGGGCCGACGCTCCGTCAGGGTGACACCGGCCCCGAAGTCGCCGAACTCGAAAACCGCCTGAAGCGGCTCGGACGCTGGCCGCGCATCACACGAGGCAAGTTCACCGCGGCCCTCTTCCGCTCCGTCCGCTCCTTCCAGGAGGGCAACCGGATCACGGACGACCCGCCAGGTGTGTACGGTCCGGCCACCCGCAAGAAGCTGGAAGCCATGACGCCCTAGGCGAGGCCGGACAAGCGCCGGATTGCAGCCAGCCCGGTCAGCATTCCCCCTCATCACCCACTGGACGGCGTCGTGGCGACGCCGCGCCCAGCGGACCTCATGGCCCGTCAGCACCTCGATCGACCTTCGGAGCGACGAGTGCCGACCCCGCTCACCATCCATCACCATCCCCGAGGAACGTCATGCCCCACCGCCACTTCTCCCGACGGCTGGCCGGCGCCGCTCTTGTCGCCGCCTTTGCAACAGGGGCCACACCGAGCTGGACCGCTGTCGCGCAGCAGTCCACCACCGTCCCCTTCTCAGAAGGCTTCGAATCCGGCAGCATCGCGACCTGGCCGCGCAAGGGCATCAACGGTGGCGGAAACGTCGCCGTCACGGCCGCGCCCGGCGGCAGCGGGAAGGCCGCCCGGTTCACCATGCCCGACGACGGACAGTCCTACCGCTCCGAGATAGCCACCAGCCGGATCCCCTACGGCAGCTACCAGTACTCGTTCTCCAACTACCTCCCGAGCGATTGGACGCGGTACCCGAACATGACGATCGTCTCCCAGTGGCACGGCGGAGGGGGCACCATTCCCGCCATCGCCCTCGCGGTCAAGAGGGACCGGTGGGTCATGAGAGTGCACTGGAAGGTCGGCTCGCGGCCCGTACAGGAGGCCAGACGCGATCTCGGTCCCGTGCGGTTCGGCCACTGGAACCGGTGGTCCTTCGACATCACCTGGTCCACCGCCGCCACTCCGGGGGCCATCACCGTACGGCGCGACGGTGTCACGGTCGGATCCCACCGTGGACCCAACAGCTACCACCAGCAGACCGCTCCTTACCACAAGATCGGTCTGTACCGACCCAACTGGAAGGCGGAGAAGGGGCATGTGAAGGGAGGGACGCCCGACGTGGTGATCTACTACGACGACATCCGCATCACCAAGGGCTTTACGAAGGCCGATACGCCGAAGGCGACACCGGTCCCCTCCGCGTCCGGCAAGGCGAGCAGTCCGGCCCGTCCGGTCAAGCCATCGACCTCGGCATCAGCCACCGAACGAACCGCATCGGCCTCGCCCAGCCCTCGGGCCGGCGATGACGTGCTGTCCGCCACCGGGGCGGGCGCCGAGAAGAAGGACTCCGGCAACCTGGCTCAGAGCGGCGCCTCCAGCGACATCCGGCGCATCCTCGCCGCCGGCGGTGTGCTTCTCGCCGTGGGCTCCTTCATCGTCGTACGTCACCGGATACGGCACCGGCACGGGTCGGGCCGCTGACACACCGCCCCAGCTTCCTCGCTCGCCACCCGGGGCCCTTCCCCGCCTCGGTCATCCCACCCAGGTGACGGGGGCCGGATCGCTGACGCACGCCATCCTCCAGGGCTTTCGGGACGATTCCGCGAACGTGGGTGCTCCACCGCTCGGGCCTGGCGGCGAAGCACCCACCGGGCGGGCCACACGGTCGCCCGCTGCGCACCCCGGGAGCGGTGGAATCCAGGTGCCGTGAAGGACTGGGCGCGGGGGAGTTGAGGGCACACCGGGAGCGCACGAAGAACAGTGGAGAGGAGACCAGTGAGCACACAGTGCTGCCTGCGGTGCGGTGACGGCTTCCCATGCCGTTGCCTGTTCGGTACGGAACCGCCCGAGGAAGAGGAGACGGCGGGCGGACATCATGTCGAAGGGGAGGAGGAGTTTCATCTCCAGTGGATCCGGCCCTACGTCGGTGTGGAGGTGGCGGAGGCCACCGCTGCTGAGGCCACGCCCATGAATGTGGCGTCGTCTGCCGGGAGTTCGACCGGTGACGGGCACGTCACCGACCAGGACACGCTCGTGATTCCTGTGGTACCGGCCGGGGACCGTCGGCGTGCGAGTCCGGGACGACCGGCCGGGCATCGGCATCCGGACACCCTCGCGATCCCCGTGGTGGCGGTAGGGGGCCGGCGGGGGAGCCGGCAACACCTGACCCGGAATTACCCAGGGGGCTGGACGGCGGCTGCGACGGCCACGATCGGCCGTGGTCGTCGGGGAGGTCGTAGGCGGCCGGTCCGGCGGCAGCTTCCGGTTTGGCTCGTGGCCGCGCTGGCGGTAGGGAACCGGCAGGGGGGAGGTCGTAGGCGGCTGGTCCGGCGGAAACCTCCGGCCTGGCTGGTTGCCCCCCTGGCGGTGTTGAGGGGGAGGGGGAGCCGCGGTCGTGCTGCGCGACTCCATCAGGTACAACTGGGGTCTGTGGCAGTGACGTTCGCGGTCATCGGCTTCGCCATCGCCCATGTCACATCCTCCGGCGACTCCACACCGGCTGCCAAGGCATCGCCCTCGAGGCACCCGCCGGAGGCCACCGCGTCGGCATCCCCTTCGCGAAGGGAGAGGCCCAGTGCCCGTCCCCCGACCACGCCGGGGGCGAGAGAGTCCATGTCGCCGAGTGGCCGTCTCAGCGCTTCACCGCCCCCCAGCGCGTCCGCTTCCCCCAGTCCTTCGCCCACCACCCATCCGGGGGGTCGTCCAAGCGCGTCCCCGTCTCGACTCCCTGTGCAGCCCACACTGCGGAGAGGGGTCGAGGGGCCCGAGGTCACGGAGTTGCAAACACGTCTCGCCAGGATCGGATTGTGGCCCTATCCCCGACGTGACAGGTTCAACGGGACCGTCCAGCGCACGGTTCAGTCTTTCCAGAAGCGCCATGGCATCCACGAGGATCCGCCTGGGGTCTACGGTCCGGCCACTCGGAGGGTGCTGGAGTCCCTCACTCCGTGAGACCGGGTGTCCATCGCCGCCCGCATGCTTGGTCCTGATGAGTCCCGATCGCGACTCCGCTCACCTCCAGTGATGTTATCGCAAACATGTGGTGAGTGGCAGGTCATGTGGCCAATCTGTCGAATGTCTCGAAGTGTGCTTGCCGAAGCCCTTGACAGCCCATCATGGAAATCCCACACTCTCACCCAACCTGCGGTGTTCACGTAAGCATGAAGGGGAGGGCGCAGTCGCCCAACACGGCAGGCCACCCCCGTTCGCCCCGCGCCGCCGGGGGAGAGCACCGATGGCCAGGCGTTGTGCGGCAGCATTCGCACGGCTTGTTCCGCACCGGCTCACCCTTCTTCGCCCCGCACGGCAACCCTCGCTGCCGGTTCGCCGCATTCGTGGCCGACCGGTCCGGTCGGCCACGGCCTGACCTTCCTGTTCGAACAGCCCTGTCCGCATGGGCCTGTTCGCCCCATGACCGAGGTGCGCGATTCCCGCATGCGCACGGAGAGCACGCAGAGGTATCCCCACATGGCTCGTAGATGGACGACTGCGACAGCGTTGTTCGCGGCCTTGTCCGCACTGCTCCTCTCAGTCTTCGGCGCCGTCGGTACCGCCTCGGCGGTACCGACCAGCGTCACCAACGCCACACAGTTCACCGACACCTCCGGTGCAGGAGTCCACGCCCACGGCGGTGGTGTCCTCAAAGTCGGCCGGTACTACTACTGGTTCGGCGAGAACCGCAACGCCGACAACACCTTCCGCTATGTGTCCGCCTACCGTTCCACCGACCTCAGCACCTGGACGTTCCGCAGACATGTGCTGACCCAGGCCACCGACCCCGAACTACGGTCCGCCAACATCGAACGTCCCAAGGTCATCTACAACAAGACCACCGGCAAGTTCGTGATGTGGATGCACAAGGAGAACGCATCCGACTACGGAGAGGCCAGGGCGGCCGTCGCCGTCTCCGACACGGTGGACGGCGACTATTCCTGGCGGGGCAGTTTCCGGCCCTTCGGCCATATGTCGCGGGACATCACGGCCTTCGTCGACACCGATGGCACCGGCTACATGATCTCCGCCGCGAACGAGAACCGCGATCTGCACATCTACCGGCTGAACCGGGAGTACACCGCGGTGCAGAGTCACGTCAAGAAGCTCTGGGCGGGCGAGTCGCGCGAGGCACCCGCGCTCTTCCAGCGCGACGGTGTGTACTTCCTGCTCACCTCCGGTGCCACTGGCTGGGCACCCAACCAGCAGAAGTACGCCACCGCCACCAGCATCACGGGAAACTGGAGCGGGCTGAAGGACATCGGCGACTCCACCACCTACCGCAGTCAGACCGCCTATGTGCTCCCGGTCGCAGGTGCCAAGGGCACCGGCTACCTCTACATGGGGGACCGCTGGGCGGGCGAGGGGAACAAGGTCAATGACTCCCGGTATGTCTGGGCACCCCTGACCTTCCCCACCAGGACGTCCATGACCATGGAGTACTCACCGAAGCTCACGATCGACACCGCGGCCGGGTCGGTCGAGGGCATGGATGTGACCTGGGAGTCCATCGAGGCCCGCAAGAGTGGTAAATGTGTCGACGTCGCGAACTTCGCGATGGACAACGCGGTGGAGCTCGTCCAGTGGGGCTGCGGCGGCAACCTCAACCAGAACTTCTGGGTGAAGAAGCTCAGTTCGGGATACGTCCAGATCATGGCACGGCACAGCGGAAAGTGTCTCGACATCAGCGGTGCGTCGAGTGCCGACGGTGCCCTGGCCGTCCAGAACTCCTGCGACGGCCGTAGGTCCCAGCAATGGACGGTGAAGTCCACCGACAGTGAGGATCACGTCCAGTTCATCGCCCGGCACAGCGGCAAGTGCCTGGACGTGGTGAACCAGGCGACCACTGACGGTGCCGCCCTGGAGCAGTGGGCTTGCAACGGTGGCCACAACCAGCACTGGAAGCGCACCTCTGTCTGACCACACACATAGCTACTGAAGAGCTGGTGCCAATGGCAGTGGCGGTGCCCCGATGACCGGTGGGCTCTCCCTGTCCCGGCACGGCCGCCCTCGTCCCCGCAGGCGAGGGCGGTCACCCGGTGTGCCGCCGCAGCGATCGGTTCCTCCGCCCGGCCCTCTGCGCCAGGGACGTCGACACGAGTGATTCGGCCACCGCGCATTCCGGGCGTGACATCCTCGCCGCCGCGGCGCAGCCCGCAGCACGCTGTCCAGCAGTGTCGACTCGCGGTGGACGCCGTGGCCGGCAGCCGCGCGGAGCGCACGCCTCGGGCGTTGTGGAGGCAGGGGAGGCGGCCTGATTCGGCAGCGTCCCGCGGGAGACGGGGGTGGTTGGGTGTCAGGCGCCGTGCGCTGCCGGGGAGGTCGGCCCGAACGAGTGCCGATACGGCGTATCGCAGCAAGTTGCCGGAGTAGGGCCGGTGTCCGTCTCGGAGCCGCGAGGGAAGCTGCCGCGAGCCGGGGCCGGGCGGCGTCGCCGAGGGCGACCGAAGGGTCTCTAGTACGGGCCGCCGCGGAAGAGCATGGTGCCGTGGTGGCGCGGGCGGTCGCCACGTTCGTGGGCTGCTTCGGAACGGTCCGCGGGGGTCGAGAGCCGGGCAAGAGACCGGAGGGTTGCGAGGCCGGCCAGCACTTCGTCACGACGCTTGGAGGACTTCATCCAGACCGGCAGCCGGGCGAACATCGCCATCGTCGGGGAGGCGCGACGCTCGCGCAGCCGGGCGCCCACGTAGGCGGCGAGGGCGTCGACGTGTTCCTCGCCGTAGGCCCACAGGATCCGTCCCGCGCAGCGGGTCTGAAGCCAGAGCGGCCGCCGGAAGAAGAGGTCCTCTGTGCCGCCGGGCTTCGCGCCGACCAGGCCGGCGCCCCGCTCCTCCGCCTTCCAGTCGGCGACCGCGCCGCAGCCGGTGCAGGCGAGGCGGCGAGGCTGGAAGAGCAGGGCACTGAAGTACTTCGGTGCCGCGATATCGGGCCGAGGCACGACAAGCGCGCGGCCACCGCACCTCGGGCAGACCACGAGCACCCGGTCGGTGAACCGGACGAGCCACTCGCCGTGGTCGCGGTGGCGGGCCGGGGTGGGGTGCGCGGGCTCGGAGCTCATGACGGACACCCTGCCAGGCCCACCCCCTCGCGTCAGCTGCTGCCGGTGAACCCGCTCAGAAGTCGAGCCGGCGCCTTCCGTGGTGTGTCTGCCGACGGCGACGCGGTTGTGCTCGCTGTCCGCCGTTACCGCTCGGGCGCGTTCGACGGTTCCTTCGTGTGCGAGGTCAGGCGGGCAGTCCTGGGTCGACGATGCAGCTGATCTCGATGACCTGCCCGGGGAAGGTCAATTCGGATATGCCCAGGACGGTGCTGACCGGGCGGTGGTCGCCGAAGTACGCCCGGTTGCCGTCCGCCGTCGCCGCCGCGTTGTGCCGCAGATCCACCACGTACAGGGTCTGCGAGATGACCTGTTCGCGGGTGACCGCGTAGTGGTCCAGGACCTTGTCCATGTTGGCGTAGGTCTGCTTGAGCTGTGCGGTGAAGTCGTGGGCGTGGACGAACCTGCCCGCCTCGTCGAGCGAGAGCTGGCCGGAGACGTGGATCAGCTCTCCGGACTTGATCGCCTGCGCGTAGCCGAAGTCGCTCTCGGCCAGCACGTTGTGATGGCAGACATCGATGGGGGTGGCCATGGTGTTCACCTTTCCCCGCCGCTCTCTTGTGGTTACTGGAGAACTGTAGGAGAGTGATGGCTGACCTGGACGAACGCACTTTTCGGTGACTGAGGTACCTGATGGTGACCAAGCATCTGCTCACGGGCCTGCCCGAGGACGCCGACCTGAGGCGCGCGGACTCCCTGGCGCGGGAGATCTTCTCGGACGTCGCCAACAAGTGGGCATTCCTGATCATCGAGGCGCTCGGCGAGGGCACTTTGCGCTTCAGCGAGCTCCGCAGGGAGGTCGCGGGTATCAGCCACAAGATGCTCACCCAGAACCTGCGTATGCTCGAGCGCAACGGCCTGGTCGACCGGAAGGTGCACCCCACCGTGCCGCCGCGGGTCGAGTACACGCTCACCGAGCCTGGCCGGGCCCTGCGAGCCACAGTCGATGCCATATGCGGCTGGACCCGCCAGTACCTCGGTCACATCGAGGACGCGCGCCGTCACTTCGATTCCTGATCGCAGTGGCCACAGGACGCCGCCCCTGCGGCGGGTGAGGGCCACGACGGCCTGGACGTGTCGCCGGTCATGGGCACGCTTGCGGTCGTGGAAGCCGCGGCCTTCGTCTGCGGGGTCGGATACACCCGCGCGAATGCCAGGAGTTTGGGGGCGCCTTGCGTTTGTGGCGCCGGTGCAGGCGTCGGCATCCGGAGAGCCGGGCCGGGCTGCCGGCCCGGCCGCCTGGAGCGTGCGGAGGGACCTCACACATCGAGACGGTCGGTGGATGTCACGGCTGTGGGGACGCCGTTCAGGTCGGCGGTCGGAGTGGGTCCGGGGTGGCCCAGAACGGCGATGCGGAGGCGGGGGACGGCGGTGGTGAGGGTGAGGTGGTCATCGGCGAGGCGGGCGGTGACGGAGGCGTGGGCTGTGTCGGTGTCGGTGTCGGTGTCGGTGTCGGTGTCGGTGTCGGTGTCGTGGAGGGTGGCGTGTGCGGTGTCCAGGGGGCGTACCCAGGTGGCGGTGATGTCCTCGAAGGAGGCGGAGTCGGCCCGGTCGGCTGGGGTGGTGGTGAGCAACAGGCTTCCGGCCCGCAGCCACAGCGGGCAGGTGGACAGGGGCAGTTCGACACGGTGCCAGGCGGGCCCGGTGCGGGGTGTGCCGCCGTCGTACGGCAGCCACTCGCCGGGCGGGAACCAGACCTGGCGCTGCCCGCCCGGTGCGTACAGCGGGGCGACCAGCAGGTCGGGGCCGAACAGGTATTGCAGGTCGGCGGTGTGGGCGTCGGGGTGGTCCGGGTGGTCGAAGGGCATCGGGCGGGCGAGCGGTGCTCCGGTGCGGACGGCGTCCGCGGCGGCGGCGTACACGTAAGGCAGCAGGCTCATACGCAGTCGGGCCGCGTGCAGGACGGCCGAGTACGCGCTCTCGCCGAACGCCCAGGGCAGCCGGGAGGTGGTCCCGTGGAACCGGCTCAGCGGTGACAGCAGTCCGAACTGCGCCCAGCGGACGAAGAGTTCGGGGGTCGGCGTGCCGTGGAAGCCCCCGATGTCGTGGCTCCAGAACGGGTGGCCGGAGAGCGACAGGGACAGCCCGGCGCGCAGGGTGGCGGCGAGGTCCGGCCAGTCGGCGTCGGGGTCGCCGGTCCATTTGACGCCGTGCCGTTGGCCACCGGTCCACGATGAGCGGCCCCAGGTCAGGCCGGAGCCGCCGGTGACGTCGCGGGTGGCGTCCGCGACGAGGTCGTTGTAGAGCAGCGGGTAGAGGTTGTGCAGACGGTCCCCCGTCATGCCGTTGTGGGCGATCGCGTCGGCGGGAATCGCTTCGCCGAAGTCGGTCTTGGGGACGGCGGCGCCGCTCGCCAGCGTCTCGCGCACCCGGCCGGTGAGCCAGGCGGCGGCCCCGGGATGGGTGAGGTCCAGCAGAGCGCATGGGGGGTGGTACTCGCCACCCCACACCTCGGACACCACGGTGTCGCCCGCGGCGGTGCGCAGGAACCACCCGGCTCGCTCGACCTCGGCGTAGTACGGGCTGGCGGTACCGATGTAGGGGTTCATCCACAGCGAGACCCTGAAACCCTGCCGGGCCAGATCCTGGTGGAGCCGTCCCGGGTCGGGGAAGGATCCGGTGTCCCACCGCATATCGGACCAGGAGCCGTGCGGCTGCCAGTAGGTGTCGATGTGCAGGACGTCGCAGGGGAAGCCGCGGTCGCGGATGTGCCGGGCCCGTTCGCGTACCGCGTCGGCGCTGTCCGGCTGGAATCCGCCCGAGATCCATGGCCCGAAGGCCCACTTGGGTGGGAACAGGGCAGGACCGGTCAGGTCGCGGTAGGCGGCCAGACAGCGGCCGGGATCGCCGGTGATCAGGTAGAAGTCGAGCACCTCGTCGGGGACGGTCACCGACCAGGTGGCGGTGCTGGAGTGCGCGAGGTCGAAGGCGGCGGCCGTGGTGGTGTCGAGGAGCAGGGCGTAGCCCCGGCTGGACAGCAGGTACGGGATTGCCACGTAGGAGCGGGTACCGGTGCAGCCCATGGCGTCCTGGATCCAGCAGTCGGTCCGCTGCCCGCGCAGGTCCAGGCCGGTGAAGCGTTCGCCGAGGCCGTAGAAGTGCTCGTCGGGGTCGGCGGACCAGCTCGCGTGATGGGCGAGGCGTCCGTCGGCCAGCGGGGTGACGCCCAGGGGCAGTGCTGCCGGGGCGCTGCTGGACCCGGTGGCGTACGGCGCCTGACGCAGCAGTACTTCGCCCTGGTCGTCGAGCAGGTCGAGGGCGAAGGGCGCGTACCGGATGCGCACTCCGAGGGCGGCGGCGCGCAGCAGCAGCCCGTGCTCCGACCGTGTCACATCGCATCGCACGCCGGTCCGGTCCGGCTCGTGTACGAGGGCCGTCCGCGGAGCGGCCGGTGTGTCCGCCATCCGCAGGGTGACCCGCATCCGGTTGTGGCCCCCGATCCGCATCCGCAGCTCACCGGCGCGGCCGGTGGCGGTCCGTACGGCCAGTGCCGCCCCGTTCTCGTGGATCCGTGTGACGGAGCCGGTCACGAGCGGGTCGGTCGCGTCCGGGTACGCCGGGGTCAGCGGCGGTGGCGGGGCGATGAAGGGGAAATGGTCGCGAGGATGGAGGGAGGAAGTCATGTCACCCCTTGACGCTTCCCGCGGTGAGCCCGCCGACGATGTAGCGGTGGAGGATCGCGAAGACGCAGACCACGGGCACACTGACGAGGGTGGCGGTGGCCATGAGCGGCCCCCATGCGGTGCGGACCGGGCCCGCGAAGCTGTTGAGGACCACGGTGACCGGCTGTACCTCGGGCGTCTGGCCGAGCGTCAGGCCGAAGATGAACTCGCCCCAGGCGAGCAGGAAGGACATCCCGGCGACCGCGATCAGACCGGGCGCCATCAGCGGCAGCACCACGTACCCCAGCACGCCGGGCAGGCCGCAGCCGTCGACCAGAGCGGCCTCCTCCAGCTCGACGGGGATGCGCTGCACCAGCGGGCGCAGGATGACCACCGCGAGTGGCAGGGTGAGGGTGGTGTCCGCGGCGATGAGCCCGGTGTACGTGTTCTGCAGTCCGGTCTTGCGTTCCAGGATGAACAGTGGTGCGGCCAGCACGATGGCGGGCAGCAGCTGGGTGACGAGCAGGGCCAGCAGCATGACGCCGGAGCCACGCATCGGGATGCGCGCCAGGGCGTAGCTGAGCGGGACGGCCAGCAGCAGGGTGAGGGCGACGACCCCACCGGAGATCACCAGGCTGTTGAGCAGGGCCCGGGGGAGCGCCGGGTTGGCCAGGGCCGCCGAGTAGTTCTCGGTGGTGAACGGTGAGGGGATCCACTGCGGGGACGCGGCCAGGATCCGGTCCGGCTTCTTGAAGCTGGTGGACACCATCAACAGCACAGGCATCAGGAACGCGGCGGTGACCACCGTGGCGGTCACGGTACGCAGCCAGGGGCGCCGGACGGTGGTCATGCCGTCGCCCTCTCGTGCCGCAGTCTGCGTACGTACAGCGCGGCGGCGAGCAGCGGCACGAGGAGGAGCAGCAGAGCCGCGGCGGCCCCCTGGCCGAACCGGAAGAACCTGAAGAAGACCTCGTAGACGTAGAGGGAGAGGACGGTCGTGGCGTCCACGGGACCCCCGCCGGTCATCACGAAGATGAGGTCGAAGACCTTGAAAGTGAAGATCAGGCCGAGCAGCAGCACCACCGCCGACACCGGCCGCATCAGCGGCAGCGTGATGCGGCGGAACTGCTGCCAGGCGCCCGCGCCGTCGATGGCGGCGGCCTCGTACAGCTCCGGGTCGATGCCGTGCAGCCCGACCAGGAGCAGGAGCATGTTGAAGGGGACGCCGATCCAGATGTTGGCGGTGATGACGCAAGCCAGTGCGGTGGACGGGTCGGTGAGCCAGTCATGGGCCAGCACATCGAGGCCGGTGGAGCGGAGCAGGGCGTTGTACGCGCCGGAGTCGCCGTCGAGCATCCAGCGGAAGAGGGAGCCGCTGACGATCGGGGGCAGCAGCCAGGCCATCAGCAGCAGTGACCGGAGCGGGCCGTTGAGCGGGAACGGCCGGACGAACAGCAGCGCCAGGGCGAAGCCGATGGTGAACTGGAAGACCAGCGAGCCAACGGTGAAGAGCGCCGACAGCCGGACCGCGCGCCAGAAGGCGGGGTCGGTGAGTACGGACCGGTAGTTCGCGAGCCCGTTGAACGGCTCGGGGCCGCCGAGGCGGCTGCTGAGGCTGACGTCGTGGACGGACGTCCACACGTTGTACAGCAGGGGGTAGGCCAGCAGGAGTACGAGGAAGGCGAGTCCGGGCAGGGAGAACAGGTAGCCGGTCCGGTGGCGGCGGACGGCGAGCGGGGTGGTACGCCGACGGCTCATCCCAGCGCCTTGTCGATCTTCACTGCGGCGGTCGACGCGGCGGTGGACGGGGAGACCGTTCCGGTGAGAACTGCCTGTTCGGCCTCGGCGACGGCCTGGGAGATATCGGCGTAGTGCGGCCCGTACCGGCGCGGGCGGGCGAGGGCGAGCTGCTTGAGGAACAGGTTGCGGACGGGATCGGATGTCCAGGTGCCGGCGTGGGCCAGGTCTCTTCGGGCGGGCAGTTCGCCGAGGGACTCCAGGTACGGCACCAGGACCGAGGGTCGTTGGGTGTATTCCAGCACCTGCCACGCCTTGTCCAGGTGTTCGCTGGTCTTCATCACCACCCAGTTCTCGCCGCCCAGGCATGTGGCGGAGGTCTTGTCGGAGGGAAGGGCGACGACGCTCCAGTCGAAGGGGGCCTTGCGCAGGACGGGGATCTGCCACGGCCCGTTGATCTGCATGGCCGCCCTCCTGCTCAGGAAGCGGGCGTTGACGTCCTCCTGGGTCCAGCCCACGCATGCGCGCGACAGCGAGCCCCGGTCGATGAGCTTCTTCAGGAAGGCCAGCGGAGTGCGGCCGGAGGTGGCGAAGGTGTCCAGGTCGCCGCCGCTCTGCCACAGGAACGGCAGGAACTGGAAGACGCCCTCCTCGGTCCGGATCGCGCTCATCGCCAGGCCGAACCGGTTACGGGTCGTCAGCCGGTGGGCGCTGTCGGCCAGTTGGTCCCAGTCGGTCGGAGGGGTCACCCCGGCGTCGTGCAGCATCGAGACGTTGTAGTAGAGCGCGAGGCAGTTGCTGTTGTTGGGGATGCCGAGGGTCTTCCCGCCGATCTGGCAGCTCGCCCAGGGCCCGGGGTAGTACGCGTGTGCCTGGCCCCAGCTCTTGACCCGGCTGGTGAGGTCGGCCAGCAGTCCGTTTCCCCCCAGGGAGCTCATGGAGACGTTGTCGACGATCGCGAGGTCGGGCAGATCGCCCGAGATCGCGGCCAGGTTGAGGGTGTTGACGAGATCGGCGAAGGGGATGGCGCGCCGCCGGATCCGTACCCCCGCGACATGGGCCTCGATCCCGGCGATCAAGTCGTTCAGTACCGGCTGGAAGTTCGCCGGGGTGAAGTAGTCCCATAAGGTCAGCGTGACGGTGCGCGACCTGCGTGCCTTCCCCGTGCCGCCCGTGTCGCACGAGGCCAGTACCCCGCTCAGGCCCAGGGCCGCCGCGCCCGCGCCGGCGGTGCGCAGCATGCTGCGGCGGTCGGTGGTGTGCGTCATGCCTCGCTCCAGGGTTCGGCGGGGGCGGCGGGGGCGTGGGATCAGAACTCCAGCTCCTCCAGGTCGGGTGCCTCGCCGGGCAGCTGACGGCACGGACCGGTGCTGTCGCGCTGGGCGACCAGGGGTTTGAGCAGCACGTGCCGGGGCGGCGCGCCGGGCGAGATGAGCCGTTCCCGCAGCAGGTCCACGGCGACCCGGCTCATCTCCGCGACGGGTGTCTCGATAGCGGACAGCCGAAGGCTGATCTGCTCCACCCAGCGGCCGGCCGTCACGGCGACCACCGAGAAGTCGCGCGGCACGACCCGGCCGTGCCGCTTGAGTCCGAGGTACACCCCGCGCAGCGCGGCTTCGTTCATGGTGACCAGCGAGGTGGTCGCCGGGTCGTCCAGAAGGATCTTCTCCAGGACCGCCTCTCCGGAGGCGTCGTCGTCGCCGCACAGGTACGCGTGCTCGGTCAGGCCGAGTGCCGCCATCGCCTTGGTGTAGCCCTCAAGGCTCAGACGCGCCGGGCCGTATCCGCTGGCGAAGAGCCGCTCCGAGCGGTTGACGAAAGCGATCCTGCGGTGGCCCAGGTCGGCCAGGTGCTGCACACAGTTGGCGGTCATGCCCACGAAGTCCAGATCGACCCAGCCGGTCGCGTCCGCCGTGCTGTTGCGGCCGATGATGACGTAGGGGATACCCGCCTTGGCGAGGTGTTCCACGCGGTCGTCGTGCAGCCGGATCTCCATGACGATCAGGCCGTCCACCCGCCCGGGGCTGACCATCCGCCGGAACGACGGCTCGTCCGCGGTGACACTGGGGGACAGCAGCATGTCGTAGTCGTAGCGAGCTGCCGCCTCGGCGACGCCGCCGATGAAGTCGTGCTGCTGTTCGGTGTAGGTGCCGTCCGGTTCCGCCGGTGGGTAGACCAGTCCCACGGTGTGGGCCCGGGCCGGATCCGGTCCGGTCCGTGTGCCGCCCGCGGTGCCTGGCATCGTCAGCCGACCGGGAGGGCCTGCTCGGCCCAGATCGTCTTGCCGGTCGGGGTCTGCCGGCTGCCCCAGCTCTGGGTGAGCTGGGCGACCATGTCCAGCCCGCGTCCGCCCTCGTCGTACACACGGGCGCGGCGCAGGTGCGGGGCCGTGCTGCTGGTGTCGGAGACCTCGCAGATCAGGGTGCGGTCGCGGATCAGCCGGAGGCCGATGGGTACCGCTCCGTACCGGATGGCATTGGTCACCAGCTCGCTCACCACCAGCTCGGTGACGGGCGTGGCTTCCTCCAGCTTCCAGGCGGCGAGCTGGCGGCTGACCTGGGCGCGGGCATCGGCGACCATCGACGGATTGGCCGGCACGGCCCAGGTGGCCACCTGGTCGGCGTGCAGGGCGCGGGTGCGGGCCAGCAGCAGGGCCACGTCATCGGCGGGGGTCGGCGGGAGCAGGGTCCTGAGCATGGCGTCGCAGCTGACCTCCAGGGAAGGCGCGGACTGGTCGGCCAGCGTTCGGCACAGCCGGTCCAGGCCGGCACCGACGTCGTGGTCGCGGCCCTCGATCAGACCGTCGGTGTAGAAGGCCAGCAGGCTGCCTTCGGGCAGCTCCACTTCGGTGGCCTCGAACGGCAGGCCCCCGATGCCCAGCAGTGGTCCGGGGGACAGCTGGACCACGTCGACCGTG
The DNA here is from genome assembly GCF_056431485.1 of Streptomyces sp. NPDC045899. NCBI lineage: Bacteria > Bacillati > Actinomycetota > Actinomycetes > Kitasatosporales > Streptomycetaceae > Streptomyces > Streptomyces sp. NPDC045899. The sequence goes on from NZ_JBWKKP010000006.1 coordinate 230,623, forward strand.
CCGTCGGGCAGCAGCGCGACGGGTGGTGGGTGGCCGGCGCTCGCGATGGTGCAGATACGCGTGACCGGGTCGTAGATGGCGTACAGACAGGTGGCGCCGAGTTCTTCGGCGTCCGTGCCGGAGACCGCGCCCCGGTCGCCGGTGCCGTCGTCCGAGTCCAGGTGGCGGACCAGGTCGTCGAGGTGGGTGAGCAGTTCGTCCGGGGGCAGGTCGACATCGGCGAGGGTGCGCACCGCCGTACGCAGCCGACCCATGGTGGCCGAGGCGCGGATGCCGTGGCCGACCACGTCGCCGACGACCAGGGCGACCCGGGTGCCGGACAGTGGCACCACGTCGAACCAGTCGCCGCCGGCGCCGGCCCGCGACCCGGCCGGCAGGTAGCGGAAGGCCGCCTGGACGGCCGCCTGGGCCGGGAGCCGCCGGGGGAGCAGGCTGCGCTGCATGGTCAGTGTGGCGGAGCGCTCCCGGATGTAACGGCGCGCGTTGTCCACACCGACGGCGGCCCGGTCGGCGAACTCCCCGGCAAGGATCAGGTCGTCCTGCTCGAACGGTTCGGAGTCCTGGGTCTTGGCGAAGATGGCCACCCCGAGCGTGATGCCGCGGGCTCGCAGCGGGGCCGCCATGATCGAGTGGAATCCGTACTCCCGCACTCTGGCGCTCCGTGCCTCGTGGAGGGCCATCCAGCGCAGGAAGTCGGGGTCGTCCTTGCCGGTGAGCACCGGCCGCCCGGTGGCCAGGCAGCGGGCGGGCGGCGTGAAGGCCGGGTAGGTGTCGAGCTCGCCGAGGGGCACCGCCGCCTCGGGTGTGCCGCTGGTGGACGACCGGTGTGCGACCCGGCGCAGCTTCACGTCGGCGCCGACCGGGCCGGGCACCGGCTCCTCTCCCTGGAGCACGGAGTCCAGCAGGTCCACGCTGGCGAAGTCGGCGAGCCGGGGCACGGCCGCGTCGGCCAGTTCCTGGGCGGTGCGGACCACCTTCAAGGCGGTCCCGATGCGGGTGCCCGCCTCGTTCAGCAGGGCCAGCCGCTGCCTGGCCCGGTGGTATTGGCTGCTGTCGAACGTTGCGGTGCCGACACCGCACACCTGGCCGGAGGCGGGATCCCGGACGGGCCACAGCTCGACGATCCTGGCCTGCTCGCGCGAGAAGGACCGCGCCGGGGTGCGGGTCTCGAACCGGGCCGGTTTCCCCTGCTCGGCCACCTGGTGGAGATGGCGCAGGAACGGCTCGTCGGCGCCTTCGCCACCCGCGGCGGGGGCGGCCTCCGCGGCGGCGGTGTTCAGCCGCCACCTGCCCGAGGCGGTGTCGAACACGGACATGGCGATGGACGCCTGGGTGAACGCCCGGTCCATCATCGGGTGCTCATCCTGCGCCCCGGCGGCGTACGGCACCGCGGTCAGCACGTATGCCTGAAGCGTGCCGTCACCCGCCAGCGACGGATAGGCCCGCAACATGACGTCGACGCGGTGGCCGTCGCGGTGCCGTAGCGTGGCGGTGCCACTCCATTCGCTCGAGCCGGCCGGGGTGAACCCGGCCGCGTCGGACGCTCCGGTGGCGGCCACCAGCTCGACCGCTGCCCGTCCCACCACCTCCCGCGCCTGGTGGCCCAGTAGCCGTCCGGCCTCTTCGCTCCAGCCCGTCACGATGCCCTCGGGGCTGACGACGGCCGTGGCAGCGCCGTGTGGGTACCCGAGCTCACCCGGCGCCGGCTCCATGACCACCTCGTCGCTCGTCATCACCATTCCGTCTGCTTCATGCCTGTTCTGTCCAGTTTGTCAAATATCCTCCAAAATCAGCGAGCGCACGGCAGGAGATCAGGGCATGCGGACGGTGTGCGGTTCAACAGCGGCCGTCCGGGTGAGCCCCGGCGTCCAGGGCGTGCTGCGCATCGGCGCCAAGGCGGTACCGGACGCGGTCGAGGGCTTCCGCCTCCGACGGCATTCCGGTGCCGTAAGGGCGTGCATCGCCGCCAATGGGTAACACTCGGCACCTGATCGGTAACCGTCTGCGCGCGTCTCGGGGCAGGTGATCAGGATCAGCCTCGTGTGGCTGACCGGTCGCAGCGAGGTAGATGGTGCGGAAGACCGGGAGCAGGGATCACGCGCTGTCGAGGAGGGGGAATCAGGCGGGGTAGGCGTGCGTCTGGGCCGCCTTGACCGCGGCCCACACCGTGGCGCCCGGGTGGAGTTCGAGTTCGGTCGCGGCGACCGTGGTGAGGTCCGCGGCGAGGCGGAGCGGGCCCGTGAGGTCGGCGCGTACCTGGTCGCCGTTGGTCTCCAGGCCGGTGACCTCGCAGTGCCAGAGGTTGCGGGCGCTGGAGCCGGTGGGGCGGTCGCGGTACAGCGTCACCGCGCTCGGCGGAAACGCGACGAAAACCGGACCGGTCAGTTCCTCCATGGTCGTGACCTCGGGTCCGCGATCGACGCGCACCGTGTGGCCCTCGGCCTCGCCCCGGTAGAGGTTGAGGCCGACCAGGTGAGCGATGTAGTCCGTGCGCGGGTGGCGGGCGATATCGGGTGGGGCGCCTTCCTGGACGACGCGGCCGTCCTCGATGACGACGAGGTGGTCGGCCAGGACCATGGCGTCGAGCGGGTCGTGGGTGACCAGCACCGCGACCGCCTCGAACTCCGCCAGGTGGCGGCGGAGCCGGGCGCGGACGTCGAGGCGGGTACGGGCGTCGAGGGCGGCGAGGGGTTCGTCGAGCAGCAGCAGCCGGGGTTGGGTGGCCAGGGCGCGGGCGAGGGCGACGCGCTGGGCCTGGCCGCCGGAGAGGCGGCGGGGTTTGGCTCCGGCGTGGTCGGCGAGGCCCATATGGTCCAGCCACTCCGCGGCCTGGGCGCGGGCCTCCGCCTTGGGAGCGCCGTGGCAGCGGAGGCCGAAGGCCACGTTGTCGAGCGCGGAGAGATGAGGGAAGAGCAGGTAGTCCTGGAAGACCACGCCGACTGGGCGGGACTCCGGGGGCATCCGGTCCAACTCGGTTCCGTCGAGCCGGAGATGGCCGCCGGTGAGCGGGGTGAGCCCGGCAAGCGCCCGCAGGGCGGTGGTCTTGCCCGCACCATTGGGGCCGAGGAGCGCGACGACGTCACCGGGCGCCGCGGTCAGCGCCACGTCGAGCCGGAAGGACCCGCGCTGGACCACGAGCCGGGCGTCCAGCCCCTCACTGCCCGGGGTGCCTGTGGCGCCGTGTGTCATCTTCTCGGTGTGGGTCATGAGGTGGTCATCCAGCGGTCGCGCAGCCCGGCCAGTACCGCGATGGACACGGCCAGCAGGGCCAGGCTGAGGGCGATGGCCGCGTCCGGGTCGCTCTGGAGGGCGAGATAGACAGCGAGCGGCATGGTCTGAGTGCGGCCGGGGAAGTTGCCCGCGAAGGTGATCGTCGCGCCGAACTCGCCCAGCGCGCGGGCCCACGCGAGCACGGCACCCGCCGCGATGCCGGGGGCGATGAGAGGGAGTGTGACCCGGCGGAAGGCGGTGAAGCGGGAGGCGCCCAGGGTGGTGGCGGCCTCCTCGTAGCGGGGGTCGGCGGCGCGCAGTGTGCCCTCGACGCTGATGACGAGGAACGGCATCGCCACGAACGCCTCGGCCACGATGACGCCCGTCGTGGTGAACGGCAGCGTGATTCCGAACCAGGAGTCGAGCCACTGCCCGACGACCCCGTTGCGGCCGAGCGCCATCAGCAGGGCGACACCACCCACCACCGGTGGCAGGACGAGCGGCAGGGTCACCAGAGCCCGTACGAGGCCGCGCCCGGGGAACTCGACCCGGGCCAACAGCCAGGCAAGCGGGACTCCGACGACCAGGCTCACCGCGGTGGCGGCCGTCGCGCAGACCAGGGAGAGCTGGAGCGCCTGCCAGACCTCGGGGCTGGTCAGCAGGTCGGGGAGGCTGCGCCAGGGAGCCCGTACCAGCAGGGCCACAAGCGGGACGAGCAGGAACGCCAGGCCGATCAGCGCGGGCAGGAGCAGCGGCAGCGGGGCGCCCTTGCGGACACGGCCGCGCCGCGGAGCGCCCTCCAGGGTCTCCGCGGCGCCTGCCTTGTCCACCGAGGTCACGGCTTGAGGAACCCGGCGTCGCCGAGGACCTTCTGGCCCTCGGTGGACCGCACCAGCTGGATGAACGCCTTGGCCGCGGCGGCGTTGGGCGCGTCCTTCAGCGCGACGATCGGGTAGTCGTTGATGGCCTTCGTCGACTCGGGGAACTCCACGCCCTGCACCTTGTCGCCCGCCGCCTTCACGTCGGTCTTGTAGACGACGGCCGCATCGGCCTCCTTCAACTGCACCTTGTTCAAGGCGCTCTTGACGTCCTGCTCGTAGGAGACCGGGGTGAGCTCGAGCTCACTGGCGTGGAGGGCCTTTTGAGCGGCGGCGCCGCACGGGACCGTCTTGTCGCACAGGACGACCTTCAGCCCGGACTTGGTGAGGCTCTTCAAGGAGGAGATCCTGTCGGGGTTACCCGGCAGGGTGGCGATCTCCAACTGGTTGCGCACGAACGTGGCGGGCTTGCCGGACGCGTCTCCCTCATCCGTGACGATCTTCATCGTCTTGGGGCTGGCGGCGGCGAACACATCAGCCGGGGCGCCACCGGTGATGCTCGCGGCGAGGGCGTCGCTGCCACCGAAGCTGAAGGTCACCTTCGTGCCGGGGTGCTCCTTCTCGAATGCGTGGCCCAGCTTCGTGAAGCTCTCCTTCAGCGAGGCGGCCGCGAAGACGGTCACCGAGCCCGATACCTTGTCCGAGCCGGAAGCGGCGTCGGAGGAGTCCGACTTCTCCTTCGAGGAGGAATCACCGGACGGAGAACAGGCGCTCAGGGCCAGCAGGGCGGCGGCACCTGCAGCAGCCACCTGCAGGGTCCGGCGGTTCCGACGCGCGGAACGGGTCATCACGGGGTCACTCCCTTTGGTCCTGACGGACACATTCACGGTCTCTCGACAACCACGTTGGTCGACTTGATCACGGCTTCCGCCGGAACGCCCGGCTCCAGCTTCAACTCCTCAGCCGACTCGCGGCTGACCATCGCCACTACCCGGAACGGTCCGGCCTGGATCTCCACCTGCGCCGACACATCACCGAGAATCACGTCGGTGACGATTCCGGAGAAGCGGTTACGGGCCGAGGAGCCCGCGGACTCCCGCTCCATACGGTGCACCTGGCGGGCGTAGGCCGCGAGAGCCGGCCCGGGGATGATCCGGTGGCCCAGTTCGTCCCGTTCGGCGGTCAGTTTCCCGCCATCGATCAAACGCCTCACGGTGTCGGCACTGACACCGAGCAAGGCAGCCGCGTCCCCGATCCGGTAGGTGTGCATGCCTGGATCATACTGCCGCAGATGCCAGGGGATGAACAGCCGTCCCTTCGCATGAGCCGGACCTTCGGTCCGATGGCATGGCATGTGCGTTTGTGCGGGATAGGTGTTCGGGTACGGGTCAGCCAGGAGGTGGCAGCCTGTGAGTGAGTCCCTCGCCACTGCCCGTACGACCACCGGCCCGGTGGCTGAGCTCGTTCTCACCGGCGATCTGACCCGTCCGGCCCGGCTGACGGTGTCCGATCTGCTGGTCTGGCCTCAGCACCGGGCACAGGTCAGTTTCGAGTGCGCCACCAGCGGCGTCCAGCGCCACCGATTCACCGGACCGCTCCTGCACGACGTCCTTGTGGACGCCGGCCCGGGCTTCGACCCCACCAAGCGCAAGGATCGCCTGTGCTTCCTGGTCGCCGTACACGGTGCGGACGGCCACCGAGCGATGTTGTCAAGGGCCGAGATCGCCCCCGACTTCGGGCGCGCTCCTGTTCTGCTCTGATTCGTCTGATCCCCGTCGTCTGGGACGGCGCCACCGCCCGGCCCGCCGGTGCCGACAATGGGTTTGGCAAGGCGTGGCGCTGCGGCTTTGGTGCCCTTATCCTGTTGACCGCTCCCGGCAGGCAGTGCTGGAGTCGGCACGTGGACAGCATCCCCGCCAACCGGCGGTTCTGGAACCAGATCAGCAGCGCCTACCAACACAGGCACGACCCGCAAATCGGCGCCACACCCCGGCTGTGGGGCATGTACTCCATCCCCGACGCGCACCTGCAAGCCCTGGGCGACGTCACCGGCAAGCGCGTCCTCGAACTCGGCTGCGGCGCCGGCCAGTGGTCCAGAGCGCTCGCCGCCGAGGGCGCCACCGTGGTCGGACTCGACCTGTCCGAAGCCCAACTCACCGCGGCCGCGAGCGCGATGGGAGCGGCCCGCTACCCGCTGGTGCAAGGCGCCGCCGAACAACTCCCCTTCGCCACCGACAGCTTCGACCTGGTGTTCTGCGACTTCGGTGGACTCAGCTGGGCGCCCCCGCACCTGGCCGTCCCGCAGGCCGCACGCGTCTTGCGCCGAGGCGGGCGCCTGGTGTTCAACGTCGCCAGCCCATGGTTCGAAGCTTGCTACGACGAAGCCGCCAGCCGCGTGACCACGACACTGCAGCAGGACTACTTCGGGCTGGACACCATCGCCGAAGACGACGGCGCGACCAGCTATCAGCTCACCTACGGCGACTGGGTCAAGGTCCTGCGCGGCGCCGGTCTCATCATCGACGACCTCATCGAGCCGCGGCCCGAACCCGGAACACCCAACGGCTACAACAAGACCGACCCACCCGACTGGGCACACCGCTGGCCGGCCGAACTGCTCTGGGTAACCCACAAACCGTAAGTGCCGCCGCGCCGAGACGTGAAGGCATCCCCCCGCCGGACAGGCCCTCCTGGGGGGACCTACCTACAGTTCAGCGACGACGAGCCGGTAACCGACGTCGAGTGTTTCGCGGTCGAGCAACTCGGCGTGGCGTTTGTGCCAGTGGCGGGAGGACAGGTCGTCTGCGAGCCTGGCAAGCCCCGCGCGGAGGACGCTCTCGCCGGACAGAGCAAGGTGTGACATCCCGGCCCGGACTGCTGGATCGAGGTATGCCTCGGGCCGACGCCAGTATGCGGCGCCGAATCCGTCGGTGCAGTCATGCGGGATCCGGACTGTTTCGATGCGGGCGCCTCCCAGCAGTTCTATGAGACGGTCGATAGGGACGGCACGCGCTTCATCGAGCGCTGCCGCTTCGGGCAAGTACTCATCCAGCAGCCAGTATTTGCGGCTGATGTTCTGGTCCCAGGTGAAGATGACGATGCGTCGGCGGGCGATCCGACGCAGTTCCCTGATGCCGGCCGCCAGATCCGTCCAGTGGTGCACGGTCAGCAGGGCCATGACCGCGTCAGCCGCTCCGTCTGCCACGGGGATGGACTCAGCAGTCGCCTGCAGGGCCGGCGCGGAGCCCGCGGGGCGCTGGGCGATCATCGCCGAACTGGGTTCGACCGCGAGCACTGTCTGCGGCGGCTCGTAGGAGCCGGCCCCCGCCCCCACGTTGATCACTGTCTCGGCGTCGCCGAGGGCCGCGTGGATCTGCACGGCAATCCGAGGGTCCGGTCGACGCGTGCTGCGATAGGTCCTGCCGATGGTGTCGTAGGTCGTCACGACGGCCAGTATGGCGGGTCACGAGGGCTCCCATCGCTGCGTCAGGTCAGCATGACTCGGCCGACGCCCGTCGAGATCAGCATGCTGCTGATGGTGGTGCTGCCCCCTGACGCCAGCCTGCCGGCGACACCATCGCTCGCCCGGAGCGGTATCGGCCCACGCCGAGGAACGAGGAGGTCTCTCCGGTCATGAGCGCCCCCGGATGAGGAGTGGCCGACAGTAAGGAGATCGTCGGCCCGGCCTTGATGACCGCCGTCCCGGCGAGGCGGCGAGAACCGCGGCGTCGCTCTCCCCGAGATGGGGCTGGACGTGGTGCCGGCCCGGAGTCCGGAAGTGGGTGCCGGTCGGCGAGTTGGCTCACGCCAACGTTGTGCGCACAGAGAGCGGGCCGGGAGCGTGCCGTACGACGTTTGCTGCGCAATGCCTCGATACGCCCAGGGTTGCGGCCCGATCGACGGGGCGGCAACGCCGACCCCGGTCGCGTGGCTCGGCGCTGCGCGCCGCTCGTCGGCCCCGGCGACGCCGGCCGAGCCAGCTCAGCAGCCGTCACTCGCTCGCAGACACTGCCCAAGTCACCGCCGACGACCATGATCCCCTCGGTTCCCGTAGAACTTTTTGTTCATGCGGAGCGGCCGGAGCCCTGGAGTGACGTCCGGCGAAACCTCCTTTGGGACGGCACTGCTCATCCTTTGGATGCAGGGGCCTGTTGGTCTTCAGGGACGATGTCGGGTCGCCCAGGTCCCCCGAGGATTGCTGAGGAGGCGGCGGGAGTGTCCCGGCGTCCGGCTAGATGGGAGTGGACCATGGCAGAAGTGACGCGGCGAGGTGTCCTGACCGGCGCTGCAGCACTCGGGGGAGCTGCGGCCGCCGGGGTGGCGGTACATGGCATGACGGCACATCAGGCCATGGCGTCGCCCGTGGGTGGCGAGGAGGCCCCGGTGGGCCCGATCACGGTCGCGCCCGGCGATCCGCGTTACCGGTCCCTGACGCACCGTGGCTGGAACGCGCGTTTCGTCGGCAGGCCGGACTGCGTACACGTGGCCGGCTCCACCGAAGAGGTCGTGAGCGCGGTGCGGCAGGCGGTGCGGGAAGGCAAGCGGATAGCCGTGCGCAGCGGCGGGCACTGCTTCGAGAACTTCGTCGACGACCCGGCGGTGAAGGTCCTCATCGACTTGTCTCCCATGGCATCCGTCTCCTACGACGCCCGCCGCAGGGCGTTCGCGGTCGAGCCGGGAGCTCTGCTGGGGGAGGTGTACCGCAAGCTGTTCCTCGGCTGGGGCGTGACCATCCCGGCGGGCGCGACAGCCGAGGTCGGAGTGGGAGGACACGTCCTGGGTGGCGGATACGGGACACTGTCGCGTCGGCACGGCTTGTCCGTCGACCACCTCTACGCTGTGGAGGTCGTCGTGGTGGAGGCGTCCGGCGAGGTGCGCAGTGTGGTGGCCACATGCGAGCCTTCCGACCCTCACCACGATCTGTGGTGGGCGCACACCGGTGGTGGCGGTGGGAACTTCGGCATCGTCACGTGTTATTGGTTCCGCGACCCGGCGGCGAAGGGCGAGGACCCCGCGCGGTTGCTGCCCCGGCCGCCGGAGTCCGTGATCTCTTTCTACGCCTCGTGGCCCTGGAAGGACCTGGACCAGCGTTCGTTCGCCCGGCTGGTGCGCAACCACGGAAGCTGGCACGAGCGCAACAGCGGCCCCGACTCGCCCTACGCCGGTCTCTTCAGCATTCTGATGCTCAGATCGCGCAAGGGGGACAGTGTCACTCTGGCCGGTCAGCTGGACTCCAGTGGCCGGGGCGCGGAGCGGCTGATGCACGACTACGTGGCCGCGGTGGGCCGTGGAGTGACGGTGGAGCCGGTGCGCGGCCATGAGAGTCAACCATGGCTGCAGGCCGCCGGAGCCGTACAGGAGAGTGCCGCGGCGCCGTTCAAGGCCAAGGCGGCCTATCTGCGCCGTCGCTTCACGGACCGGCAGATCGAGGTCATCCACGAGCGGTTGTCAGGGGAGAAAGGGGCCGGTCTCGACGGGGCGGTGTGGTTGGTTTCCTACGGCGGCAAGGTCAACACCGTCCCGGCGGACGCGACCGCCGTCGCGCAGCGGGACTCGATCCTCAAGGCGATCTATCTGGCCGAATGGCAAGCCCAACAGGACGCCGGCCCCGGGCTTCAGTGGGTTCGCGACCTCTATCGGTCCGTGTACGCCGAAAGCGGTGGTGTGCCCGTACCGGGCGGGGCGAACGACGGCGCATTCATCAACTACCCGGACACCGATCTCGCGGATGCCGACCTGAACACCTCCGGCACCGCGTGGCACACCCTCTACTACGGGGGGAACTACCCCCGGCTGCAGCGGGTCAAGGCCCGCTGGGACCCACGCGACGAGTTCCGGCACACTTTGGCCATCCGTCCGCCGAAATGACCCCAGCGCGCCTGGGCCGCTTCCGCGGCCGCGCACTCAGGTGCCGGGCCGGGCTGTGGCGTTGGGCGTCTGCTGGATCAGGACGGTGGTGGCGCGTTCCAGGAGTTCGCAGAGTGAGGCACGTTCGGAGGGAGTGAACGCGTCGGTGAGCGCGCGCTCAAGGATGACCACCTCCTGGTAGGCGCGGTCCAGCAGTGTCTGGCCCGCATCGGTGAGCGTGGCGATCTGCACCTTTGCGTGCACCGGGGACGTCTCGCGGCGGATGAGGTCTTTGGTCTCCATATTCGCGAGCACGCTGCTCATGCTCTGTTGTGTCACCCCGCAGGAGCGGGCCAGCTGGGCGCCGGACATGCCGCCTTCGCGCGAGAGGGTCACCAGCACGGTGTACTGCGTCATGGTCAGCCCGTAGGTGCGCAGCGCTGCCTCATGGTGCGCCATCAACGCCTGTTCCGACCGCCTGATCCGGGTGCAGAGGTCATTCTCGATCGGGGCTTCCATCGCGTACTCCCACTCCAGTAACAGGTTCATGGGTTGACTCAGGAACCTTATATACGTACTGTCCTCGACTGTAAGGATACTGAGTCAACCCAGGGGGCTGTAACCATGAAGGCTGTCGTTCTCGACACCGATGACCACTACCGCGTCACCGAACTCGATGAGCCCACTCCCGGCCCCGGCCAGGTGGCCATCCGTGTGGCCTACGCGGGGATCCAGTGGGGCGACACCATGGTCCGGGAAGGTCGCTTCGCCGTGCCGCGTCCCTTCGTGCCGGGGTTCGAGGCGTCCGGGCACATCGTCGCGGTCGGCGAGGGTGTCGACGCACGCCGTGTCGGTGAGGCCGTCACCGCGCTGACCCCCTCAGGCGCCTACGCCGAGGTGGTCCTGGCACCCGCCACGCTCACCTTCGGCACCGGCGACATGCCGCTGAGGACAGCCGCGGGTCTCGGGTGGGGATCATCGACCGCCTACGACCTGATCAACACCACCGCGCGGGTGCGGCCCGGCGAAACCGTGCTGATCCACGCCGCCGCGGGCTCGGTCGGCACGCTCGCCGCGCAGTTCGCACGACTGGCCGGAGCGGACCGGATCGTCGGTGTGGTCGGGACCGCCGACAGGGCCGAGTACGCCGCGCAGTTCGGGTACGACCAGGTCCTGTTCCGCGAGGAGTTCCCGGCCAAGCTCGGCGACGAGAAGCCCGACGTCATCCTCGACCCGGTCGGCGGCCCGACCCGCACCGCCGGCCTCGAGCACCTCGCGGCACACGGCCGACTGGTGGCCTACGGCTACCTCGCCACGTACGAAGCCGTTCACGCCGATGCCAACGACCTCCTCATGCAGGGCAAGTCCCTTCTGACCTACAACAGCCACCTGCTCAGCCAGACCCACCCCGAGCGGCTCGCCGAGAGTGCCCGCCACGCACTCGCCCTCGTCGCCGACGGCAAGGTCCGCGTGGACATCACCGCCGAGTACGCCCTCGAGGAGCTGGCCACGGCCGTGCAGCGCCTCGCCGAGGGCGCAACGCACGGCAAGAGCATCCTCCGCGTCGCCTGAACAGAGCACCGTTCCCCGGCGCCCCGGCGCCCCGGCGCCCCGGGCGTCGCCCGGACAGGCGGCGTTGGCGCGGCCGTGACGCTCGGCGCCGCGCGAGCGACCCATCCCAGAGGGGTCTGGGCTTCTTGGCGTCGTACGCCGTCGGGGGAGCGTCAAGACCGGGGGACGGTGTGCCAGGAACGCGACAAGGAGACATGTGGAGGTGCGATCCCACCCGGAAGCTGGGCTTCCGACGTGGAGGTGTGATCACTATGCCGACGGTCTCCCAGGGAGAGAACACGGCCGACGCCGTCAACAGGGCAGGCGAGGAGCCTCCTGATACCGCTGCGGATCCCGGCGGTCGGCACAAGCTCACCGCGACACAGGGCCTGGCGGCGCTCTCGCTGGACGCGATGGCGTCCGTCGCGTACGGCCCGGAGGCGATCGTCCTGGTCCTGGCCGCCGCGGGCGCGCACGGGCTCGGCTTCACTCTGCCCGTCACCCTCGCGATCGCCGGGCTGCTGGCCGTGCTCGTCGCTTCGTACCGGCAGGTGATCGCGGCCTTCCCGAACGGCGGCGGTGCGTACGGAGTGGCCAGGGCACATCTGGGCAGGAGAGCCTCGCTCGTCGCCGCGGCCTCTCTGATCCTGGACTACGTCCTCAATGTGGCCGTCTCGGTGACCGCCGGAGTCGCGGCCCTCACCTCGGCCTTCCCGGCGCTGTACGACGAGCGGGTGTGGATCTGCCTGGCCGTGCTGGCCCTGGTCACGGGGATCAATCTGCGTGGCGTCGTGGAGTCAGCACGGGCCCTCATCGTCCCCACGGCGATCTTCGTGGGCAGCGTCTTCGCCATCATCGCCATCGGGCTGTTCCGTTCCGAGCCGGTCAGCACCGCCACCGCCGACGGACACGCGTCCGCCCTCAGCCACGGAGCGACCACGGTCGGCGCGCTGCTTCTGCTGAAAGCCTTCGCCTCCGGCTGCTCGGCGCTGACCGGCGTCGAGGCCGTCGCCAACGCCGTACCGTCCTTCCGCGCCCCGGCCGCCCGGCGCGCACAGCGGACCGAGGTGGCCCTCGGCGCACTGCTCGGCACCATGCTCATCGGCCTGTCGGTGCTGATCGGACGCTTTCACCTCCAGCCGGTCGAGGGCGTCACCGTCCTCGCGCAGCTCGCGGACGCCTCGCTCGGCCACAACTGGGCCTTCTACGTCGTCCAGTTCGCCACCATGGTGCTGCTCGCACTGGCGGCCAACACCTCCTTCGGCGGCCTGCCCGTCCTCATGGGCCTGCTCGCCCGGGACAACCACATGCCCCATGTGTTCGGCCTCAAGGCCGACCGACAGGTCCACCGCCACGGCGTGCTCGCACTCGCCGGTGCCTCCGCCGCCCTGCTGATCGTCTCCGGCGGCGACACCAACACCCTCGTACCGCTCTTCGCCATCGGCGTCTTCGTCGGCTTCACCCTCTGCCAGACCGGTATGGTCCGCCACTGGCGCCGGCAACGGACACCCGGTTGGCGAGGGAAGGCCGCACTCAACGGATGCGGTGCGCTGCTCACGGGCGTCGCCGCGGTCGTGGTGACGGCCACCAAGTTCACCGAGGGCGCCTGGCTCATCATGATCGCCCTGCCGCTGCTCGTCCTTGCCTTCGCGCGTGAACCGGGCGTACGAGAGTATCGGCGACGCCCTCGGCCTCGGCAGTATCCCCGACGCCCCGCGCCGGGACCGTTCCCTGGTCGTCGCGCACGCACTGCGCCGCGAAACCGACGCCGTGATTTGCCGACTGCGCTTCCGGCTCCCGGCGACGTGAAACCGTGTCCTTGTGCGCGGGCTCAGCGCCCGCACGGCGCCGCTTGACCGATTCACCAGGGCCCGACTCACCAGGGAGGCGGTGGCAAGCGGTCAGTGTGCTCCACTGTCGGACCGGTGGCCGTGGTGTTCCTCATGTGCCTCGGCCTCGAAGGCGGCTGCGTGTGTTGTCTCCTGGTGGGCCAAGAGGGACAGCAGATCGGCGACGGTGGCACCGGCGTCTGCCGGATGGCGTAGGAACGTGCCCGGGGGGATGCGGTAGACGTTCGACCGGCCTTGCCGGATGTGGGTGAGATAGCCACCGTCTTCGAGGTCGGTGATGATCTTTTGCACGGCGCGTTCCGTGAGCTGGCAGCGGGTGGCGATGTCGCGGACGCGGATGGTGTGATCCTCGAAGATCGCGGCTAGCACGCGGGCGTGGTTGGTGAGGAACGTCCACGTTGTGCGTGATTCCGGTGCTCGATCCATGGCCCTACGATACGGCGGCCGATTCACGCATTCAAAAGCCTGAAGTAGATTTCGTGTAATAGTTGACGTGAAAGCCAGGTAAGGTGATGCTGGAAGCGCGGACCACCTGTATGCGCCGGGAGCACCCATGTGTCAGCACACGACTCTCCCTCGGGAGAGGCCTCGCCCTGAGTGCGGCGCCGATTTCGGACCACTCCAGCGGCCGGAGCCGCTGACGCTGAGTGTCGACGCCTCCGGTGACCACATCGTGGTGGCGGTGGCCGGTGAGCTCGACCTTGAGACCAGCCCACCGCTGCAGTACGCGCTGAGCGAAGCATTGGACCGCTGTGCAGGAGTCGTGGAACTGGATCTCGCGGGGGTCGGTTTCTGTGATTGCTCCGCCCTCAATGTCCTGCTGCGAGCGCGTCTTCGCGCCCAGCGGACTTCCAAGCGCCTCGTCCTGCGGGCGACCAGCCCGGCCGTGGAGCGGCTCCTCGGGCTGACCGGTACTCTTCCGCTCTTCACCGGATCGGACGGAGAAACCAAGCCCGTGCCGCCCCAGCCCATGCCCGCCCCTGCGGCGTGATTCGGCAGAACCCGGCAGGGGCGGCGGGGCGGATGCGAACGCGACCGGGCCCCTGCGCCGCCCTGCCCCGCATCGGGCCTGGCCGGCCATGTGTCCGCCCCCGTCGTGTGCGCGTTGACAAGGCGTACGCCTCCCGCAGGAGCCTCGCCCATCTGCGCCGCCGCGGGATCCGTTGCACCATCCCGGACAAGCCTGACCAGGCGCGCAACCGCCAGAAGCTCGGCTCCCGCGGTGGTCGGCCGCCCTATTTCGACCCGGCCGACTACCGTGAGCGTCAGGTGGTCGAGTGCGCGATCAACCGCTCGCGGTCCGACACGAGGCGACCGTCCTCGTCGCGACCATCAACGAGTGGCCGCGAGCAGCTTCTTCGCGAATGGCCGGTGGTCGTTCACTGATCCTTCGGTTCGAATGCCTGCGCGACGGCAAGGCTGTCCTCGTAGACATGGTGCCGGGTGACAAGGCCGTCTGTGACGGTGAGATGCAGAGCGAACCGCGCCGTGTAGGCACGTCCGGTGGGCCTGGCGGTCTGACGGATCTCGCCCAGCACGACCGCGTCGCTTCCGTCGATAAGGATGCGCTCGACCTCAGTCGCCACATGCTCCGGCACGTGGTTCTCGGTGAGCTCGCGATAGTGGGCGGCCGCGTCGGCCCGGGTGGAGCGGTGACGGATCCACGGCGTGGCAGTACGGCCGTGCTCGTCCTCCGGCCAGTCGAGCTTCCAATCACCCTCCTCGGCGTACAGCTCGGCGATGTGCTCGGGGTTGCCCTTGGCAATCCTGCGCAGCAACTCTTCCACCACAGTGCGCGTGTGTGTGGGTGTGGCTATGGACATGGCCGACCTCTCCGTCCTGGTCCGCTTCCTCCGACGCGGAGTGATCACCAACCCTGCCAGTATGGGCACGCCGCGACGATTACCTCGGACGTAATCCGCGCGGATCACCAACCTCTCCGGACAGCACACCTAGGGCCGTCCAGCGATCGACATGGCCCCGAGACATCCTCATGGCGTGATTTCACCTGACCGCCCATCAGGTGAAGCTTCTTGTCACCGCTTTCCCGCGCAGCGACATGAAGCTTCTTCTGATGGATGGGTCCTCTGACCGACGGCGTGTGGGGAACGACGAGGAGTGGTGTCCTGGTGCGCGGGGGAGTCGGCCCGCCGAGCGGCGCGGCGTGTCAGCGCTGACGGGTGTCACTGGCACCGCGAGTAGTCGCATCCGTGCGCCCCAGCCGGAACAGCCACCCTTCCCCCTTCGCCCCCAAGCGCTCACTCTGCTGCCAGACCAACGAGGAGAGACGCTCGTCGGGTGTCGTCACGACATGGGCCTGCGCAGCGAGCACGCCTCCACAAGCGCCGTTGCCTCCACCGGACTTTCCCTGCTGACATGAGCCACGTCGCTCGTGTGTGGCAGCGCCCAGCCGACCGCCGGTGCGACGCCTGGGACAGCGAGGCGACCGGCGTCGGCTACCCGCCGGACGAGGGCTCTGGTGGGCGGATACCGCTCCCGTCATCGAGTGCGGCGAGACCCGCCACCACTGCCCGTGCAGAGGAAGCCGGTCAGACCGCGGCTGGGTTCGGTCAACCGTCACGCAGGTATGGCACCCACCAGGCCACCGTCGATGACGAGGTCCTGGCCGTTGATGTAGGAGGCGTCGTCCGAGGCGAGGAACGCCACCGCCGCGGCCACCTCTTCCGGGCGTCCGAAGCGGCCGGCGACGATCTGGCCGGTGATCGCCGCTGCCTCGGTCGGGGTCAGCGCGGCAGCGGGGTACATCGGGGTGTCGATGTAGCCGGGGCTGACGGAGTTGACCCGGATCCCGCGCGGGGCGAATGCGGGGGCGAGGGTTCGGGCCAGGTTGTGCACGGCGGCTTTGGTCGCCGAGTAGAGGGTCAGGACGCTGTTGCCCCGGTGGAGGGTCCAGGAGGCGTTGATGACGATCGAGCCTCCGTCTGCCAGCAGGGGCAGCGCCTTTTGGATGGTGAAGAACACACCTTTGACGTTGACGTCGACGCCGTGGTCGAAGTCCGGCTCGGTGATGTTCTCGAACGGCAGGAAGGTACCGGTACCGGCGTTCATGAAGAGGCAGTCCAGGTGGCCGTGACGCTCCCGGACGGTCGTCATCAGCCTGTCCAGCGCGCCGAGGTCGGCGGAGTCGGCCACGAGCCCCGAGGCCTGGGGGCCGAGTTGGCCGACGGCGGAGTCCAGCCGTGGTCGGCTGCGGCCGGTGACGATGACGTGGGCGCCTTCGGCGACGAGGCGATGGGCGGTCGCGAGGCCCATGCCGCTGGTGCCGCCGGTGACGAGGACGGTCTTTCCGGTGTAGCGGTTCATGCTGGGGTTCCCCTCAAGGTGTGTGTGAGATGGTCGCTGAGACGAGGCAGCCAGGCAGACCGCGCGTTTCCCAGGAGGTGGTCGCCGTGGGGGACGGACAGGTAGGTGCCGTGTGGCGCCAGGCGGGCCAGGGACTCGCCGTTCGTCACGCCGGGGATGACGTCCTGGCCGCCGTCCACGACCAGCAGCGGGGCCGTGATGCGGGGCGCCAGTGCAGTGAGGTCCACATGCCGTGCGAACGCGCGGGCGGCGTCGGGTCCCCCCGCGCGCTGAGCCATGATGTCCCTGACTGGCTGCGGTAGTTCGTCCCAGTCGAGGTGGAAGGGGCCGCTGACGGTGGCGACGGCCGCCACGCGCGGTTCCAGCGCCGCGGCACGGGCCGCGAAATGGCCGCCCAGACTCAGACCGACGAGCCCGACACGCGAGGCGCCGAGGGCGTCGATGGCCCGGCCCACGACCCGCTCGTAGTCCGTCACGAAGGTGGTGGTGGCCGCGAGCACGCCCTGACCGGGACCGTCCATCGCGAACACCGACAGTCCTCGGGCCAGCAGCGCGGCCGCGAGGTCGAGGAACTCTTCCTTGGCCGAGTCCAGGCCGGGGACGACGATCACGGTCCCTGGTGCGTCGGAGGGGCCACGCAACCAGCCGGTGAATCCCTCACCGCTCACCCGTCGCGCGCCGGGCTCCAGGAGGGTGAGAGCTCTGCTCAGGGCGTGATCCGCCTCGGCGGCGGCGCGATGCGCTTCCGCGTAGGGCGCCAGGGTGGCCAGGTGGAACCACCGCGCCGCCACCAGTAGATGTTCGCCCGCCGAGCGGGCCGACCCTGCCTCCTTGGCGTGCAGGAGGTAGCTGTGCCCGACGCGGGAGAAGGCTGGGCCCCAGTCGGCGACGGATCGGAGGCCATGGGTGATCCGCTGGTACTCGTGAGGGTCAACGCCTGCGCCGGTGGCACGGGTCCACTGGGCGGCGGTGAACGCGGTGGGGCTCATCGTGCTTCTCCCGTCAGCAGGACAGCCTTGCCGCGTATCCGGCGTTCTCTGAGATCGACCAGGGTTGCGCCGGTCTGTTCCCACCCTGCGACGCGGCCGATCTCCGGGTGCAACCGGTCCTGCGCCACCAACCCCACCAGTGCGGAGAGGTCGCGGCCGTACGGGGCGCCGGCATAGTGGAAGTGCTGGATCGTCACGCGCTCGGGCCCGCCGAGGAGGTCGAAGAAGTCGAGGGTCACCGGGGTGCGGCTCACCTGGCCGAACCAGATGAGCAGGCCCCCGGGCCGTACCTTGGACAGGGCGAGTGGCAGATCCGGTCCGCCGGTGGACTCCAGTACGACATCGAACGGCCCCTCAGCCGTCGCGACGTCGTGCACCACCCGCGCGCCCAGTGCCGTGAGCCGCTCGCCGCGCGGCGGGGTGGCGGTCACCGCGGTCACCGCCGCTCCGGCTCCCACGGCCAGCTCGGTGACGTAGTGGCCGACACCGCCTGAGGCGCCGGTCAGCAGCACCCGTCGGCCGGCCAGGGAGCCTGCCGTACGCAGCAGCCGCAGAGCTGTGATCCCGGCCAGGGGCAGAGCTGCCGCCCGCGGGCTGTCGACGCTGTCCGGAAGGACCGCGAGCGAGTGCGTGGGCACGGTGGCGTATTCGGCCCAGCCGCCCTGGGCAGGGTGTCCGACGACGCGGGTGCCCACGCCGGGGCCGGAGCCGTCGGCTGCCGCCTGCACGACGAGCCCGGCGATGTCTTTGCCGGGCAGCAGGCCCGGTCGTGGGCGTTCGAGGAGGAATGTCTCGCCCCGGTTCGGGGCGAACGCCTCGACTTTGATCAGTGCTTCGCCGGGCTCCGGCACAGGCTGGGAGACCTCGGCGAAGGCGACCGGGCGCACCGCTTCTCCGGTGGGAATCAGTCGTTGCATGGAGAGGATGCAACCTCCCTTGCCGCTCAGGGAGCCAACAACGAACAAGCGCAACCGACAACCTTTGGTTGTCACCTATGGTGGGGCCCATGGATCTCGACGTGGCGCAGGTACGTGCCTTTGTGCGCACCGCCGAAGAACTGCACTTCGGCCGCGCGGCCGGGACGCTCGCGATCTCCCAGCAGGCGCTGTCCAAGAGGATCTCCCGCCTGGAGTCCCTGCTCGGCGCCGCACTCTTCCAGCGCGGCGGCAACGGAGTACGCCTCACCGAGGCCGGGCAGCGTTTCCTCCTACCTGCCCGGCAGACCGTGGCTGCCGCCGATGCCGCGGTCGCGGCGGTCTCCGGGAAGGAGCGTCCGCTGCGTATCGACGTCTGGGGACACCTCTACGCGCCGATGCGGACGCTCGCCCAGGTCGCCGGACGAGCCGGGGAACTGACGCTGGGGCACGGCCGCGATCTGCCATCGGTGACGACTGCCCTGCTGCGCGGCGACATCGATGCCGCCTTCGGCCGAGTCCACCCCCCGTTGCCTGGGGGACTCGCGCACCGCCTCGTCCGTCTCGAACCAGTGGACGCCGTACTGAGTGCGGACCATCCGCTCGCAGCCGAACCGGCGGTGCGGCCCGATCAGTTGCGCGACAGTACGCTGTGGACACCTGGCGCACTGGACCGGCTCGATTTCCTCCACCGGTTCGCCGACCGGTTCGGCATCCAGAACACCGCCATGAGCGTCAACCTGGGACTCGAGCACTTCCTGGCCGAGGTGGCGGGCGGCTCGCGGGGGTTCTCGCTGGTGCCCGCTGATGTGCCGCTGCCACAGGTCCCAGGAGTGCGCTCCGTCCCTCTGGTCGATCCCACGCCGCTGTACTCCTGGTCGCTGCTGTGGTGCACCGGGAATGAACACCTGAGGCTGCATGACCTCGCCGCCGCCTGCGCGGCGGAAGCAGGGCGAAGCCGATGGCTGGAGTACGACCCGACCCGCGACTGGCTGCCTGAACCGCCCACGAGTGAGGTCGGCTCGGACGAGCGGTGATCTCCGGGGAGCTGGTCGGGGGCCGTACCCGAGCACCCGGGGACGGGGAGGCCGCCGATGCGGGGGCAGGTTTCCCATGTCAGCTGGGCGGGTCGTCGGTGGTGGCTCGGCCATCGAGAACGACGCCGACATCCCCGGCCGACTGCATGGCGGTATGCGGGGCGCCAAGCTTCGCGAGGTCTTCGGTAGCTTCCGGCCCAGCCGCTTCCAACTCGCTTCAACACGCGTGAAACTGATGACCATGCAGGTATCGGCGTCGGGCCCATCGCACCGCTGTCGTCTGCGGACGCGGCCAAGGTGGCCAACAGCCGGGTGCGGACGATCCACGGCGGGACGGGTCGGCGAGCATAAGGACGGCTTACGCAGCGCATCGGGAAATGCCCCTTCTGGTGATGCCTGGGGCGTGCGCAGCCTGGAAGCAGCCGTCTTCTCTCCGCGCAGGCGAGCGTGGCACCGGTCCGAGGCCGCTGATTCGAGGAATACCCCATGCACCTGCTCAAGCCCGTAGCGCATCCGACGAGCCGAGTCGACCGACAGCCCGCCGACCGGGCCCACGCGGCTCACGGCACGGCCTCGCAGACCAGCCGACTCGGCCTCGCCGGGGCCGTACAGCCGGTGACCGCCGCTCGCCGACACGCTCATGACACCCTCCGGTGCTGGGGCCTGAGCGACGCCGTCATCGACGACGCCCTGCTGGTGGCCGCGGAGCTGGTCGCCAATGCCGAAGAACACGCGGCGGGAGCCGGTGGTCCGCTGGAGATGCGGCTCACCTTCCGAACCGGCCACGTGATCATCGCGGTCAGCGATGCAGAGCCCCGGCGCCCCGTGTATCACTCCGTCGACAGCGGCGCCGAGTCCGGGCGAGGCCTGGCCATCGTCCGCGCGCTCGCTCAGGCCCACGGCTGTGGGTTCAGCGCGGGCCGGAAGACGGTGTGGGCGAGGCTTATGGCGTCGGCCGGACCCTCCGGGACCGTTCAGCCCGCTCGCAAGAGCGCATGAGCACCCGCCGAGTCCGCCCGGCCCGGCCTCCGCGTCCTGGGCGACCTCACACGGAGTGACCGGGCTGGATCCCGGCCCGGCACACATCAGGTCCGTCGGCCGGCCATGCGCCGACGAACGAGCAGTTGCGTCAGAGCCCGGGTCGCCGGCGAGGAATCGGCGGCACGTGTCGTGATGTGAATGTTCCGGGCCGCTCCCGTCGGCTCGCTGATGTCCAGGTAGGTCACGCTCGACCGGGGCGCGGCTGCCAGCCCCGGGACGAGGGCCACGCCGAAGTCGGCCGCCACCATGTCGAGCAGCATCTCGTAGTGGTCGGAGCGGAAGGCGATGTCCGGTTCGAAGCCCTCAGCGCGGCACAGGAGTTCGGTGACTGCCTGGAACCCCTCGCTCGGCACGGTCGAAAGCCAGGTGGCTTCGGCGTAGTCGCGAAGCCGTGCGGTCGTCTGGCCCGCACGCCGCAGGTGTGGGGGGACGGCGAGCAGGATCCGGTCGCAGTGGAGGTGGAGCTGTCGCAGCCCACGCAGGTCGGGCGGGGACAGGTGCTCGTACTGGTGTGTGACGGCCAGGTCGATTTCTCCGGCGGCCACCGCGGGGATCGCGTCCTCGGGCTCGACTTCGGTGAAGAACAGGGAGACGTCGGCGTGCCGCTGCCGGAAGGCCATGAGAGCGGGCACGACCAGGGGGGTCGCGGCGGTGGCGAAGGCCGCGACGCGCATCCTGCCGCCGCGCAGGCCGGAGACGGCGTGAACGGCCTCCTCCGCGGCATCGAGTTCCGCGAGGACACGGTGGGCGTGTTCGACCAGGACACGACCGGCTTCGGTCAGGCGCACGCTCCGCGCCGAGCGTTCCAGCAGAGCGATGCCCAGGTCCTGCTCAAGTGTGGACAGCTGCTGGGAGGCCGCCGAGGCGGTGCAGCCCGCGCGCTCCGCGGCACCGGCGATCGACCCGGTACGGGCGACGTCCCGGAGCAGGCTCAGTCTTCGAGGATCGAGCATAAGGAAATCATACGCTCAGACGAAGCAGGTGGGTATCGTCCGATGCTCAGCCGCTGGGAGAACGTGGCTCGACACACCGTCGAACCCCAGGAGGGCTCATGCCGTCCACACCTTCCGACGCCGTGGCCGGGCAGCTGGCCCCGCGCCTGGTCCGGCCGCCTACGGCCGAAGACCTGGACCGGGCGTGGCGGACGGTCAGCGCCCACCTGCCTCCCACACCGGTCGACCTGGGCACCCCCGGTCCGTCCGGCGCAGAGCTCGCCCTCAAGCTGGAGTCCCTGCAACCCACGGGATCCTTCAAGGTCCGTGGAGCGCTCGCCTCGCTGTCCGCCCTCCCCGAGGGCGTCCGCGTCGTCACGGCGTCCGCCGGCAACCACGGCCTGGGCATCGCCTACGCGGCTCGGGCCCTCGGCCGACCGGCCACCGTCGTCGTCGCCGAGAACGCCTCACCCGCCAAAGTGGCCGTACTGCGCCGTTTCGGCATCGACCTGGTGCAGACCGGAAGCTCCTTCGACGAGGCCGAGGCGCACGCCCTGGCCCTCGCTGACCACGGTGCCCATTACCTTTCCGCATACAACGACCCGTACGTCATCGCAGGTCAGTCGACTATCGGCCGGGAACTGGACACGCAGCTCGACGGCGAGCTGACGGTGGTGTGCGGCATCGGCGGCGGCGGGCTGGCCTCGGGCCTGGGCCTGTGGGCCCGGGCGCGTCCCGGCGTCCGGGTGGTGGGTGTGGAGGCCGAGGTGTCCACGGCGGTCAGCGCGGCCGTGCGGGCGGGGCGACAGGTCAGCGTGCCCATCGGGGAGACCCTTGCCGACGGCATGGCCGGAAACATCGAACCCGGCGCGGTGACGCCCGGCCTGATCGCACGCCATCTGGCGGCCACGGTGACGGTCACCGAGGCCGAGATCCGCGCGGCGGTGCGCTATCTGGTCACCGAACGGGGCTATGTCGCCGAGGGGTCCGGCGCGGCCGCAGTCGCGGCCCTCCTGGCCAGCAAGGTGCCCCTCCACGGGCGTGCGGTGGCCATTGTCTCCGGCCGCAACATCACGCTCACCGCGCTCGCGGACGCGCTGGAGCCACCCACCTGACCTCGTCCGTCCACGACCCGCACGCCGACGCGGCCCGAGACATCCCGGCCTCACATCCGGTGGCCCGCCGGTTCCGCGAGCCGTTCCTCACCCCCGCTTCGCTCACACACTTCCCGAACCGCCTCCTCGTGCCCCCAGGGAGAAACCATGTCCACCCACAGTGGTGCGCTGCCACCGCGCCGTACTCGCCTGTGCGTCCACGCCGCTCTGGCGGCAGGCCTCGCTCTGGCCCCCGCCGCCTGCGCCAACCCTGACGACGCCGGTTCGTCGCCGTCCGCGGCCGCGAGCGGGGCGAAGACCACGGAACCGGTCAAGCGCGACCCGGCCCTGTACTCCATGGTGCCGGCCGACTATCGGAAGGCAGGCCGCATCAAGGTCGCGACCAACGCCCCCTTCCCGCCCTTCGAGATGTTCGCCGGGGCCAACAAGCTCACCGGGCTGGAGATCGACCTCGGGCACGCCCTGGGCCAGCGGCTGGGTGTGCCGTTCGTGTTCTCCCAGCAGCCTTTCGACGGTCTTCTGCCGGGTCTGCAGGCAAAGAAGTACGACGTGCTGATGGCCGGTCTGTTCGACACGAAGAAGCGTGAGAAGACCATCGACTTCGTCAACTACGCGCGGTCCGGCTCCGCCGTCATGGTCGCCAAGGACAATCCCGCAGGCATCAAGGAGCTGGCCGACCTGTGCGGCACGCAAGCCGCCGCGCAGACCGGGGCCCAGCAGATCGCCTTGCTCACCAAGCAGAGCCGCAGTTGCACCACGAGCGGCAGGAAGGCCGTCGTCATCAAGACCTTCCCGCAGTTCTCCGATGCCCTGCTCGCCTTGAAGACCGGCAAGGCCGACACGGTCCTCGGTGACCTGCCCGCCTTGCGCTACTCCGCCGAGAAGGACGGATCCGTCGAGGTCGTGACCGATCCGGCCGCGCCGAGCGGGTACGACGCCCAAGCGATGGGCATCGGGCTGGCCAAGGACCAGTCGGCCCTGCGCGAAGCTGTCCGGAAGGCGCTGGCCAGCCTGATGAAGGACGGAACCTATCGCGAGATTCTCGGCACCTACGGCGTCGGTCACATCGCCGTGCGGACCCCGTCCGTGAATCAGGCAGGGGGCTGAGGCGATGACCCACGTTCCGCCCACCACCGTACCCGCGGCCTTCCACGACGTGGACCTCCCCGTCCGCAAGCTCCGGAGACCGGGCCGAACCTTCGCGGCCGTCCTGGCGACGCTCTGCGCCGCCGGTATCGCCTGGAGTTTTGCCACCAACCCCAACGTCGAATGGCATACCGTCGGCGCCTACCTGTTCGCCCAACTCACGGTCCAGGGCGTCTGGGTGACGTTCTACCTGACGGTGGTGAGCATGCTGATCGGAGTGGTCGGCGGCACGCTGATCGCCGTGATGGCACTGTCCGACAACTACGTGCTGCGCACCATAGCCACCGCCTACACAGCCCTGTTCCGCGGTACCCCGGTCCTCGTGCAGATCATCTTCTGGGGGTTCATCGGAGCGTTCTTCCCCAACGTCACCATCGGCATTCCCTTCACCGGCATCGTCGCGTACTCGGCCCCGACCAGCAGTCTGGTCTCGGCGACCACTGCCGCCATCCTGGCGCTCGGGCTCAACGAGATCGCCTACGCGGCGGAGATCGTCCGCGGCGGCATCGAGTCCGTGGACCCTGGCCAGCGCGAAGCGGCCGGCGCGCTGGGACTGAGCCCGGCCACGACGATGCGCCGCATCGTCCTGCCACAGGCGATGCGGGTGATCGTGCCCCCCATGGGCAACGAGGTCATCACCATGCTCAAGACCACGTCGCTGGTCTCGGTCATCGCGGGCAACGACCTGATGACCAACCTCCAGCAGGTCTACTCCCAGAACTACAAGGTCATCCCGCTGTTGGTGGTCGCGTCCCTCTGGTATCTCGTGCTGACCGCGGTCTTCACCCTCGGGCAGCGTCAGCTGGAGAGGCACTACGGCCGCGGCACCCTGTCCGGGTCGGCCCGCAGGAGACAACTGCCCAAGGACTCCGGAGCCTCGGCGACCGGGAGGTCACGATGAACACCCCCATGGTCAAAGCGGTCAGCGTGCACAAGGCGTTCGGCCACAACGAGATCCTCAAGGGGGTCGACTTCACCGTCGAACAGGGTGAAGTCGCCTGCCTGATCGGTCCGAGTGGTTCGGGCAAGAGCACCTTCCTGCGCTGCATCAACCACCTGGAGAGCATCGACTCCGGACAGCTGTACGTCGCCGGTGAGCTCGTCGGATACCGCCGGCACGACGGCTGGCTACAGGAACTCTCCGAGAAGGAGAGCGCCCTGCGCCGCAGCGGCATCGGAATGGTCTTCCAGCGGTTCAACCTCTTCCCGCACATGACCGCCCTGCAGAACATCACCGAGGCGCCCCAGCGCGTCCTGGGGCGTACCCGGGCCGAGGCCGAGGAAGACGCCCATGGCCTGCTCGCCCGCGTCGGCATGGCGGGGCGGGAGAACCACTACCCCTCACAGCTGTCGGGAGGCCAGCAGCAGCGGGTCGCCATCGCCCGTGCCCTGGCCATGCGGCCGAAACTGATGCTCTTCGACGAGCCGACCTCCGCCCTCGACCCCGAACTCGTCGGCGAGGTGCTCCACGTCATGCGGGATCTCGCGGAATCCGGCATGACCATGGTGGTGGTGACCCACGAGATGGGCTTCGCCCGCGAGGTCGCCGACCAGGTCACCTTCCTCGACGACGGCTGCGTCGTCGAGCACGGCACCGCAACGGACGTCCTGACCACACCCGCGCACGAGCGCACCCGCGCCTTCCTCGCCCAGGTTCTGTAGGAGGCGGCCCCATGACCACGCCGGACGCCGCCGAGGGTGTACCGGACCGGCACGGCCTCGACGAAGTGGTCGAGCTGTGCCGGGACCTGATCCGCATCGACACCAGCAACTTCTTCGACGGAACCGGGCCGGGGGAACGGCTGGCGGCCGAGTTCGTCGCCCACCGGCTCGACGAGGCAGGCATCGACAGCACCATCCTCGAAGCCGCCCCACGCCGCACCAGCGTGGTCGCCAGGATCCCCGGACGTGACCGCGCACGGCCGGCCCTGCTCGTCCACGGCCATCTCGACGTGGTGCCCGCCGACCCGCACCACTGGTCCGTCCACCCCTTCTCCGGTGAGATACGGGACGGCTGCCTGTGGGGCCGAGGAGCCGTCGACATGAAGAACATGAACGCCATGATCCTTGCCGCCGTACGACAGCTGGCCCGAAGCGGTGAACTGCCCGCCCGGGACGTGGTCCTGGCGTTCCTCCCGGACGAGGAAGCCGGCGGCCACTACGGATCCCGCTGGCTGGCCACCCATCACCGCGACCTCCTCGACGATTGCGACCAGGCGGTCAGCGAGATCGGTGGCTTCTCCATCGACCTGTCCGGAGCCGCCCGGCGCGTCTACCTCATCGAGACCGCACGCAAAGGTGTCGCCTGGCTGCGCCTGCGGGCCCGCGGTACACGCGGCCACGGATCGCTGCCCACGGAGGACAACGCCACCGCGCACCTGGCTGACGCCGTGACCCGGCTGGCCCGGCACGTCTGGCCCCTCGAGCTCACCCCGACCACCACCCGCATGACGGACGAACTCCGGCAGCTGACCGGGATCGACGTGACCGAGGATGACCTCGCGGGCACCGCGCTCGCCCCCATCGCCGGGCTGATCGGCGCCTCCCTGCGGCACGTGGCCAATCCGACCGTGCTGCGGGCCGGAGACACCATCAACGTCATCCCGTCCGAAGCGGAGGCGCTGGTGGACGGCCGGTTCGTCCCTGGACTTCACGAGGAGTTCCTGCACACCGTCAGGGAACTGGTCGGTCCCGAACTGGAGATGGACGTCATCGACCTCACCGCCTCGGCCGAGGCCGACCCAGGCGGCGCACTGGTGGACGCCATGCACCGGGCTCTGCGTGCCGAAGATCCCGCCGCAACGGTGATTCCCTACTGCTCTGCCGCCTCGACCGACAACGCCTCCTTCGCTCCGCTGGGCATTCAGGGTTTCGGCTTCGCTCCGCTGCAGCTGCCTCCCGGGTTCGACTTCGCGTCCATGTTCCACGGCGCTGATGAGCGCGTTCCCGTGGAAAGTCTCCGCTTCGGAGCCCGCACTCTGTGCCGGTTCCTCACCGACAACTGAAAGCCCGGAGCAGCACAGTGCCCCGGTCTCCGACCGACCCCGGTCCCTCATCCGGCACCCGGCTCGGACGATGCAGGGCCCTGCTCCTCATCACCCGGCCGACGCCCCCGTCGCCACGACCCACCTCAGCTCCGTCATTCAGCACCCCGCCGTCCGGCCCCACCGTGCTGACCACCCACAACCCCTCGGGCAGCCAATGATTGAGTCCTTCCCCAGCCAAGCCGACCGCCGTCACCGCAACGGTGGCGATCTCGTCATCGAATCCCTGGAGGCCCTCGGCGCCTCCACCGTCTTCGGCATCCCGGGCCAGCACGCCCTGGGGCTCTTCGACGCGCTCAGCCGCAGCGGCCTGCGATTCATCTCCAGCCGTGTCGAGAACAACGCCGCCTTCGCAGCTGATGGACACGCCCGCACCACAGGGCAGGTCACCCCGCTGCTGCTGTCCACAGGACCCGGGGCCCTGACGTCGCTCGCAGGGCTGCAAGAGGCCATGGCGGCCTCGGCGCCGGTGCTCGTGATCTGCAGTCAGATTCCCTCCGCGGGCCTCGGCGGCGCCCGGCGCGGTTTCCTGCACGAACTGCCCGACCAGCAGGCCGTCACCCGCGGTGTGGTGAAGTCCGCTCACCTCGTGCGCTCTGCTTCCCAGATCCCCTCAGCGATCGCTCGGGCGTGGCAGGAGGCAGCGACGGCCCCCAACGGCCCGGTGTGGGTCGAGATCCCCCAGGACATCCTGCTCGCCCCGGTGACACTGCCGCCGGTCGAGGATCTGGTGGTCCGTCCGCTGCCACTGCGCCCACGCGCCGAACTCGTCTCAGAGGCGGCCCGCATCCTCGACGCGGCCGCACGCCCGGTGATCCTCGCGGGCGGGGGAGTGGTTCGTGCGGGAGCCCAGAGCGTGCTGCGGGAGCTGGCCGAACGTCTTCACGCACCGGTGGCGACCACGTTCGGCGGCAAGGGCGCGTTCCCCTTGGAACATCCTCTGTCCCTGGGATCCTGGCTCGAAGACCGTCACCTCACCGAGTTCCTGGAACAGGCCGACGCCCTGCTGACAGCGGGTACCGGTCTTGGTGAGCTGTCCAGCAATTACCACACCTTCGCCCCACGCGGCCGGATCATTCAGGTCGAGGCCGATCTGGGCAAGCTGGAATCGAATCACCCCGCACTGGGCATCCACGCCGATGCGGGCACCGCCCTGGAGCAGCTTGCCGCATCCGTCAGCCGCCGCGATTCCCCTGCCCGGGCACAGCAGGCGGTGGCCGAAGTGCTGGCCCGCGTCCGCGCCCGTCTCGATGCCCAGGACCTCGACCTCGAGCAGCAGGTCCTGGCCGCCGTACGCAGCGCCCTGCTCGACGATGCCCCCAGCTTCTGGGACATGACCATCCTCGGCTACTGGGCCTGGTCCGCGTTCGACCCGCGCGACGGCGCCTTCCACTCGGCACAGGGCGCCGGAGGACTCGGCTACGGCCTGCCCGCCGCCATCGGCGCGGCCGCCGCCCGCGACGGGGCGCCCGTCCTCGCCGTCAGCGGGGACGGCGGAGCCATGTACTCCCTTGCCGAGCTCGCCACCATCCGCCAGCACAACCTGCCCGTGACGTGGCTGATCGTCGACGACGGCGGCTACGGCATCCTCCGCGCATACATGATGGACGCCTTCGGGCAGTCAACGGCCACCGATCTGACCCGTCCGGACTTCACGGCCGTCGCGCGGTCCTTCGGCATCCCCGCACTCACGACGACACCCGAGCGTCTCGAGGCCGATCTCTCCGACGCACTCGCCTCGGGCGAACCCCGTGTCGTCGTGCTCCCCGCCGTGCTGCGCATGTTCGCCCCCACCCACCTGGAGAACGCATGACCGCCCCGCCCGTCCTGACCAACGTCGTGGACAACCGCAGAATCGTCGGCGTCGGCGCCACGAGCCACCTCATCGACCCCAGCACCGGCAAGGCGACCGGGCTGGCCATGGTGTCCACCGCCGCCGACGTCGACCTGGCGGTACGTGCCGCGCAGACGGCGTTCACCTCGTGGCGGCGCAGCACGCCCAAGGACCGCCAGCGGGCGCTGCTGTGCCTGGCGGAGGCCCTGGAGACGCACGCCGAGCAGCTCGCCGACGCCGAATGCCGAGAGACCGGCAAGCCCCGGCGTGTCGTCCTGGAGGAGGAGATTCCCCAGTGCGCCGACCACCTCAGATTCTTCGCGGGGGCTGCCCGGGTCCTCCAGGGCACCGCTGCCGGTGAGTACGCGGAAGGGCACACCTCACTCACACGACGCGAG
This sequence comes from Streptomyces sp. NPDC045899, assembly GCF_056431485.1. Classification (NCBI taxonomy): domain Bacteria; kingdom Bacillati; phylum Actinomycetota; class Actinomycetes; order Kitasatosporales; family Streptomycetaceae; genus Streptomyces; species Streptomyces sp. NPDC045899. The sequence continues at coordinate 259,673 of NZ_JBWKKP010000006.1, forward strand.
CCGTTGGGCGTCTGCGCGCAGATCACGCCGTGGAACTATCCGCTGATGATGGCCGTATGGAAGGTCGCCCCCGCGATCGCCGCCGGGAACACCACTGTGGTCAAACCCGCGGAGTCCACGCCCACGACAACGGTACTGCTCGCGGAACTGGCGGCTTCATTCCTGCCCCCGGGGGTCCTCAACGTCGTGCTGGGTGACCGTGACAGCGGGCGCGCCCTCGTCGCACACCCCGGTGCGGCGCTTGTCGCCATCACCGGTTCGACCCGGGCAGGCATCGAGGTTGCCCGGGCCGCGGCGGACGGGGTCAAGCAGACTCATCTCGAACTCGGCGGCAACGCGGCCGTGGTGGTCTTCGACGACGCTGACGTCGAGGAAGCCGCCGACGGCATCATCGCCGCAGGTTTCTACAACGCCGGCCAGGACTGCACCGCCGCCTCCCGCATCATCGCTCACGAGGCGATTCACGGGGCACTCCTGGACGCCCTCGTCACCCGGGCCAAGGCGTCCGTCACCGGCCCACGGGTCCAGGGTGACCTCGACTTCGGGCCGCTCAACAGCCAGACCCAGCTGGACCGTGTGACGGGACTCCTCGAACGGCTTCCGGGCCACGCCACCCTCCACACGGGCGGTCACCGTGTCGGTGACCGCGGGTTCTTCTTCGCCCCCACAGTGATCTCCGGGTTGCGCCAGGATGATGAGATCGTCCAGGAGGAGGTCTTCGCCCCGGTCCTGACGGTGCAACGGTTCGGCAGTGAGACCGAAGCCGTCCAGGCCGCCAACCACCAGCCGTACGGACTGGCGGCATCGGTGTGGACCCGTGACCACTCCCGGGCACTGCGCATGTCCGCAGAACTGGATTTCGGAGCCGTCTGGATCAACACCCACGGTCTTCTCGCAGCGGAGATGCCGCACGGCGGCTTCAAGCACTCCGGCCATGGGAAGGACCTCTCGGCCCACGGCCTGGACGACTACACGCGCGTCAAGCACGTCATGAGCACGGTGCGCTCCGTCTGACCCGTCCCCCTCCCAGGCCGCCCGTGGTTGTTCCCGGCCCTGCGGATGTTCCTCCCCCTGGAAAGACACATGCCTCTCACCACCATCGCCACCAACGCAGCCCCCGAACCGGTCGGCGCCTACAGCCAAGGACGCCGCATCGGCCCTTTCCTGCAGGTCAGCGGACAGCTGGCCACCGATCCGTTGACCGGGACGCTCCTCGCAGCCGACGTGGCCGGCCAGACCCGGCGTGTACTCGAACAGGCACAGGCCATCCTCGCTTCGGAGTGCGCGGGCTGGCAGGACGTCCTGATGGTCCGCGTCTTCCTGGCCAGTGACGACGACTTCGAGGCCATGGACGGTGCCTACCGCGGCTTCCTGGCGGCACCCTTCCCCCCGCGTACCACGGTCACCGCGGGCCTGGCCCCCGGAGCTCTCATCGAGATCGACGTTCTGGCCGTGCGGCCCGGCAACCCTCGGCCGAACCGAGGCTCGCTGCCTGGTGACTGAGCGCTTCAGCGGGTCGGCCCTGTGGCCGGGTGTGGGCCGTGGGCGCGCTGCCAGTCGTGCTTGGGCAGGCCCGTGGCGCGCTCGGCCCGCAGGTTCGCGATCTCGCGTCTGATCGCGCCGATGAAGTAGGCGCTGACGGTTTCCTCGGTGCGCAGGACGGTGTCGGCGATGTCGTCGAAGGCGGACAGTGTGGCCTCGGTCATGGCGAGGCCGTTCGGGCCCAGGGCCGGGAGACCGCCGAGGAGGTCGGCCGGCCCTGGATGGTCAGGGCTTGGCCACTGGTGCCTGTAGTTCAGTCACCCACTGGCCCCGGTTCGGCGGGCACTCCAGGCTGATCTCCCGCGGGTATCCGGTCGACTGGTAGCCGTTGGCGTCGATCCAGCGGGCCAGGGCCTGGGCCGTGGGCAGTACCGTGTCCATCGAGCCGTGGTGCACGATCGTCGCCGCCTGGTCGACGGACGGCAGCTCCCCTGCCAGATCTGCCGGACAGCCTGGAGGACGCTGGTCAGGGCCTGAGGAAACCTGCTCGGCGACGGGCTGACCGCGGGGCGCTGAGCCCGCCGCCTGAGGAAACCTGCTTGGCGACGGGCTGACCGCGGGGCGCTGAGCCCGCACTCGAAGGACATGGATTCAGGTCCTCGGCAGCCGGAATCGCAGTCGGCAGGTCACGACGTCACCGCGCTGGTTCTGCAGCGGACGCTGCCAGAGGTGCGCGGGCTCGGCCTCGGGAAGGAGAACGATGATGCGGGTTCCGGGATGCCGAGCGGTCAGCTCCGCGACATACGCGGCGTTGGGGGAGGAGGTGGGGATGAGGCCGGTACCGGTTCTCGGCCGGTGGACGGCAGACCCAGGGCAGCGATCGACGTTCCGCGTTGGTGTCGGATCATGATCCATCGCCGCCTTTCAGGGGAACACCCGCGCTGTTCTGCCAGCGGCAGAACAGCGGCCCGACCGGACTCGACGATCACTACAGTCCAGCCGCATGACGACGATGACGACGCGCACGGTCGAGTACCCGGCCGATGGTCTGACGATGGTCGGGCACCTCGCACTCCCGGCCGGAGTCGATCGCCGGCCCGCGGTGCTGCTCGGGCCGGAGGGCATGGGGCTCAGCGACGTCGAGCGCCGCCGCGCCGATGCTCTCGCCGAGCTGGGATACGTAGCGCTGGCCTTCGACCTTCACGGCGGGCGCTATTTGGGTGACCCCGAGGAGATGCTGGCCCGTTGCATGCCGCTGCTCGCCAGCCCCGACCGGATGCGGGGCATCGGTCATGCGGCGCTCGACGTGTTGCGCGCCGAGCCGCGGACCGACCCCGACCGGATCGCCGCCGTCGGCTACGGCACCGGGGGCGCCGTCGGGCTGGAACTCGGGCGCGACGGCGTCAACCTGCGTGCGATCGGGACAGTCAACGCGCTGACCACGGGCCGACCAGGCGAGGCGGCGCGCATTCGCTGCCCGGTATGGGCCGGGGTCGGGTCGGAAGACCCGATCATGCCGCCCGCGCAACGGGACGCGTTCACCGCCGAGATGCAGGCCGCGGGCGTCGACTGGCGCCTCGTGGTCTACGGCGGCGCCTTGCACGCCTTCCACCACCCGCCGGTCGACCACCCCGCGGTCCCCGGCGTTGGCTACCACCCACGGCACGCGCAGCGAGCCTGGCGCGACGTCGTCGACCTCCTCGCCGAGTGCCTGACCGTAACGGAGTGATCTGCTCGACAACCGCGATTCCGGGCCGCGGACCAGGCCCGTCGACCGCCACCGGCTCGGTGATCTCCCCCTCGCCCCGGTCAGCGGCTGGCGGGGTCGGCCTGCCGCCCGGGGCCGGGGAGGTGCAACTCGTAGAAGCTGCGGCGCACCGTGTCGCTGTGCCGGATCGTGCGCGGCTTGTGGAGGTCGGTCGTCCAGGTACGGCCTTCGTGATCGTGTTGGTCGATCCGGCGGTCACCGCCGAGTGCGTACGCGCCGACGTCCGCGGCTTCGTCATGCCACGCAGCCACGGCACGAAGTCGCGGACCTCGGCGGACGTTGCCCGATCCCACTCGACCTGGACCATACGGAGCCAGCGTCACCAACGCAGCAGATCGAAGGCGTAGCTGTGGACGCTGCCCGGCCGGTCGTCCCGAGCGACGAAGTCGATCAGAAACCTGCGGATCGGCTCCACCGCTCTTCCCTCCTCATCGAGGACCAGCCAGGGCACTGCCCCTGCGCCTCCAGCCCCCCGCCCCCATCGGGGCAGGCAGATCCCATGGCGGAGGCTGGGCAGCGGACAGGTCCGCTGCCCAGCCTGGGGTGATCCCCCGGGGCGGATTGACTGCAGGTTGGCTATGAGAAGCCGATACCCGACGTCAAAAGTCTCTCGATCAAGCAGGGCGGCATGAGGCTCCCTCCACCGACCGGAGACCAGGTCGTCTGACAGCCGAGCCAAACCAGCGTGCGGGGTCTCTTCCCCGACCAGGGCAAGGTGGGACATGTCCGCCCGCACTGCCGGATCGAGATAGGCCTCCGGCCGTCGCCAGTACGCAGCGTCGAACCCATCGGAGCAGTCGTGCGGGATCGGAACAGTTTCGATGCGGGCACTCCCCAACAGCCCGGTCAGTCGGCCGATTCCGACGGCACGCGCCTCGTCGAACGCGGCCGCCTCGGGCAGGTACTCATCCAGCAGCCAGAGCTTTCGGCTGACGTCCCGATCCCAGGTGAAGATGACAACGCGCTGCGTGGCGATCCGTCGCAGTTCACTGATGCCGGCCTCATGATCGGTCCAGTGGTGCACCGTCAGGACCGCCATGGCCGCGTCGGCGGAGTCGTCCGCGATCGGTAGGGACTCCGCCGACGCCTGCACGACCCGCGCTGAACCCACAGGCTGCTGGGCGATCATCGTGGCACTGGGCTCCACGGCCAGCAGTGTCTGCGGCGGCTCGTAGGAGCCGGTGCCGGCTCCCACACCGATCACCGTGGCAACTCTCGGCCCGATGCCTCCCTCCCAGGGAGGTCGCCCGCAGCGGGTCGCCAGGACGGCTCCTTCGTCCGCGTGAGGGGCGCCCTTCCATGAACCAAAGTGTCCGGACGGGCCCACCCAGGCGTACTCGCCTCTTTTCGGAGTCCGGTCTTGACCGTCGCGGCATCCGGGTCAGCGGCGAGTGCGGTTCATGCGATGAGCCGTGTTTCCTGTGGGGAGATGGGATGTGAACCCTGGGTCAGCCGGTGCATCCCGAGATGGGTGTGGGGCTGCCGGCGCAGTTCGTGGGCTTGTTGCCCGCGACGACAGAACCGTTCAGCGTGACGTTTGCGTTGGTACTGGCGATGCCGCCGGGCGCGGTGGTGGCGGTGTTCCCGCTGATGGTGCTGCCGGTCACGGTGACCGTGCCACTCCCGTGGTTGTAGATGCCCCCGCGGAGCCGTTGGTCATGGTGTTCCCGCTGACGGTTGCCCTTTGCAGGATCAGGGTGCCGTCGTTGTAGATGCCACCGGAGTCGCTCGTGGCGTTGCCACTGGCGGAGTTGCCGTTGACGGTGGTGTTGCTCAGGGTCAGGGTCGTGTCGTTGTAGATGGCTCCGCCCTGGGCGACCCCCGTCGCCGTCAGGTTGTTGCGGTTGACGGTGGAACCCGACACGGTCATGGTCCCGTTGTTGTAGAAGGCTCCGGCGATCCCTCCTCCGGAAGCAGACCTGGATTCATTGAGGCTGAAGAGGCGCGCGGCTGAGCGGAACCCATCATCTGGTGCCGTCCGTTCACCGGAAGATCTTGGAAGAACGCGCGCAGGGGTGACACCCGACGTCATTCGCCCGGGTGAGGGGCGGTCGTGACCCGGAGAATGTCACCAACCCTCTCCCAGAACATCCCCCTGGTCCCACGCTTCCGTACCCGGTGGACAGCAGGGTGTCCGGGTATCGGCTGCGTGGTTCCTACGGTTTGTGTGCGGCGGTGAGGAAGTCCAGGACGAGGGGGCTGGCGTGGGTGCGGCACTCCTCGAAGGAGGCGTGCCGGCCATGGGGGATCAGGTGCGGTCGGGCGTCGAGGTGATGCCGACCCGGAGTCCGGAGGCGGTGCTGGTCGGGACCTGGCTCACGCCGACATTGTGGGCACGAGAGCGGGCCGGGAGCGTGCCGCACGACGTCGGTCTGCGCCGGACCGCTCCCGGGGGCGGCTGACCTGTGTGGCGGGGGATGGCACACTGACCGTCGATCCGCCGAAGGAGTCCGCCGTGTCGATGATCAGCAATCTTCGTCAAGCGGTCCGCCGGGTGCACCGGCGCACCGTCGACCTCAGCCATCCTGCCCGGTCACCGCTGGGCAGTTCGGTGGTGAACTGCGTGGTCTATCGCGATGGTGTGCGTCAGCACGGCAACTGTCCGGCCGAAGAGGCACTGCGGCAAGCCTGCAAGTCGGACGATGGCTTCGTCTGGATCGGACTGCACGAGCCGACTCAGGAGGAGTTCGCCGGACTCGCCGAACTCTTCGGCCTGCATCCCCTGGCGGTCGAGGACACCGTCCAGGCACACCAGCGGCCCAAAGTGGAACAGTACGACGACACGCTGTTCGCTGTCTTCAAGACCGTTCGGTATGTCGAGCACACGGAGCTCACCGCCACCAGCGAAGTGGTGGACACCGGCGAAATCATGATCTTCACCGGACCCCACTTCGTGATCACCATCAGGCACGGACGGCACGGCTCGCTGGGGCCGGTGCGCGAGGCTCTGGAGGCCACTCCCGAGCACCTGGCCAAGGGGCCCGCCGCCGTGCTGCACGCCATAGCCGATCATGTGGTTGACGACTACCTCACCGTTGCCGACAACGTGCAGCACGACATCGACACCGTGGAGTCCGCCGTCTTCACCGAGGACACCAGCTACCGCGACGCCGGTCGCATCTACCAGCTCAAACGCGAGCTCCTGGAACTCAAACGGGCCGCCGCGCCGCTGGACCGGCCGCTCAAGCGGCTCGCCACCCAGCCCATACCGCTCATCGGCTCCGACATCAGCGCGTACTTCCGTGACGTCGCCGACCACTTGGAGCGCATCACCGAGCAGATCACCTCCTTCGACGCGCTGCTCGACTCCATCCTCCAGGCCCACCTCGCCCAGGTGACCGTCGCCCAGAACGAGGACATGCGCAAGATCACCGCATGGGCGGCGATCATCGCCGTTCCCACCATGGTCTGCGGCATCTACGGCATGAACTTCGACCACATGCCCGAGCTGCGCTGGACGTACGGCTATCCCATGGTCCTGGGGATCATGGCTGTCGCCTGCTTCCTCATCCACCGGGGCTTCCGCCGCAATGGCTGGCTCTGACCCGCCCGAGTAAGCACAAGCGACCCGGAGGACTCCCATCAGGCTGGGCAGCGGCCTTGTCCGCTGCCCAGCCCCCGCCGTGCCCGACTGCTCGGGTGGACGACATCGCACACGGGCGGCCTGCGCGTTTTTCGCGCTGGGCGGGTAGCGTCCGTCACTGCACTGATGGATCAGACCGCGAGGATGTGACAGGTGAGCGAGAGAGATCTTCTGGCCCAGCGTTTCGAGGAGCACCGGTCCCATCTGCGCGCGGTGGCCTACCGCATGCTGGGCTCGCTCAACGAGGCGGAAGACGCTGTCCAGGAAGCCTGGTTCAAGCTGGACCGCTCCGACGTCTCGGGAGTGCAGAACCTGGGCGGCTGGCTGACCACCGTGGTGAGCAGGGTGTGCCTGGACATGCTGCGCTCTCGCACCACGCGCCGTGAGGAGCCGCTGTACGACCAGGATGGTCAGTTCCACCTGCCCGACCCCGTCGTCACCGGCTCGGACAGCGTGGACCCCGAGCAGGAGATACTCGTGGCCGACTCGGTGGGCATCGCCCTCATGGTCGTCCTGCAGACCCTTGCCCCCGCCGAACGCCTCGCCTTCGTGCTGCACGACCTGTTCGCCGTCCCCTTCGACGAGATCGCTCCCACTCTCGGCCGCACGCCCGCCTCCACCCGGCAACTCGCCAGTCGCGCCCGCCGCCGGGTCAATGAGGCCGCGCCCGCTCATGACACCGATCTCACCCGCAGGCGCGAGGTCGTGGACGCCTTCCTCGGCGCCGCGCGTGGCGGCGACTTCGACGCCCTCCTCGCCGTCCTCGACCCGGAAGTCGTGGCGCGCTCCGACGGCGGCACCCTGCGCCCGAGCCTGCTCCGTCGCGGCGCGTCCGCGGTGGCCTCCCAGGCGATCACCTTCTCCCGGTTCGCGGAGGCCGGACACGCGGTGCTGGTCAACGGCTCACCCGGTGTGGTCGCGGTCGCGGAGGGCTGCGCGATGTCGGTCATGGCGTTCACGATCCAGGGCGGCCGGATCACCGCTGTCGACATCCTCACCGATCCCGAGCGTCTTGCACGGATCGACCTGAGTGTCCTGAGCAGCTGACTCACCGAACACATCTGGTGCGGCGGGCAGTCCAGCCCGTCGCAGACACGTCGGCGACGCGGCGCAGCTGGGAAAAAAGTTCTCCGGATTCCTGTCACACCGAGGCGAGTTGCTCCGTCAGTGTTTTGAGAACGCAGAACAGGCCCATATGAAGGAGTCCAGACATGACCAGCACCCCGATCTCCCGGATGCCGAACCCGGCCGAGTTCGTTCCTGAGCTGAACGACATCAGTGCCGCGCTGTTCCGGGCCACGGGGAACCGCTCGGTGCCGCGTACCACGATGAGTCTGGTGCACCTGCGGGCCGGACAGATTGTCGGCAACACCTACCTGACCATTCTCAACACCGGTTTCCTGCGCAAGGCCGGGGAGAGCGAGGAGCGCATCACCGCTGTCTCCTCATGGCAGGACGCCCCGTACTTCACCGATGCCGAGCGCGCGGCTCTGGCCCTGGTGGAAGCCACCATCCAGCCGGCCCAGCGTGGCCAGGAGCGGGTAACCGACGACCTGTACGCGGAAGTGGCGAAGCACTACGACGAGAAGGCCCTGGCCACCCTGACCATCGCCATCGGTCAGATCAACTTCTTCATCGCACTGGCCGTCATCGGCAAGCCCGCACCGGTAGCCTCCCTCGCCGACGAGCAGTGGGACTGACCGCGGCCCGACACCACCCGGAAACCGCGTCGTCGATTTTGAGCGGAGGCTGCGGTGACCGTGGCCTCGTGGCCGGCCCCGCGCCGCGGGAGAAGAAGGACCCCCGCCTGTATGTCCCGCTTGTGCCCGGCGTACTGCTGGTTCCAGCGGTACGGTCGTAACAAGGCTGATGCGGTTGGGCCGTTGCTACCACCTCGACCGGGGGCCGGGCAGGGCTCGTTTCGGCACGGAGCAGGCCGCCGACCTCGCGGTGTCGCCGGAGGGGGTGGCCTGATCACCTACGGCCCGCTGCTGTCCGACCTCGAGGTGCACAAGTGACAGTTCGGAGGGCGCTCGTTCTGTGTCCCACCAGGCCCTGTGGACGCATCGGTCGTACACAGGGTGGTGGCCCCGCGGGTTCGAGCCGGGGAAGTGTTCTGTTCGGGGGTAGGCGCCGCTGATCGTGTAGGAGGTGTTCGGCCGCCCGCTGTGGTGGAAGGCGAGCGGTCGTCACGGTGTGTGGTCGCGTCCGTCTCGTGAGGCGAAGGCGGTGAGGGCGTCGGCGTCGGGCGCGCGAGCGTGCAGGAAGTAGTCGGTCCACTCGGTGTTTTCGGGATAGGACGAGTCCTGACTGAGCCGGGTGGCTGCGGCCTGGTTGTCGAAGTTCGTGGTGCGGAGTTCGACGCCCGGTCCCAGGAGGGCCCAGTGCGCTCCGGTTCGTCCGCAGGGCATGCCGATGCTGCCAGGGTTGATGACAAGTCGGCCGTGGGCGAGACGGACGAACGGCATGTGGGTGTGGCCGCGGACCACGGTGCGGATGTCGTGGGCGAGCCCGCTGAAGACTTCCCTCCAGCGATCGAGGAGGGAGTCGACAAGGACGACCTCTTCGTCGTCGCGAGGGGTGGCGTGTAGAACAGCACGTTCCCCAGGCCGCTTACGGCCAGGGTGAGTGACCGTGGCAACGAGCTGAGCAGGTCGAGATGGTCCTCGCGGAGCTGTGCGGCTGCCCAGGGGGGCGATCGGGTCGGGGATCGTCTCACGTTGCCCCCGGCGGTACTCGAGGAGCTCGCGGTCGGCGGTGCTGACATCTGGTTCGGCGAGGACTGTCTTCAGGGCTGGCAAGCGGGGCCTGGAGGACGAGCTGGCGGATGGCGGAAGTGCGGCCCTTCTCGACGGGGGACGCCGAGTTTCCGCAGCGCTTCACGGGCCGGGGCGACCTTGGGCACCGCGGTCGGGGTCGTGCACCGAGATCAATCAGCGCGCGTGGAGCTGGTGTGCTCCTGGGGCCATGAGTCGAACAGGGGGAGGGGGACCTCCGGGCGGCGGGCTACACGCCGAAGGTGATCCGCGGCGACGCCGCGGACGGCTGGCCGGACAACGCGCCCTATGACGTCATCCTGGCGACGTTCTCCGTCGACCGGCTTCCCCCGGCCTGGATGGCGCAGACCGTGCCGGGCGGACGCATCGTCACCCCCTGGAACTCGGCCTGGTGCTGCTACGGCACGCTGGCCCTGACCGCAGGCCAGGACGGCAGCGCACAGGGCCGCTTCCACTCCTTCGCGTCCTACATGCCCATGCGCCGCCCGCATCCCGCCATCCACGACGCCCCAGGCCCGGCCACCACCGACCATCCCACGCACTCCACCACCAGCACGCTCTCCCCCTGGGCAGTGGCCGGCGGTGACCTGGACGCCGAATTCCACGTCGGTCTCACCGTCCCCGGTGCCTCCCTCGCCTGGGACACCAGCGGTGACCACGCTCCGGTGCGTCTGGAGGTGGCCGACGGCATGGGCCCGTCCTGGGCCACCGTCGACTATGACGGCCACCACGGCGACAGGTTCGCCGTGGCCCAGTACGGCCCGCGACAGCTATGGGACGAGATCACGGCCGCTTACGATCGCTGGCACACCCTCGGCCGTCCGGGCGTCGGCCGGTACGGCCTGACCGTAGACGCCACAGGCACACACACCCCATGGGTGGAAGCAGCCGGAGGACGCCACCCCGTGCTAGCCGCGCTCAGCCGATGAGGACTGCTGCGGGGGCCCGGCCCTTGAGCGTGCCTATCTCCCTGTACGGCCACGCGCACGGGCGAGCCCCTTCCACGCCGGCCGAAGAAGGTCCAGGAGCGCCTGACCAGGATCGCGGGCCGGTGGTCCATGACGAGAAGCGCGGTGTGCGGCCTGCGGTCCCCGGGCTTCGACGGTGAGTTGCGGTGCCTCATGAGTGGCTTCGGGACAGTTCCGGCTCGAGCTGCGACGTTCGGTCCCGCGGGGGAAGCAGGAGCGGGGTGGTCAGGATGAGCAGTCCTGCGACCGTGAGAGCGGTGCGTGGGCTGGTGATGTCGGCGAGCAGCCCGGCAAGTGCGGTGAGGATGGCGATGGACGCCTGCTGGCCGACCGACCAGGCCGTCAGGGTGCGGGCGACGAGATGTCTGGGTGTGTGTTCGAGCCGGTAGGTGGCGAGTACCGGGTTGTAGAGGCTCATGTTGATGATGATCGCCAGCTCGACGGCCATCACGGTGACGAGGCCGACGACGCCGGGGCGTACGAAGGCCAGGCCGATCAGCCAGATGGCGCGCAGGGTGCCGACGGTCCGGAAGACCCGGTGCCGGCCGAAGCGGGCCACGACACGGCGGGCCAGCCGCGAGCCGATGAGTCCGCCGAGGCAGGGGGCGGCGAAGGCGAGGCCGTACTGCCAGGGCGGGAACCCGAGCTGGCGCAGCAGGAGCACGGCCAGCAGCGGCTCGGTGGCCATGATCAGGCCGGCGACGAGCATCTGGTTGAGGCAGAGCGGCCGCAGACCGGGGTGGCTCATGATGTGTCGCCAGCCGTCGAGCAGTGCGCCTGCCCGGACCGGGCTCCGGCCGGTCGTTCGCGGCGCTTCTTCCTGGCCGCGGATCGCGGTGATGCCCAGCGCGGAAAGCAGGTAGCTGAGCGCGTCGGCCACCACGGTGGTGACCGGCCCGAAGAGGCCGATCGCCGCCCCGCCCATCGGTGGCCCCACCGCGATGGAGCTCCAGTTCGTGGACTCGAACCGGGCGTTGGCGACGAGCAGGTCGTCCGGTCGCACGAGGGCCTTGAGGCAGGCGCCGCCGGCCGCGTTGAAGGCGATCTTGGCTGCGGCGACCACGGCCGAGACCACGAGCAACTGGAGGAAGCTGAGCCGCCCGAAGGCGTAGGCGACCGGGATCGTCGCCATGGCCGCGAACCGGGCAAGATCCATCATGACCATGACCGGGCGCTTGCGCCGGAACTCCACCCATGGCGCGAGCGGCACCGCGATCAGCGCACCCGCCGCAGGCCCCACCGCGGACAGCGCGGACACCTCAGCGGGTCCGGCATCCAACACCACCACGGCGATCAGCGGCAACGCCCCGAACCCCAGCCCGGATCCATACGCGCTCACCGCATATGACGCCCACAGCCAGCCGAACTGCCGGCCCAGCCGTCTCCTGCCCACCATGCTCAGCGCACTCCCCTTGAGGTCCCAGCCGAACAAACCGACGTTGACCGATGAGAGGTAAGCGGGCAAGGCAGCAGCAGGTCAAACAACTGATCTGCCAGCAGTCCACAACCATCAGTTGTTCACTAAGGTGGGTCGGCGTGGATCTCGAAGCAGTGCGTACCTTCGTCGCCGTCGCGGACGCGGGCCAGTTCCAGAAGGCCGCCGCCGATCTGTCGGTCACCCAGCAGGCCGTCTCCAAACGCATGGCCGCGCTGGAGCGGACCCTCGGCGTGCGATTGTTCACCCGTGCCCCACGCGGCGCTGAGCTCACCATCGATGGTCAGGCGTTCCTGCCCCACGCACGCGAGCTGCTGCGCGTCGCCGAGCGTGCGGGCGCGTCCGTGCGCCCCGGCCGCCGCCCGCTGCGCGTCGACGTGATCGCCTCGCGCGTCGCGCCGTCGGGCCTGATGCGCGGTTTCCACCAGGCGCACCCCGAGATCGACCTCGACGTGGTGATGCTGTTCGACGTCGAGACGGCCGTCGCCGCCATCCGATCCGGTGCCATCGACGCGTCCTTCCGCGCCGTCGCCATGCCCGGCCACCCCCTGCCCGAGGACATCGAGTCCGTCCGGGTGCTCGACGAGCCGCACCAGCTCCTCACCGGCCCCGCCCACGCGCTGGCCGGGCGCCCGGTCGGTGACGGTCGCCCAGCTCACCGGGCACCGGATCTGGATGCCCGGCATCACCCCCGGAACCGAGTGGGCCGCCTACTACGGCGACCTCGTCGCCGAATTCGGCCTCACCATCGAGGCGACCGGCCCCAACTTCGGCTCCGACGCACTCCTCGACACCATCGCCGACACCCCGGCCCTGGCAACCTTCACGACCGCGCGGACCCGCCTCGTCTGGCCCGCCGGCCACGGGCTGCGCCGCATCCCGGTGACCGACCCGACGCCCGTCTACCCGCACTCCCTCCTCTGGCACCGCGACAACCCCCACCCGGCGCTGGCCGCCCTCCGCGCCCACCTCGCCGCCATGACGGGCGGCCAAGACGCCGCCGGAACCTGGGCACCGGACTGGGTGATTCCGCGCTGAACGGCCTTTGCCCGCACGGCCGGCCTGCCCGGCTCGGGCGGCAAGCGGGGGGCCGGAGGGCGTCGCCGGGGCGAGCAGGCTGGTCGGTTCGGAGATCGCCTCGGGGGAGGGCTGAAGCAGCGGCTTTCCAGGTACGAGGTGTGTACGTCGCCGGTCTTCGCGGGCCGCCACGGCGGGGCGACGCCCGCTCGTGCTGCTCTTGGCCCCGGCGGCACGCAGTCCGTTGTAGGTCAGCTCGCGCTGGAGGTCGCGCTGCAGGTCGCCGGCGGCGGCGAGGGTCTGCACCATGAACGTCACGGTGGACAGCAGCTCGCAGGTGCGCGGGTGGAGGGCGGTGAGGTCCATCGCGGAGAACGCGCCGTCGTGGATGCGCAGCGCGAGGCGGTCGCGGTCGACGGCTGGTTGGTCGAGACTCGCTTGTAGACCATGTTCGCCTCCGAGGAGCCCGTTCCGTGCGGAGGATCGGACCCTGTCCGTCGTCAAACCCTGTCAGCAATCACCATCGGATCTGATGGGATTCGAGCCGCCGCGACCGCCCTGATGGCACGGGTTCATCGGACGCGTCGGCTGTCTGTCGTCAAATGATCGTTTGACGACAGGGACGCCCTGCGCCCCTGTGCGGTGCGTTGTTCCAGGCCGTCCAGGATGAGGGCGAGGCCCGCCTCGAATGCGGACTCATGGTCGATCGCCGGCACATCAGGCAGTGCGGTGGTGCCGGTGCTCGGTTCCGCCTGTTCCTCCAGGACGCTGCCGACCGTGAGGCGGCCGGCGGCCAACATCGCCATCTGGGCGTCACGCTCGGGCACACCGGAGGTGATGAGGAAGTCCATCTTGTGGCGGATCCGGTCGAGGTCGCTGGTGGGTGTGGTGCCGGCGTGGAGCCGTGCGCCGTCCCGGCGCATCAGCAGGGTGTGCCTGAAGCTGCGCGTGTTCTCCCGTAGCCAGTCGCGCCAGTCGTTGCCGCGCGTCGGCAGCGGTTGCGCCGCGTGGGGTGCCATCGCCGCTTCCGCCATGGCGGCCAGGAGGTCCTTCTTGGTGCGGAAGTACCAGTAGAGCGACGGCTGCTCGACGCCCAGGCGCTTCGCCAGCCGCCTTGTGCTGACGGCGTCCAGTCCGACGTCGTCGAGCAGACCGAGCGCCTCGGTGATGACGGTCTCGCGGTTCATCTTGGTCACGTTGACAATCTATCGGTGATAGATGACGGTGGAAAAGAATCATTCACTGATAGATTTTGGAGTGGGGTCATGATCACGCGATCGGGAACACGGTCCTTAAGGGTCCTCGTCGTCGGCGCCGGGGTAGCAGGGCAGTCCCTGGCGTTCTGGCTCACCAGGGGTGGCCACCGGGTCACCGTCGCTGAACGCTTCCCGGCGCTGCGGGCCACCGGCGCTCAGGTCGACCTGCGGGGGCAGGGCATCGAGGCCGTCCACCGGATGGGCCTCCTCGACGCCGTTCGCGACGCGCTCGTGGACGAGGCGGGTGTCGCCTTCGTGGACGCTCGCGGCAAGGCCAAGGCGACGATCATGGCCAATACGTCCGGAAAGGGTCGGCAGACCCTCACCTCCGAGTACGAGATCATGCGCGGCGACCTGGTGCGCATCCTCCACGACGCGACGAAGAACGACACCGAGTACGTCTTCGGTAAGAGCGTGGACGGCTTCGAGCAGGACGAGCAGAAGGTCATCGCGCAGCTCTCCGACGGCTCATCCCAAGCATTCGACCTTCTGATCGGCGCGGACGGGCAGGGATCACGCATCCGGCAGGCGCTCCTGCCACAGGGCCTCGATCCGTACTGGAGCGTCGGCATTCACATGGCTTACTGGTTCATCCCGCGTATCGCCTCCGACAGCAACATCCGGGATACCTACATGGCCCCGAAAGGCCGCCAGATCATGCGCCGCAGCCACAACCCGACCGAGACCCAGGTGTACTTCGTGATGCGGGAGGAATCCGAGGAAGCCTCCGCGATCCACCGCGCGCCCGTCGAGCGCCAGCAGGACTTCTGGGCCGACCGGTTCCGCGACGCCGGCTGGCAGACCGAGCGCTTCATCGAAGGCATGAAGACCAGCCCGTTCTTCTACTCCCAGGAGATCGCCCAAGTGCGCACCGACACCTGGTCCAAGGGCCGCGTGGTCCTGGCCGGCGACGCCGCGCACTGCGCCTCCCCCTACAGTGGCATGGGCATCTCCGCCGGCCTGGCCGGCGCCCACGTCTTGGCCGGCGAGATCAACCGCCACCCCGGCGACCTGCTGACCGCCTTCGCGAACTACGACAGAACGCTGCGGCCCTTCGTCGATGAGATCCAGGGCGAAGTCAATCCGCGCCTGCTGAGCCTGGGCATGCCGATGACTCAGCGCGCGATCGACGCTTTCCAGGTCATCACCGCACTTGCCTGCTTCCTCCGCGTCCCGGAACTCACCGCACGCTTCTCCAGGGAAGACCGCGGCGGCGACTGGCAGCTCCCCGCCGATCCGGCACCGATCAGCGCCGCGTAAAAAGCCGCAGGAGCAGCAGGAATCCGGCCGTCACGACCAGGATGCAGAGCTGGCCGCCCAGGCGAAACAGGCAGGTCCGGGCGAGTGCCGAGAAGGCGACGGCGGCCCCGGACCAACGCCCGGGTCGGCTGCCCGTAGTCCTGCCCGGCCCCGTCGTCGTCCCCAGCGGGGACCGCGGGTCGGACTCCAGCGCCTGGGCTTCCGCTTCGCCGCCTACCGCGACGACCTCGGCCTCGACTCGGCCCTGGAGCTGCACTCCCTGCACAGGTCCTCCTCACCCATCTGATCGAAGCTGTGGGCGCCTCGTGCGGCCACAGCCGCATGAGGCGCCCAGGTGTTCTTCCGTTGAGTTGTGCCTCAGCGGAAGGCAGCGATGTTGCGGGTGACCCAGCCATTGAAGGGGCGCGGGGCGCGGCCGAGGACTCGTTCCACGTCCGGGCTGATCCGCAGTTCTGCCGGGTTCGGGGCGGAGATGATGTCGAGGGTGTCGTCGGCGAGTTCCACCGGCACGAACTGGGTCATCATGGCCTTGGCCTCGTCGCGGGTGAGTTCGTGGAACCGTACGGGCGAGCCGAGCTCGGCGGCGATTGCCTCCGCTTGCTGACGCGGTGTGATGACCTCTGGCCCGGTCAGCTCGTAGACCCCGCCGGTGTGCCGTTCGTCCAGCAGGCAGGCCGCCGCGACCTCGGCGATGTCCGCAGGGTCGATGACCGGCACCCCTACGTCGCCGAAGGGCGCGGCGACCGTCCCTTGTGTGCGGACGGACTCGGCCCAGGCAAAGGCGTTGGAGGCGAAGCCGCCCGGTCGCAGGACGGCCCAGGCCAGGCCGGACTCCCGCAGCGCGTCCTCCACCGCGCGCATCGCGACCCGCGACGGGCCGAGCGGTCTGGTCGCCACGCCCTGCGAGGACAGCAGGACGACTCGGCGGACCCCACTGGCCGCGGCCAGGCTGATGATGTCGGCCGGCCTGGCGTCGGGGGCGTGCAGGTCGCCGGACAGCAGGAGGAACAGTGCCTTTGCCCCGTCCAACGCGGGTGTGAGACTTGTCGGTTCGGCCAGGTCGGCCGCCACATGCCGGACTCCGTCCGGCAGCGCCACCGCGTGCCGCGAGACCGCCGTCACCTGCTCGCCCGCCTCGGCCAAGGCGTGCGTCAAAGGTCGGCCCACATTCCCGGTGGCCCCGGTCACCACAATCATGTTCAGCTCCTGGTCGGTCGTGTACTAGGGCATTGACGCTAGGAGCCGGGCTTACTTTTCGTAAGAACGTACCTAGAGGTAAGCTCCAGACGTGAGAGAAGGTGCGCAGCGTACACAGGCCGAAGTGGGCAGTCGGTATGAGGTGTTTCACACCGACTGCCCCGCACGTGACATGGTCGACCACGTGACCAGCAGGTGGGGTATCTGGGTGCTGATCTCCTTGCGGAGCAACGACCTTCGGTTCTACGAGCTGCGCAACAGCATCCACGGCATCAGCGAGAAGATGCTCGCTCAGACCCTGCGTGCGCTGGTCCAGGACGGCCTGATCCGGCGGGAGGTGGAGCCGACGACGCCGCCTCAGGTCACCTACGGGCTGTCTGAGTTCGGCCAGGACATCACCGAGCCGCTGACGGACTTGTTCAACCGGATCACACAGTGGCTACCGCCGCACAGCGCGGGATAGTGCGGTAGCGGCCGCCCTCGGAACCGGGGCCCACCGAGCGGGCCGTGCTCGGCCAAGGGGTGACCGTACGGCGCGGCCAGGGCCGCACCCTGCGCGTCACCGCCACCGATACGCCCCCGGCGACCGCACACGGTGGTACCGGAACCGCCCTCGACGAGGAATGGCGCGACACCTCAACAGGCGAGCCACCAGCCCCGAGGCCGTACAGCGCTCCACCGGCCCTCCCGTCCCTGCCGCGTCAGCCCACCTCATGCCCAGCCGTCAGGGGCTCGTCAGGATGACGAGTTGCCGGGTCGCCCGGGTCATCGCGACGTAGCGGTCGACCGCTCCCTCGACACCCTCGCCGAACGCCTCCGGGTCGACGAGGACGACCAGGTCGAACTCGAGCCCCTTGGACAACTCCGGGCTCAGCGACCGGACGCGGGGCGTCGCCCGGAACGTGGCATCGCCGATGACGCAGGCGATCCCGCCGGTGTTCCCGCCGAGCCAGGTGCCGAGGACCGAGTCCAGCTCCGCGACGGACCCGTGGACGACGGGGGTGTCGCCGCTGCGGATGGAGGCCGGCACATTGGCGTCCGGGAGCACGGCTCGGATGACCGGCTCGGCTTCCGTCATGACCTCTTCCGGCGTCCGGTAGTTGACACTCAGGGAGGCCACGTTGATCCGGCCGAGCCCGATCCGCTCGAGCCGTTCCTGCCACGACTCCGTGAACCCGTGCCGGGCCTGGGCGCGGTCCCCGACGATGGTGAAGCTCCGGGACGGGCAGCGGAGCAGCAGCATCTGCCACTCAGCGTCGGTCAGTTCCTGCGCCTCGTCCACGACGATGTGCGCGAACGGGCCGGCGAGCCGGTCCGGGTCGGCGTTGGGCAGGGCGGCCTCGTCGATCAGGCTGTCCTGGAGATCCTGTCCGCGCAGCATCGTCACCGCGCCCTCACCGTCGTCATCGGCCGCGAGCACGGTGTCGATGACATCGGTCATACGCTCCCGTTCGGCGGCGACGGCGGCCTTGTGCCGGCGCTGTCGCCGTGCCGTCTCCGGGTCGCCGAGCCGCTGCCGCGCCGCGTCCAGGAGTGGCAGGTCGGACACCGTCCAGGCCTGGGGCGCCTGCTTGCGCTGAAGCGTGCGGACCTCGTCGGGGCTGAGCCAGGGGGCGCACATCCGCAGGTAGGCGGGTACCGACCACAGGTCTCCGACCAGGTCGGCCGCTTCGAGCAGCGGCCAGGCCCGGTTGAGGGTGGTGACCAGCTCTTCGTCGTGCAGCAGCGACCTGCGGAACTGGTCGGGCGAGACGTCACCGTCGTGCTTGTCCATCAGGATCGTGAGCAGCTCCTCCCAGATCTGCTCACGGGCCTCGTTGTGCGGGGTGCCGGGTTCCGGTGCCTCGAACGCCTCGGCCCAGTCATCGGCGCTCAGCCAGATGTCGGACCAGTCGGTCGTGACCGTCATCCCCTCGGCGGGCGGCTCCTCGTAGAACCTGACGGCCTTCTCGATCGCCCGCACCATGTTCGCGGACGACTTCAGACGTGCCACGTCCGGATCGGCCTCGACCGCCGCCCCGGCTCCCTCGGCGACCAGGTCCCGCAGGGTGCAGGTGCGCACCCCCTCCTCTCCGAGGCTGGGCAGGACGTCGGCGACGTAGGCCAGGTAGGGCTGGTGCGGACCGACGAACAGCACACCTCCCCGACGCTGACCGAGGCGGGGGTCGGAGTAGAGGAGGTAGGCGGAGCGGTGCAGCGCGACGACTGTCTTGCCCGTTCCCGGGCCGCCGTCGACGACGAGAGCGCCACGGGACCCCGCCCGGATGATCGCGTCCTGGTCGGCCTGGATGGTGGTGAGCACGTCCCGCATCCGGGACGACCGGTGGCCGCCCAGGCTGGCGATGAAGGCGGACTGGTCGTCCAGCGCGGCATGGCGTTCCAGCCCGTCGGTGGTGAACACCTCGTCCCAGTAGTCGCTGATCCGGCCCTGGGTCCAGCGGTATCTGCGGCGGCTCGCCAGCCCCATCGGGTTGGCGTGGGTTGCGGCGAAGAACGGCTCGGCCGCCGGGGAGCGCCAGTCGAGCAGCAGTCGGCGCCCCGTGCTGTCCGTGAGGCCGAGCCGGCCGACGTACACGGGCTCGGGGTCGTCGGCGCTGACGATGTGCCCGAGGCACAGGTCCAGGCCGAAGCGGCGCAAGGCGCGGAGGCGGCCGGTCAGCCGGTGGATCTCCCTGTCCCGGTCCATCGCCCCGCGGCCGATGCCGCCGGGTGCCTTGCGTTCGGCATCGAGGCGGTCGGACAGTTCGGCGATCGTCCGGTCGAGGCATTCGGCGATGGCCGCGAAGTGATGCTCGTCGTCGGCGATGAGCATCGGGTCGGCCTTGGGGGCGAGACGGTCGGGAAGCGCAAACGCGCTGGTGGTCAGCGGGTTCATATCACCGGCTCCGATCCGGAGTCGATCCATGAACCGACAAGAACGTACGCACTTCGTGAATCCCCCAATACCGCAGGTTCTGGTCTTGGCCTGCGATTCTGCGGCACGACCCGGGCCTTGCCGCAAGCCCCCCGGTGCGCTATACGTTGAGAGTGGCAAGAGGTGTGTACACCCTCTTGCCCCGATCGCCCGCTATGGACGGGCAAGCCCTCGCACCCTGGTCTGCACGGGGACCCGTACGGGTGAGGTGTGCGGCGGGGGCGGCATCAGGGAGCGAACAGACGCAGGTTCTCCAGTGCGAAGGCCACCATGGCCGCGCGCCCCTCAGGATCCGGGGAGTTATCCGGATCATCCCGTTCGGCCCATCCCGTCCGCTGCAGCCGCAGCAGCGCCTGCTCGAATTCGGCCGGCACCGAGGACGGGACGTCATCCTCCAGCGCCAGGTCCATCGTGCGGGATTCGGCCAGCAGGACGAAGTGCCAGGAGGGGTCGGGTGATTGCAGCTCGTCGAGCAGCCAGCGGTTCGCCCCTGGCTCCTTGCGCTGCCAGGCCCCGGAGACCGACCGGGCGCGGAAGGCGGCGTCGGGCGAGTCGGCGTAGCGGGCCAGCGCGGCCCCGGATGCCCGGGTGTTGGCCTTGTCGGCGCACTCGAAATCGGCGAGGGAGGTGCCCGCGTCCAACCGGACGCCGCGATCGGGGTCGTGGTCGAGGAGTTCGATGAGCACCGCCACGGCCGACGCTTCCTCCGGACCTTTCCTCGTGATGGTGGGCAGCCCCATGGCGGCCGACGATCTCACCTGCGCCTCGGTGTGCCGCGTGCACGACAGGAACAACGCCACCGGCATCTCGACCAGTTGGTGGTGGACCCCAAGCGTCCGGTAGCAGTCGAGCACCTTGGACATCACGGAGGCGTCCTGGCCGGGAACGGCGAGAGGACCGAGGGTGGCGAGGATCGGTCCGGTGCGCCCATGGCCATGGATGTGGAGCATCATGAGGAGGTCCAGCGCCTCGACCCCGACACGGACCCGTGCCGGATCCGCGCTCCGGCACAGCACGAGGATCTCGTCGATGCGGGCACTGGCGCAGGCGCGGTCCCGCCACGTTCGCGTATCCGGGGACTGGGCGAGAGCGATGAGCTGCTCGGAGCGTTCCGCACTGCCCGGCGGATGAGCCAGTGCCCGGCCGAGCAGGAGACGCGCCTCTTCCTGGATCCGCTCAGCCGTTCCCGCAGGGAGCGGAGCGGCGCTGCGGCGCAGGGCGGCGTGCACGTCCCGCACCGCAACCCCCATCTGCGCCTCGTGGGCCAGGCCCTCACCAGGTGCTCCCGCCTCGGTCCAGCCGACCTCCCGCAGGGTGCCCTGTCGGGTGCGGATGTCCCAGCACAGCTCGTCGTCCAGGGTGTGCGTACAGGCCGAGCCGAGCCGCCCGGTGAACGCGGTCCAGGCACCCACCAGCGCCGCCGGATCGGACAGCGACCCGGCCAGGATCCGCTCGGCCTCCGCGTACAGGGACGGGTCCTTGCCGAGCGCGAAGGTGAAGCTCTCCGCCACCGCCTCGAACACATCCACCGACGGCTCGTTGTCGAGGGACCACAGCAACTCACGCAGCGCCCAGGCGGTATCAGGAAAGTGTGCGATGCTCCGGGACGCCGCTTCGCGCACCGCGCCCTCGGTCGACCTGAGCTCCGTCGCCAGCTGCCGTTGACGTTCCTCCCGCCTGCGGGCCCTCCGTGTGCGGAACATCTGGCCACCCTAACCGCGGGCCCGGTACGTGTGAGCATCCGGGCACATGGACGACGGTGTGTACGTGGGCAACGCGGGCAAAGACGCGGCGCTGGACCGTGGATGGCCGCTCGGGCACGTCAAGGAGCCCGGCGACGCTCGTCGGAGCGACGACGTGGAGATCGGATGGGGCGTCCACTCACAAGGCGACACGCGAAC
The DNA here is from genome assembly GCF_056431485.1 of Streptomyces sp. NPDC045899. NCBI lineage: Bacteria > Bacillati > Actinomycetota > Actinomycetes > Kitasatosporales > Streptomycetaceae > Streptomyces > Streptomyces sp. NPDC045899. The sequence goes on from NZ_JBWKKP010000006.1 coordinate 281,231, forward strand.
CCGGTGCGTGCGCGGCGAGTGATGGGTCTCCAAGTGCTCATCAGCGGCCGCTTCTTCGGCCCGGATCATCTCCGAGGCCGGCACGAAGCCGGCGGTGCGGTGGAACAACGCTGTCTCCCAGGGCGCGGTCGCGCAGCTCGTCCGCGGTTCCGAAGCACTGGTTTGGGCGGCAGTTGTGGATCTCGGGGCCGTGGATGGTCACGAGAAATAGCAGCGCGGATGATCAGTCGATTCGTGATCTCGTTTGAGCCGGTTAGGCGGGGCGGTGGTCGGCCGGGGAGCGGCGGCGCTGCGGTGCTGTGCAGAGGGCGGGCGGCGGCACAGAGTGCGGGGGCTCCGCCGCCCGCCCACAGGATGCCCAGACGCGGACGCGTCCGGGCATCTGGCATGCATGCCTCCGCCAACTCACCTATTCGACATACCGCACACAGTGTGTCGGTGAAGAAGTACCCATACAACGCTGGCGAATTGCGCTTGTCCGGGGCATGATCCTTTCCTGATGACCCGACAGGCTCGCCGCTCAGGGAGCCTGTGAGTGAAGAGAGTGAGGGACGTATGTCCCGTATCAAGCGTGTTCTGACCGTGGCGGTCGGCGCCGCCGCCTGTGTCGCCCTTGCGCAGGCCCCGGCGAACGCCGTCGGATCCTGGACCATCGCGGACGCGTCGCACGGTGTCGGAACCGGGGCGTTCAACAGTATCGACAACAACAAGTTCCGGATCGCGGACACCAAGAAGGACGGCTACGGCATGGTGCTCCGCATCAAGCTCCCCGGCCGCGACGAGATCACGTCGTGCGACGACCGGAACGGTGCGGACAACGGGTTCGAGTACTGCCAGATCCGCAGCATCCCGCGCAACACCGAGGTCAAGTTCAAGGCCTGCGCGAAGGACTTCAGTGGCGAGCTTCCGGGCTGGATCAACTGCTCTTACTGGATCAAGGACTACACCAGGTAAGAGGCGGGCGGGCGGGTGGCGGTACCGAACGCGAGGGTTCCGCCCCCCGCCTGCGGAATGCCCGGGCCTGTCCGCGCCTGACGGCAGCCTGTGGGACAGCACTGTTGAGTGGTGCGGCGCGTCCTCATTGGCGACCCGTGAAGTTCGGTGCCTTCAAAAGTGACGGCCTTGCTGTCACGGGCGAACATGGCTTGTTCGTACTCGGTGAGCGCGGCCTCGATGTCGTCGGGATGCGCGGCGAGGGCCTTCCCGAGTCTGGCGCCGTCGAGCATGGCCAGGTTGGCGTCTTCGCCGTTCGGGGCTGCGAGGTGGGCGGTGTCACCGAGCAGGGTCGCCCCCGGCACTCGGTTCCACCGGTGCTCGGTCGGCAAGGCGTAGTGAGGGCACAGAACAGGCGCGATATCAGCGTCCATCGACAGATTGCCGATACCCACCCGGAACGGCGTTCAGCTCGGCGTCTGGCTACCGGTCGGCCGGTCCCAGGGTGCGAGATGGCACTCGCCCGGTAGCGGGTAGCGGGTAGCGGTTTGCGGGTGCCGCTCCCGTACGGTCGGAGGGGGCGGCGCCGCCGTCCTGACGGCCGACGGCCGTCGCACCGGGGCAGCCGGTCCCCTCACCGGTTCCGAGAGGATCCTCCCTTGCCGCACACCACGACCCCGGACGGTGCCCGCATCGCCTACCAACTCCGTGGCGACGGCCCCCCACTCGTCCTGCTCGCCGGCCAGGCCAACAGCCACCACTGGTGGGACGGGATCCGCGAGGACTTCCACACCGCGCACAGCACCCTGACGATCGACTATCGCGGCACCGGCGAGAGTGACGAGCCCCGAACTCCTTACAGCACACAGCAGTTCGCGCGCGACGTGATCGCGGTGCTCGACGACCTGGGCATCGACCGTGCGGACGTCTACGGCACCTCGATGGGAGGGCGGGTGGCTCAGTGGCTGGCCATCCGGCACCCGGAACGGGTCCGTGGGCTGATACTGGGCTGCACCTCCCCTGGTGGGCCGCTCAGCCTGGAACGCAGCAACGAGGTCCGCCGGTCCCTGGCGGCGCCCGACGTGGCCGCGGCACAGCGGGCCCTGGCTGGACTGATGTACACCCCGGCCTGGCTGGCGGCCCACTCCGCGCCCTATCAGACCCTGGGTGACCCCACCATGTCCGCCCGTGCGCGTCGCGCACACCTGACCGCGAGTCGCGACCATGACGCGTGGGATGAGCTGCCCGCCATCAGCGCACCGACGCTGATCCTGCATGGCGACGCCGACCTCCTCAACCCCGCCGCGAACGCCCCGCTGCTCGCCGAACGGATTCCTGGTGCCCGGATGACACTCATCCCCGGGGCCCGGCACGCCTACTTCGAAGAGTTCCGTTCCTGTGCGAGTCCACTCGTCCTCGACTTCCTCCATCGGGAAGCGGCCGAGGCCTGAAGACCGCATGGCGCACGGGGGCTTGCGAGTGGAGCCGGCCCCGGATTCAGCAGGAGCTGAGTGTCACGCCGGCGGCTGGCCGAGTTTGGTGGCCACGGCGTCGAGGACCCAGTCCAGGCCGGTGGCGAAGGATGCCTCGGCATCCACGTCGGTGCCGTCGTGCACGGCCCTGGCCAGCGCCGGGAAGCGTCCCGTGGCCAACATGCTCGTCACATGCGGGCCGTTGGCGCGCTGCCAGTCGTGCTTGGACAGGCCCGTGGCGCGCTCGGCCCGCAGGTTCGCGATCTCGCGTCTGATCGCGCCGATGAAGTAGGCGCTGACGGTTTCCACGGCGCGCAGGACGGTGTCGATGTCGGCGATGCCGTCGAAGGCGGACAGTGTGGCCTCGGTCACGGCGAGGCCGTTCGGGCCCAGGGCCGGGCGTCCGCCGAGGAGATCGGCGAGCCATTCGTGGCGGAGGGCGGCCTGCCGGGTGCGCTGAGCGAGGATGCCCAGCGCCTCCCGCCAGTCGCCGGGCTGCTCCTCGGGGCGGATCTCGGCGTACACCTCGTCCACCATGAGGTCGAACAGCTCCTCCTTGGTGGAGATGTATCGGTACAGCCGCATAGGACCGGCGTCCAGGCGGGCGGCGATCTTACGCAAGGACACCGCCTCCAGCCCGCCCTCGTCGGCCAGCGCGACGGCGGTGGTGACGATCCGCTCCCGGTCGAGCGGCACGGGTTGAGTCGGCGGCTCCGGCCGGTCCCACACGGTCATAGGGGCATCGTACCGTTGCGATGCATCGTATCGACTCAATACAGTGTATCGACATGAGACGTCGTATAGCAGTCGTCGGCAGTGGTCCTGCCGGCCTCACCTTCGCCCGCGTTCTGCATCGCCACGGCCATCCGGTCGCCGTCCTCGAACGCGATCCCGCCCCCGACACCCGCCCCCCGGGCGGCACGCTGGACCTGCACCGAGGGCTGGGTCAGCTCGCGCTGGACAAGGCTGGGCTGCTGGCGGAGTTCCAGACGCTGTCCCGTCCCGAGGGGCAGGCCATGCGCATCCTGGACACGGACGGGACCGTCCTGCGCGACTGGCAACCCACTCCGGATGAACAGGCCAACCCCGAGATCGACCGCGGACAGCTCCGTGACCTGCTGCTCGGCTCCCTCGACGTCCAGTGGGGGCGTAGCGTGACGCGGCTGGTGCCGGGAACCCGGGACGGCGTACTGGTCCATTTCGCGGACGGGCGACAGGAGGCGTTCGACTTCGTGGTCGGCGCGGACGGCGCCTGGTCCCGGGTCCGTCCGGCGGTCTCGTCGGTGGCACCGCACTACACCGGCGTCACCTCGATGGAGGCCTCCCTCGACGACGTCGACACCCGCCACCCGGACCTCGCCGGGCTGATCGGCGACGGTTCCCTGGCTGTGTACGGCGTGAACCGAAGCCTCGTCGCCCAGCGCTCCAGCGGCGGCCATGTCAAGGTGTACGCCCGGTTCCGCGCGCCGCTGGACTGGCACACGAACCTGGACCTGGCCGATGTCGAGGATGTCCGAGCGAGCCTGCTGGCTCTGTTCGACGGCTGGGCCGCTCCCGTCCTCGACCTCCTCCGCCACGGCACCGCCTTCGTCCACCGCCCCATCCACGCCCTGCCCGTGTCCCACACCTGGACCCACGTCTGCGGGGTGACGCTACTGGGCGACGCCGCCCATCTGATGCCCCCCTTGGGGGCGGGCGCGAACCTCGCGATGCTGGAAGGCGCCGAGCTCGCCGAGTCCATCACCACCGCCGGCACCGAAGACCTGGACGACGCCGTCCGCGCCTTCGAGGGACAGATGTGGGCACGGGCCGCCTGGTGGGCGAAGATCACGACGGCCGGCCTGGAACGCCTGGTGAGTCCGGACCCCGCCGAAGCCCTCGCCGTCTTCGATCAAGTCCAGCCATCCTGACCGCCGGGCGCGGCGGGCACCGGGCGATGTACCCCGACGTCGCCGGAGCCCGCCACTCACCCCAGTAGCGTCCCTGGTCGCCGCAGGAGGAGCGCAGCCGGGCCCGGGTCACCAGTGCTCTTCCCGCTGCTCCCAGTGGTCCAGGAGGTCCGTGTAGGCCCGCGGCAGGAGCCAGTTCTCCCCCGAACCAGGCCAGGAGTGGAAGATGCCTGGCGCCGCCGGGTTCTGCAGGTGCCGGGCTCTGCTGCTGGATGCGACGAACTCCTCCCACGTCAGCTCGCCGGGCAGTCCGTTCGCGCCGATGATCCGCCCGGAGTCCCACGCATCGTGGTGCCGTCCCTGTTCGACGAGCGGGTTGCGGGCCCGGCCGAACCTCCGGACGGTGGCAGGCGGCACCGACAACGCCTGGCCGGGATGCCGGCCCGCGCGCAGCCCGAGTCGGTCATCCGGGCGTCAAGCACGCCTCGAGAGCAGCTCGCTGCTGTTCGGGCAAGTGGCCGCCCAAGGGAGTCTTGCGCGGGCTGTGATCGCCTTCGCAGATCCAGCTGCGTTCATCTGTGTCGAACCACCAGTCCTGGGCGCCCCACATGGGGTGCCCCCGGAGCAAGCGCCTGGCCAACGGCTCGCTCGCCTCGGGAGCACCCTGGGCGATCAGGGCCCGGACCACGGCTGCCACAGCTTCTTCCTGGACTGCGGTGTCGCCCAGGACCGGAAGCAGGAGAAGCAGCCGCACATGAGGGTCAGCGATCCCGACGGCGTCTGCCGGTGCCTGCAGCAATGCGGCGAGCTCGGGCCAGCACAGCCCAGGTCCGATACGGTCCTGATCGTCGCTGGCCAGGACGAGATCCTGGCTCCAGGCGGGGTGCGTGAGGAAGTAGTCCGTGGTGGTGAACTCCTCGCCGCTGTTGTAGTGCACGACGATCGTGAAGCCGCCGATCAAAGGCACGGTGAACACCGGCCAGGCCGATGGGTCGTGAAGCTCGTCCAGCATGGCGTCCGCGTCACCCGCATCCGAGCCGAAGAGCTCTGGCGGCAAGCCCTCGCAGAGGTCAGCCAAGTGCGCGGGCCAGAAGCCCGGCTCATCCAGGAGCGGGTGCCCGTCCACGGCGGGCGAGGAGGAGTACCGGTGCCGTGCCATCACCATGCTGGGATTCTCTCCCTGCCTGGCCAGGAGTGTTCGAAGAGCCCGGCCTTCATGGCCGGCCGACGTGACGACATGGCAACGTGCCCCGGCCGTACCAAGGCCCGGTCACGGACTGTAATCATCCGGTCGGCCCCTCCAAGCTGCCGCCTGGCGCCGGAGAGCGCATAGTGGGACCGTGGCGCGGCCTGCCGAGCGCATAGGCGCTGGCCTCGGATCCCTGCGGCTGTCGGGTTCTTCCCCCGGCCGTCGCGGGTCAGGAGATGCTCATGGCAGCAGGAGCGAGCGATACCGCGAACGCCGACTGGGGCAAGGCGAACTTCGACGAAATCTACGACTGTCCTGACCCACGCCCGTACTTCGCAACCCTGCAATCCCTCGAGTACCAGATACCCCATCACGGCCAAGCCGTCTTCCGGGCGCTGGCTCACGTCCTGCGGGGCCTGCACCCCGAACGGACGCCACTGAAGGTGGTGGACCTGTGCTGCTCCTACGGGATCAACACAGCCCTCCTCAACCACGAGGTCACTCTGGCGGACCTGTTCACCCGGTACACCTCTCACCGCCTCTCCGCGGTGCCGCCCCGGCAGCTGGTGGCCGAGGACCGGGCCTTCTTCGCAGCGCGCCGCAGCCTGGACCCCGCAACGGCGACCGGCATCGACTCGGCAGCCCGGGCCGTCGCATACGCCCGCGCCGTCGGCCTGCTCGACCACGCCTTCGCGGAGAACCTCGAACTCACCGAACCGAGCCCCGCGCTGCGCCGCGCACTGGCGGGCACGGACCTGATCACCGTCACGGGCGGCGTCGGTTACGTCTTCACCCGGACGTTCACCAGGCTTCTCGACTCCATGCCGACCCCGCCGTGGGTCGCGGCGTTCGTGCTGCGCACCGTGCCTTACCAGCCGGTTGTCGATCTGCTGGCCCGCTCGGGTCTGGTGACGGAGAAACTTCCCACCCGTACCTTCCGGCAGCGCCGTTTCGCCGACAGCTCCGAGCGGTACGCGGCGTTCGACGCCCTGGCTGAGAACGGACTGCAGACGGCCGGCAAGGAAGCGGACGGTTACTACCACACCGACCTGTATGTCTCCCGGCCCGCTCCCGACATCGCGGCGCTGCCTCTCACACGCCTGCTGTGATCCGAGGAGGTGTCGAGGTGGGTGCCGGCACCCCATGGGTGGATGGGGGTAGCCGGCAGGTCCGGACGGCTACCGATCACGCTCTACGGCCGGGGGTGATAGGCGCTGAGCCAGAGGCCGAGCTCGGTGAAGATGCGTTCGCGCACCTCGGGTGTCGACAGGACCAGGTCGTGCACCCCGTCCCGGACGCGCACGGTGGTGACCCGCGGCCCCAGCCGGGGTGCGAGGCGGGCGATGTCCTCGGCGCGCAGTACGGCGTCGGTGCGGAGCAGGTCATCGTCCCATTTGGTGGTGGTGGAGCTGGCGGTCGAAGCCATCACGAGGACCGGACAGTCGATCCCCAGTCCGCGGCGGACACGCCGCTGCCCCCGTTGGATGGCCGCCAGCCACCCGGCGTAGAGGGGGAAGCCCTCGGCTGGTTTGAGCGTCAGGTCGAACTCCCAACTGCCCCGGAAACTGCGGTGGAGACTGTGTACGTAGTGCGGGTTGAGCGGAGCCGGAAGTTTGCGGGTAGCTGCGAAACGCCCGAGGAGGTCGACGGCGGGGGCGGCGAGGGTGCGTATCAGCGACGGGGCGGGCAGGGACAGGAACGGGCTGTTGAGGAAGAGCGCGTCGATGATTCCCTGCCCCGCCCGCCGGTCGGCGTACAGGGCACTGATCAGGCCGCCCGTTGAGTGGCCGTTGAGCAAGAGGGTGTCGTGTCCGTCGACCTCGCGGATGATGCGGATGGCCTCATCGAGTTCCTCGTCGTAGATGTCGAGGTCGTGAATGTAGTTCGGCGAGTGGTGCGGGCGCAGTGAGCGGCCGTACTTGCGCAGGTCCAGCGCGTAGAAGTCGTAGCCGCGCTCGGTGTAGAAGTCGGCCAGGTGGGTCTGGAAGAAGTAGTCGACATAGCCGTGCACATAGAGCACGGCACGGCGGCTGCCTCCAGCGGAGGCGCCAGGACCTTCGGACCAGCGGCGGATCAGGGTTGCGACGACGTCGCCCTCGTCGTCGGCGGTGAGCGGGAGGTCGATCGCCTGGTAGGGCTCGCCCAGAATGTCGGTGAGGAAGTCCACGGCGCTGACTGTAATGGGCATGTCCGCTCCAACACCGCCCGAATTCCGTGGGCTTGGTCACTGCCGACGCAGGCGTCCATCGCCCTGGTTCCCGTCGTCACCGCGGCCGGGTGGTGGGCCATGCGACAGGTTGAAGAGGCGGGGGACTGTCGGTGGCTGGTGACAGGATCACCGTATGGTTTTCGTACGTACGACTCCGCCGCGGCCAGTCGAGGTGACTGCGGTATTTCCTGAGCTGGCTCCGTTGGCGCGTCCTGCGATTCGGCTGCATCCTCGACCCGGATCACCGTCGGTCAGGGAGAGCTCGGTCGGGGGGCCGTTGCTGTGGCCGGTGGAGGAGCCGTGGCCGCACTGCGAAAGCTCGCACCTGCACTGTGACAGTGGGTTTCGCCAGTCGCCTGCAGAAGTGCGGCTCGAGAGGCGCATCCAGGCCCGGCTGCAGTAGGCCCTGGTCCAGTGCCAGTCGTAGTACGCGTATGGGCGGCGTCACTTGTCGTGGCCTTTGTCGTTGCCTTGGCGTTGACGGGGGCAGGTGCGATGACGGTGGGCTTCGAGCAGGTGATCAAACGAGCCCAGGCATGGATCGACCACAAGGTCCCCTACAGCAGCAACGGTGCCGGGGGTCCCTTCGGCTGGTGAGCTGACGACGCCATGGGGGCGCTACCGGCAGGACTGCTCGGGCTACGTACCCATGGCCTGGCGGCTCGGCTCCAGCATGAGCTCCCAGCCCCTGGCCCACGGTGGCCATCCCGATCGCCATCAGCGAGCTCATGCCCGGCGACACCTCAACTCAAGCCGGCACGCCCCTCATCTTCGGCGGCTGGACCAACCAGGCCGAGGGTACTTTCACCTACCACCAACAGAGCAACCGCTCCTGCCTGACGGACGACCAGCGCCTACAGCACGCTGTGCTACGAGAACATCACCGAGATACCGACCCCCGCGCCGGCGCAGAGACCCCAGCCGATGTGAGCTCGTCAAATACAACGGAGAGCCGGCAATTGGACCAAGACCGGTGGCGCAGGCGCCGCTTTCACGGTTGGCTTCCAGGGCCTCTACGGAGTGACTCCTGACCGCTCGGGAGCCGTCAAGTGGGCCGGCAGCGGCACCGACTGGACCGGGATCGGCGCGCTCGCATCCGGACCGGTCACCCCGCAGGAGAAGCTACAGCGCCTTGACGAGCTGAGCGAACCGGGGGACGCCGCCACCAGGGCTTGGTGGAAGGCGAGGGTCAACCACAGCAAGAAGCGGCCCGACAGGTTCGGGTTCAACTGGGACAGCAACGGCTGCAGCGGCGGCTCCGACGCCCCGACCGGCTTCGACTTCACAGATGAGTGCGCCAGGCACGACTTCGGGTACCGCAACTACCAGGAACTGATCGGAGAAGAAGAGTTCTTCAAGCCTTCAAACAGGTTCAAGGCCAGGGTTGACGACCTCTTCCACCAGGGCCTTTTGAACGAATGCACCAGGTGGCACCCCCTCGATCTCAGCCGCCTCACCGGGATGTGCCAGCGCTCGGCACATGCCTACTACGTGGGCGTAGTCGCCCTGGGCGACAGGTAGCCGAAACTAAGATCACTCGATGGCCCGACAACACCGTTGCGGCTGATGACCACCCCGTCATCAGCCGCAACGGCACTCCATCCCGACGCACCGACCGCGATTCCGGACGATGCCACCTCCCGGCGTTCTACTCACTCGCGTATGCCGGCCTTGGGGATCTTGCTTCAAGGCATGCGGCGAGCTCGTAGCCCTGAAGGGGGATCGAAACGTCCCGCCCGCCGATCCTGCCCACTTCCTCCGCGACCAGAGTCGCGATCAGCTGAGCTGGGCGCCATCTCGTGAGGCCGGTCCAGCAGGCACCGCCCTCACAGAGGTGAGCCTTTGTGCTGCTTGCCGCACTGTGGTCGTGCTGGTTCCGACTCCACCCCGGCATCGGGGCTCTCCCCACAACGGCCCCGGCGCAGAAGCACCGAGGCCGCCCTTTCGGGTCGGTTGCACGTGAGAGTGAACCGACCCACTCACCATGCTATGCCGAGTTCGCCTTTCCGGCATAGGGGATTTTTTGGGCCCACTGGCGAGCATCCCTTCAGACCTCGTCCGTCTGCGTGGCGTCCTGCCCGGAGGACCGGCTTGCTACCAGCCAGGACCGCTCCGGTTCTGCCGTTCGCGTGGTGTCCACGATGAGATGGAGGCGGGTTCCGCCTTCCGCGCCGGCGGGGTAGCTCCGCTGTTCGGTGCCGGCGAAGCAACGACGGAGTACCTCTGCGACCTGACGGGCGACCTCGGGGGACGCGGCGACGATACGCACCTCGGCGCGCCCTGCCGGGGGTGATTCCGGTGACTCCGTGGTGACCCCGTTCATCAGGAAGACGTGCCGGTGGGCGTCGGGCCTCGCTCCGCGCCCACCGGCCCCGGTCAGGAGAAGGCCATGCGCCATTCGCGGCCCGTCGCGCTGTTCGGGGTGAGGAGGAGGAGGCGACGGGCGGTCGGGCGGGCTTGCCGGCCGTCGGCTCTTCCCGCTCCGTCGGCCGACTCCCGGCAGGGCATCGCTGTAGTGGAAGGCTGAGATCCGCTCGCTGTGCTGGCCGTTGAGCAGGTGGATCAGCAGCACTCCGAGCATCAACATGCCGATCATCACGGACACTGTGATGGCGGTCTCCACATCCTCACCTCCCTGGGAGCTCAGGAGTCCGGTGGAGCTCAGGGCTCCGGGCGGGTGCGGCCTCCGGCCGCCACTGAGGCGGCCCGCCTTCGCTCTCCCATTCCTCCTCGCGGCTGAGATCCTCCCGGGCGTTGCCGGTGGCGGCCTCGCTCGCCATCAGACCGCTGGCGGTGAGCAGGCTGCCGATAGTGGCCGCGGCGGCCATCAGCCGGGCGGCGGCTGCCGCACTCGTTTCCGGCGGGATCACCAGAAGGTCCCAGCGACCTACGGTGTAGGAGAGCAGGATCAACTTGTGTGGGTCCTGCTCATCGGTGAACCAGCCCACGTTCACCATGTGCCCGGTCGCAGCCACCTTGCGTGGGATCACGGGCCAGTGGGCCGGGTTCACGGAGACGCGGGTGATCCGGCCCCAGCGTGTGTCCAGCACATCCGTCAGGGGCGGCAGCTCACGGAGGAGATCGCGGGAGCGGGGCCACCACGCACCGTCCAGAGCACCTGGAACCGGGGTGGCCGGCGTCAGCGACAGACGGGCCGGTGGCGAGGGTACGCGCTCATTGGTGGTCGTACGGTCGATGGTCACGGTCATGGCGCGGACCTGTCCCTGGGCGCGTCTTGCAACGTCCCGGTGTTGTTTCTCGCCGAGAACGACACCCGCGTGGGAGCCGGTGTGCGAAATGCTCCCGGTAGTTTCACTGTACTCCGGTGCGAGGCCTCGCCGAGCCGGCGTGTGATCAGTATCCGCACGGCGCGGCTGAGCCCGTGAGTGGGCTCCCGGAGTACGGTGAAACCGGCGGTCCACCGAACCCCGCAGAGGGCGAGCAGATCATGTCCGACGCCGACACCCCGCGTGCAGTGAATCTTCTGCCGGACGCGATCCAGCATGCTGTGAAACCTGGAACAGCCCTACTGCGGTTGGCGACGACACATACCCGTGAGGGCATCCTTGATGGTGCGTGGTGGCCGCGTTCGCGCGACATCGGCGCCGAGCTTCCCGCCCTGGTCGCCGCGCTGACCGAGCACCTCGGGCCCGTGATGCGCGTCGGCCTGGACTCCGACGCCTGGGAAGAACTGCCGACACGGCTGATCATCGACGACCGCATCGTGCACATCGACTCATTCCCCGTGGGTGACGACACCATCCTCATCACCCGAAACGATCAAGATATCTTCTCCCTGCTGGTGATCCCTCCGCACACGACGCCCGACGCGGCGCACACCGCGATGGCCCAGTCCGTCCGCGCCGACAATCTCGCACCGGCCAAGCAGATCCTCATCGACACCGGCACCGGCCGAGCCCGCCCGATCACCGAGGGAGACCCGCACGCAGGCCCGGAACGCCGCGGCACGTCCTGACGCCTCCTCGCGGCGCGACGAGATCCCCCAGCGCCTCTTCAAAATCCCCCAACAGTGAGAACAGCGCCTCAACGTCATACCCCAGCAACGCCGAGCAGCGGCTGCGCCGTACGGCCGTCCGGTTCCGCCGGACAGAGCGGCCCCAGGGAACGCCGCTGGACCCGGCCCACACAGCAAGTCCCCCGTCCCCACTCCCGCGTATCCATGTTCTCGGCTGGCCGGGAGGGAGCGGCCGCGGGGCTGGTCCCGGGCATGAAGCCCGCATCAGAGTCTTCCAAGTGGCCTCGTGACAGAAACCTCCTCGCCCAGCGCGGAGGAAATCTATTGTGGCGAGAGTAGACATGGGAGGGTGTTGGAGGTAGCGTTCTCACATACCAAAGAAGTCGAAGAGGGCATGGCAGAGATGAACTGCCGTGTGAGCAGGTCAGCAGGAAGCGGAACGGCAGTGGAGTGACGGGGCCGGGAAAGGTTGGGTCCCGTCACTGACCGCCGGGCCGGGCGGCTCCAGGGGCCGCAAGCAGTACCTGCGATATCCAGCAGTGCAAACGAGTAGCCGAATGAGGTAAGGAGCAGACGCCGTCAGGATCGCCCGGGTGGGGGAGAAGCCGCTCGGGTAACCGCAGGCCCCGATTGGAAGGTGGTCCCCGGTCACGCATCCGCGATCCCCGCACTTCCGCCCTCCCAGGCGGACCAGCGGAACAAGAGAGCCGGCGCAGTCAGCCGGCAGATGGTGTTGAAAGCTCGGGGCCCGGGTGCCGCTACGGCACCTGGGCCCCTCGACGCGTCCTTTCGAAAGAAGAGGTCTATGCCCCCTGGCAGTGCCCGTCCTACCGACAACCTCGACGACGACGACTACCCCGCCTACACCATGGGCCGGGCCGCCGAGATGCTCGGCACCACTCCCGCCTTCCTCCGTGCCCTCGGCGAGCACCGCCTGATCGCCCCCCTGCGCTCAGAAGGCGGCCACCGCCGCTACTCCCGGTACCAGCTACGTATCGCCGCTCGGGCCCGCGAACTCGTCGACACCGGCACCCCGATAGAAGCCGCCTGTCGCATCGTCATCCTCGAGGACCAGCTGGCAGAAGCCCAGCGCATCAATGAAGAACTACGAGCCCGCCCGAACTGATCACCGCCGTGGACCCGTGAAGCACCGGCACGCTCGTAGAAGGGGTCCTGTCCCAGTTGCGACGATTACTCAGGCGCCGCGGAGGTGCCAGCACCTCCCGGCTGCCCGGCCACCGGGGTCCGCCCACGTCCTGCACCTGCTGCGCCAGAACATCCCTGGCTGCGTTGGACGTGCGTAGCCGCCGAGCAGGGCGAATGACGTATCGGCACCCGTAGTGTGGCAGCACGGTACGCACGCTCCCCCTGTGTCGATGGCGAGAGGGCGCTGTAGCCACCGCTCCTACGCCTGGGGAGCGACCGTTCGAGGGAGCATTGCACGGCGAGAAACTGCCCTCGTCCTGGGCACTGCGGCCGTATGCCGCTGGTGCGGCCGGGCGGCGGGCCGAGCCCGTCACCCGGCCGTCGGCTATCGCGTGAAGTGGAAGATGCCCCACGTCACATGGTTGTTCCTGCCGCCCTCGACCCAGTTGGTGAGACCCTTCTTCATGCGCGCGAGATAGTCGGCGCTCACCTTGTCGGCCAGGCCGTCAGCCTCCTGCCGCTGCGTCTCGTCCAGCACCCGGGCGTAGTGGGTGATCAGTTGCTCCCGGAGTTCCTCGAAGCCGCCGCCGACCTCGGTGAATCCGAGTCGCGCCAGCTCATGGCGGTAGAAGTCGGGCGAGCCCATATCCTCCAGGTGGATGCGGTCCAGGATGGGGCGCAGTGTCTCGGCCGGGCAGCCGTCCACCGCCATGGGGTCGGTGAAGATCAAGTGGCCGCCTGGGTGCAGCACACGGGCGGCTTCCTCCAGGGGGCGGTCGCGGCTGCCGCTGTGCAACAGGGCGTCCTGGGACCAGACCACGTCGACGCTCTGGTCCGGGAGTGGGATGTTCTCGAAGGAGCCGTCCACCACCTCGATGGCCTCGCTGAGCCCGCGCTCGGCGTTCAGCACGCGGTGACGGGCGTTCTCCACCTCGCTGAGGTTGAGAGCGATGACTCGGCAGCCGTAGGTCTCGGCGAGGTACCGTGCGGAGCCGCCGAAGCCCGCCCCGAGATCGAGTACGACGGAGGAAGCCGTCAGATCGAGCTGTCGCGCCATGCGCTCCACGGTGCGTCTGCTGGCCTCGGCTATCGGCTCGTCAGGCCGGTCGTAGATGCCGATATGAATGTCTTCTCCTCCCCAGACCTGGGAGTAGAAGGCGTCAGCGTCCGCCGAGTTGTAGTAGTCGCGCGCGGTACCCACGGCCTCGGAATATTCCAAGGGCGGCTCGGCTGTGATCCGGTATTCCTTCTCCGCGACATGAATGAAGAAGTCGGGCCGCTCTTCCCGGTTGGTGTGCTGGAAGTCGCCGTATGTCTCGATCCGCTGGAAGCCGACCTCCTGCATGAGCCTGCGCGTGTAGTCCTTGCGCAGCGGGAACATGTTCAGGTGGTAAACGGATTTGTCGGGGAAGCTGTAGCGCATGCGCACCAACCCCTCGTCAACATACTCCGGCTCGACCGCGACATCCTTCCCGCAGTAGTAGTACACGTGCTTGCTGGTGTAGCCGCGATCAAGGATCGCGTCGTAGTTGCGCTGGTCGAGAACGAGGATCCCGTCGTGCTTGAGCATCGCGTAGAACTCCGCGAGTGCCTTGCGCCGGTCGCGCTCCGAGAACAGATGGGTGAAGGAGTTCCCGAGGCAGACGATGGCGTCGTACTCGCCGTGGGCGTCACGATTGAGCCAGCGCCAGTCCGCCTGTACGACGCGGAGGATGTGCTCACCGTGCTTGAGCCCGTTGTCGAATGCCTGGGCAAGCATCTCGGCGCTGCCATCGGCGCTCACGGTCTCGAATCCAGCCTCCAGCAGCCGGACCGAATGAAAACCGGTCCCAGTGGCCACGTCGAGCACCTTTTTGACGCCACGCTCCCGCAGGAGGTCAATGAAAAACGTTCCCTCGCTCTCCGTCCGCCTATCCCAATCGATGAGCGAGTCCCACTTTTCGACAAAACTGGGTACGTACTCCTCTGTGTAGTGATCGGTGTCCCGGACGTCGACTGGATTGTGTCCGAATTTCTGTACAGGATGTGCAGAAATAACGAAACCTCCGGTGCTGAGACGGAAGACAACGGCACCCGTGCCCGCCGGGGCGTATTCCCGGCATCGCGAGATGCATGCAGCCGGAAGAGCAATCCCTACGCAAAAAGCCAGGAAACCAACCTACCCGACGGGAAATAGAGTGACTCATCACGATTTAAATAGCTCCTGTCAGAAAAGCGACTATCTTGGCGTTTTCGGCTTCCGTGTCGGATCGTGAACACGCCGGATGATGCCTACTTGTCCTTGCGAAACCTCATCCGTGCAAGTCATGCGACATGTTGCGACTCGTGGAGGATCCGCCGAGTCGATCGCGTCGTCTTATGTCGAGACGGTTGATCTGCTCAGGGTCGTCGATCGACATGGCTGACGCGCAGTGGGCGGGCGTTGCCCGCTGACGGCAAGCACGTACATCCGGGCCCCGGACAGGGTGACCGTTTCGAAGAAGCCGCAGGCCAGCAAGGCATCGGCCTGAGAGCGCAGGAAGTCCGCCCAGGTACTGGAGGAGCGCTCGGGTGCTGGATCGATGTCGGCCTCCTGCGACATCTCCCAGACGGTGGGTGCGGCCATCTTCACGCTCAGGACGAGCAGTTCAGTCCGGGGCCCACCCCCGGGGCCCTGTCCCTCCGCAGGGTGGGTAGCCCTCGCGGCGGTTGGCCGGGGGACTACTACTGGGTGGCGCAGGGGTCGCAGCAGGAGGGGGCCGGTTCGACGCAGACGCTGACGGTGTCGGTGTTGTTGGCGGTGGCGGGGTCCTTTTCGTTGCTGGTGGCGATGGCGGTGTTGCTGATCAGGCCGGCTTTGGTGGCCTTGGCCCGCAGCACGAGGGTGGCGGTGGCGCCGTCGGCCAGGTCCCCCACGGCCCACTGGCCGGTGGCCGGGTCGTAGCTACCGGGGCCGTCGGCGGACAGGAAGGTGAGGCCGTCAGGGAGTTGGTCGGTGGCGGTGACGCCAGTGGCGTCGTTCGGTCCGGCGTTGTGGACGGTGATGCGGTAGGTCACCGTCTGGCCGACGGTGACGGTGGTCGTGTCGGCTGCTTTTGCCACGGTCAGGTCGGCAGCCGGTTTGACCTGTGTGACCTGCTCGTTGGAGGTGGAGGCCAAGGGCTCCGGCGTGTCGCCGAGCCGGTTCTCGTAGGAGGCGGTGGCGGTGTTGCTGATCTGCTTGCCGCCGCTGGCCCTGTCGATGGTGACCCGGTACTCCACCGTGGTCCCCGCCGGCACGCTTTCAGTGTTGAGCAGGCTGCCCCCGTGCGCGGCGGAGGCGCCGTTGCCGAGATGGAAGACGACCTTGTTCGCCCCGGGGTCGTAGTAAGCCTGGTCGTCACCTTGGGTGTCGGTCTTGGCTCCGGCGTTCGGGCCGTCGACGATGCGCAGGGAGCCGGGCAAATACGTCGTGCCCTGGGGGATGAGGTCGGTGAGGGTGAGGTCTTCCGCCGCGCCGCCGCCCTCATTCTTGGCGGTGACGCGGTAGGTGACGACGTCACCCACCTCCAACGGCCCCGCTGGGATCGCGGTCTTGTCGAGCACCACGTAGGGAGCGGTGCCGAAGAAGACGCCGTCCAGGAAGTTGCCAACACTCTGGTTGTTGCCGGCGGCGGAGATGGAACGGAAGGCGAAGCGTGTCAGCGTCTGGCCTGCCGGGACGGTGTAGGTGCCGGTGTGGTAACCCCAGGCGGTGTTGCCGTCGGTGAAGCGCCTTTGCTGCACTGTGGAGCCCGGTGCGCCGATGTCCAGCGCCATGGTGTCGTCGCCCTGGCGGCCGCGGTGATACAGCCGCCAGTACAGCTTCGTACCAGGGGTGGTCGGCAGGTCCTGGTAGAGCGTGGAGACCTGATAGGCGTTGAGTTCGGCGAACTGGGCACCATCGGCTGATGTCACGCCGTTGGTGTCCGAACGCCACAGCTCGATCTTGTGATCGGAGGCGGTGGTGATCCAGCCCGGAACCCTCTTGGGGGCCTGCGTCTGTGAGGTGTCCGGCAGGATCTCCACACCGGTCACAGGGGGCTGTTCGAAGCTGCCGTTGACCAGGGCAACCCGGAATGGAGCAGGAGGCGTAGCCATGGTGGTTCTTCCCCTCGAGTCGACTGCTGGAATGCACCGCCAGCTGGGGCCGTACCTCTGCGCGCCGTGGCGGAACCGAAACACCCGGTAGCTCACCGCCCTTATGTGAAGACGGAAAGTGACATGTAAAGGGATCTAGCCAATTTCGCGTGGCAAGGTTCGAAGGAACCCGCCCCGGAATCACTCCGGCTGCGCTGTCATGCGTGATGCGAAGCACACCCTCCCGCCCCACGTGCCTCCCGGCCCCCTCCCGCCTGCCCCGTCATGACCGAAAGCCCCCGTCGTACCTCTGCCTTCATCCTTGTTCAGGGTGAATCAGTTGCCAGCGAAGTTGACGCTCTCGGCACAGTGGCACGGCCGGGCAGGGAACGGCGCAGTAATCGGGTGCTGAACGTGACGGCAGCCCTCTTGACCCGTTGTGGTGGTGAAGGCCGATGTCGTGTTTGGGGAGGGTGTCGTGTCTGTGACGGGCCAGTGATCTTCAGGGGGCTGGGTGTTCTGGTCTGGTGTCCCGCTCTTTTCGTTGGGATTTTGAGCCGGGGGAGCGGTCATGTTCTGGAGTAACCGGCGTGGCCTGTTGGTGTGTTCGGTTTGGTTGTGCGGGTGCTTGGCCTGCGGTCCCGTATTCGTGTGGGAAGGATCTTGGGTTTCCAGTGGATGTAGTGGTGCGTCTGGAGGCGGCCGCGCTCATTCCGGGCTTCGGAGTGTGGTGTGGCTGGTCTGGGGCGTGTGTGTGAGGAAGACCCGGAGGGGATCGTTCGCGTTGCTGGCCAGACGGGGCAGTTCGAGTCGGTGGGCGATAAGGCTGAGGGCCTTGCCGGTGTCGCGTGTGGCCGGTCCGGGAGGGCGGCGAGTGCGCGGGCCAGAGTGACGGTTTCCGGGTAGATCACCAGATCGCGGGTCACCAGGGCGGGGGAGGCGCTGCCGTGGTGGCCAGGCTGGGGTTGGCCGCGCAGAGCGGGGTCAGACGAGTGTGCCCGTATGGATGGCGGCCAGATGCGCGTCGGTCTCGGCGTCGTCGGCCATGTCGGCTGCGAGCAGTTCGTCGCGCATATGCCGGGTGGTCGCCGCTTCCAACCGGTTGCAGGGCAGTCCGTCGACTGGGAACGAGCCCGCCGCGGCGGCATCGTCCAAGCCTGTCTCACGCAATGCCCGCGGCGGTGTCCGGCCGTAGCGCAGGTCCGTGCCGCGGCGCGTCGGCAGTTCCCGGACAGCGTCGCGCAGCCGGTTGGCGCGCCACTGTGCAAGGGCCGCTGTCGTCCAGGCAGGCCAGTGGCTGCAGGGCGGTATCGGCGTCCTCGACCAGCAGCCGGCTGCCAGGCCGTAGCGCTGCCGCCATCGTGGCCAACGCCCGGGCCCGGTCTGGGACATGGGCCAGCACGAGCCGGGCGTGCACCAGATCGAACGCCCCCGGCTCCGGGGGCGGATGTCCTGCAGCGCGGTTGTGCGCTGTGACGCGCCGGAAGGGGGGAGTTGTATTCGGCGCCCACAGCCCGCACCAGGCGCGGGACAGCACGCTGACGGGAGGGTCGGCTGTGGCGGTTCGGCCTCGTAGTGGATGCCTTCGATTCGACGTGAAGTCGGGGCGGCGGATCGAGCACATCTGGCGTCCGCGCAGGGAGTCTTTGAGGTGAATCTCGTCCGTGTGATCAGGGCTGGGCGGTGGCTCGGTGTGCTGCCCGGGTGTGACCCACCCGGGCAGCGGCCCTCCTGGATGACAGCGGTTGATGTGCCCAGACTCGTGGGGAGCGGGACGGAGCCCGTGCCAACCGAGGGAAGGAGCTGGCTGTGATCGGGACCAGTGGAGACGACAGTGTTGATGTGATCGGTATGTGGGTCACCCTGGATGGTCACATTCGTCAGGAGCTGTTGCCGGACGGCCGCTACGACGAAGCCCGCGGTGGGCGGCTCAGCGTGTACACCGGCCGCTACACGGTGACCGGCAGTCACCTGGACTACGTCGATGACACCGGGTTCACCGCCACTGGCGACATCCGGGACGGAGTGCTCTATCACGAGCACCTCGTGCTCTACCGGGAGGAGAAGCTGTCGTAACACAGGCGCCGTGGTCGCGCTGGACACCGGGGCGGATCCACGAACAGCGGACCGAGAAGCCCCGGGTCAGCGGTCCGCATCACCGAGAATCAGGGACCACTTCCACGTCCCTTCCATGACACGGCAACGACTCGACGGCACAGCGCGCTGATCACTGGTGCGGTCGGCGACCCCGTACGGCGACCGATACAGCATGTAGGAGACGGTCTAAAGGGAACCCTCTGTAGAGACTCCGGTCGGTGTGGCGGGGGTGTGCCGCGAACGGCGTTGGACCGAAAGCGCGCGAGCTGCGACGTCGGGCCGCGTGGGGTGTCTGTGGGGGTTTGAGGCAGGTCCGTGGACAATCGCCGGCTCAGAGGCGGTCGCGTACGCGATCTGTGATCTACAGGTCAGGGTCCGCGAAGCCCGTGTGAAGCAAGGCCATGCCGACCTGTTCACATGTGCCGATGGCGACAGAGGGCCGTCAGGGGCTGCCCGGGCCGACCGCTGCCAGGGCTTCCGCCGCCACCCGCCGCAGCGCACGGCGCGTAATCCAGCTGGATTTCCCCTCGGCGAGGTACGCCACGGCATGGCCCACCCATTCCGGGTCGCCGAGGAGATGCAGCTTTCCCTCGTCGATGAGCTGCCGCAACAGATACTCCAGCCGGAGGGCGTCCACCGCGCGGTACTGGCGGGTGTGCTGGTCGAAGCGCAGCTGGTGGTTCTCGTACGGGTGGCGCAGTGTCATGTGCATCCAGCCGCCGTCGCGCCCGGTGACCGTCCCCGTCGGCGTGTACATGCCTCTGCTGTTGGTGTTCCAGGAGCCCTTGCCCCAGGTGAACCAGATGCCGGTCATGATCCTGGACCACGGGATCAAGCGTCCCTCGGAGTCCGGCTCGCGCTGGTGGAGCCCGTCCGGGCTGAACTCCACCCAGCGGGTATCCGGTCGTGTGGCGTCCCCGACTCCCCAATGGCCGCCAGTCAGTTCCAACGGTCCCAGGAATGTGCCGTTCTCCACCATCTGGTCATTGAATCACGTGTTCTGCGAACTGGTGTGCCGTCTCTGCCCATACCTCCCGTGTCGTGGGCGGTGAGGTGGCCGGCCGGGGGTCCCCTCTGTGGCGTCGCGTTTACGGGAGTCGGGGCCGGGGGTGTCGCTGGTGCCCGGTGGACAGCAGGGTGTCCGGGGGCCGGCTGCGTGGTTCCTACGGCTTGTGTGCGGTGGTGAGGAAGTCCAGGACGAGGGGACAGGCCACTGGGCCGCTGTACCGGGCGGAAGCTGAGCGCCAGGAGCCCATCGCACAGGGGGCCGAGCGCCACGGTGCCGATGCCGCCCGCCGCCTGGCCGAGGCCCAGTGCCGAGGACCTGGCCGACGCGACCCCGGGAGGCGCCTCGACCAGTGATTGTCCCGGTCGTCGAGCTGAGTGAGCTGGTCCACGCTTTCCGTGAAGCACGGGAACTCGGTTACTGCGTCCGTTGGTCGTAGGCCGCGTGAGGCGGCATCTCAGCCTCGCTCGGCCGCGGGGCTCGCGCTCCGCGACCTCGAGTCGCTGACCACCCGCAGTGCGCCGAGTCTGGGCCTCGGCGTCACCAGGCACATTCCCCGGGTGCTACCGGAAGTCGTGGTTGTTTCGATCGGGCAGGCGGCTCGGAGCTATGCCGCCGGGGCAACTCCGGCTCGTTCGCCCAGCTGCTGGCAGGTGCGGCTGATGAGGCGGGAGACGTGCATCTGGGAGATGCCGAGGTGGTCGCCGATCTGGCTCTGGGTCTGTTCGCAGAAGAAGCGCAGGTACAGGATCTCCCGCTCGCGCTCGGGAAGTGCTCGCAGGCCGGCCTTGACGGATTCGCGCTGGAGGACTTGCTCGTAGGCGGGCTCGGTCGAACCGAGGGTGTCGGCCAGTGAGTAGCCGTCGTCGGCGCCGGGCATTTCGACGTCGAGGGAGAGGGGTTTGTAGCTGTCGATGGCCTCCATACCGAGCAGGACGTCTTCTTCGCTCATTCCGGTGTGGGTGGCCAGGTGGCTCACACTGGGGGAGCGGTCATCCGCGGAGCGGGTGAGTTCCTGGATCGCGGTGCGGACGCGGTTGCGCAGTTCCTGGATCCGGCGGGGGACGTGCAGGCCCCACATGTGGTCCCGGAAGTGCCGTTTGATCTCCCCCACGATGGTGGGCACGGCGTAGCCCGCGAAGGCCGTGCCGTGTGACGGGTCGTAGCGCTGGACCGCTTTGACCAGGCCGACCATCGCGACTTGCTGCAGATCATCGGCGGTCTCACCGCGGTTGCGGAATTGACGGGCCAGGCGTTCGGCCATGGGCATCCACGCGCGGACCACGTCCTGCTGCAGGGCTTCCTTGTCCGGGCCGTCCGGCATGGCGGCGAGTTTGGCGAACTGGGTGGAGGTGTCGGGGGCGTCGTCGTGCGGATGCCGCGACCGTGCTTGTACGGATGTCATGTGCCAGGTCTCCCTAGGGCGCAGTGGTCGTTGGCACCACAGGGGCAAACCAGGCGAATAGGGTGCGGCCAGCGGAGGCCCGCCCAGGGAGCCGGAAGGTCCCTATGGCGTGCCTCCGTTCCGAAGCACATCAACTCGCCTGCCCGAGCACGCTTTGGGTAAACGGCGTCTTCTCGGGCCAAGCGCTAGGAAGGGGCGTCGTGGCGGCGCTGACCTCCCCATCGCATGCCATCGGGGCGTCGTGGATGGGTCGCGGGAAAGTCGACATTCTCGGCGTGCCTCGCCGGACGCGGCCTCCCGGGCCCCAGCGAGCGGCCACCGGATGGTCCTACTGCGCCGGTGGCGTGGATTGCGCAGCGGCCGTTCGCGCCGTCGCTACTGCTGCTCCCACCGCTCCTTGGTGATCTCGTACCGTACGCCGCCATGCTCGGAGCCCTCGACCATCTCCAGGTCGGAGGGGGTAGGGATAGTGTCCGCGAGCGTCATGTCGAGCTTCTTCAGGATGTTGCGCGAACCGTGGTTCACGGACATCGTCGCAGCCCAGACCATGCGCACACCGAGCTCCGTGAACCCCTTGCCCAGCAAGGCCCGCGAGCCCTCGGTGGCATAACCTTTGCCCCAAGCTGCCTGCCGCAGCCGGTAGCCGAGTTCGGCTTCGTCCAGCGGGCCCTCCGGCTCGGGACGCAGGTGGAACCAGCCGATGAACGCGCCGCCGTCCATCTCGTGCGCGGCGAAGAGCCCGAGGTCGCCGCCCCACCTCTCGTAGCCGGCGAGGATGTTCGGTAGGTCACGCTCGCGGACGAGCTCCGGCGCGGTCGGAATGCCGCCGCTCAGGTAGCGCATGACCGCCGGGTCACTGTCCAACTCGATCAGCAAATCCGCGTCATCGGCAGTGAAGCGGCGCAAGACCAGGCGCTCGGTCTCCAAGTAGGTGTCCACGAGTCGATCATGCCTGACCCAAGGCGGCCGGCCCAACGGTTTCCTCGGCCACTCGGGGACCGGCCCTGTTCACCGTACTGCACGAGGTCGAGGCGCTGTTCCGTCAGTTACCAGCCGAGACCGGCGCGCCGCAGTCGCGCTGGTCGTGTGCGGAGCTGGCTCGGGAGGTGGTCGCCCAGTCCATCGCCGGGTCGATTTCCCTTTCCACCGCCGGGGCTGGCTCAAACAGGACCGGCACAGCCCTGGCAGCTACCGGTCCTGGATCCCCGTGCGCGACCCCGCCTTGCGACCCAAGGGGCGAGGACGACGGATATGAGCAAGGTGCACAGCGCTTCGGCCCACGCGGCCGCCAGGAGGTCGTCGCCTCCGGCGGTCCGCCTCAGGGCTGGAGCGCCGACCAGCTCCAGCCGCCACGCCCACGAGCCCGGAAGTACGCACTCCCCGCCGCTTCTGCACACGGCCGTAGGCTGTTGCGCACCGTCACGCCTATGACGCAGCTTGGGAGTCAGGGCCGACCAGGCCGAAGGCTTCTCGGGAAGCGCCCCGTTCTCCCAGCCCAGGGCGGCCGCGCCCGGGCAGACCGGGCCATCCATCAGGGCGAACGGGCGCCTGCTGTTCCTGCGGCCCAATCGAGGCACTGGCCGCTGTCGAGCACTCGATCATCTGCCCGTGCGTCAGAGTCGCTCAGTGGCTCTCACGCGATCTGTTGCCCGTCGGGGTAGTCGGTGGACTTCGACAGCTCGTACCAGGCGGCTGTCTCCGCATCGAAGGCCGAGCGGGCGTCGCCGACGAGGCGGAGGGCATCGCTGCCGAGGATGAGGTGGGTCGGCGGTTTTTCGGCCTCCACGACGGCGAGCAGGGCGCGGCCTGCTTGGACGGGATCGCCCAGCTGCTGACCGCGCGTATCGAGGCGGCGCTCGCGGATCGGGGCGAAGACCGAACCATAGTCGGTGATGGAGCTTTCTACGCGGTGCATGGAGCGGCCGGCCCAGTCGGTGCGGAAGGAGCCGGGCTCGATCGCCGTGACGTGAATGCCGAACGATGCGACCTCCAGGGCGAGCGTGGCCGCAATGCCCTCGACGGCGAACTTGGAGCCGTGATAAGCGGCCAGACCAGGGAACGCGCGCAGACCGCCCATGGAGGTCACGAACAGGATGTGCCCGGCACGGCGCTCGCGCATGCGGGGCAGAACGGCTTGAGTGACCGCGATGACGCCGAAGACGTTGACGTCGAACTGGTGGCGAAAGGTGTCGGGCGGGGTTTCCTCGAAGGTGCCCTCGACGCCGTAGCCGGCGTTGTTGACGAGTACGTCGATGGGGCCCACCTTGTCCTCGACCGCTGCGACGGTCGGCGCGATGGCTTCGGTGTCGGTGACGTCCAGCACACGTGCGTGAGCGCGACCCGGAGCGAACTGCTCGAAGGCGGCGATCTGGTCCGGGTTCCGAACGGTGCCGATGACGGTATGGCCGGCCTCGAGGGCGGCGATGGCGAAGGCGCGGCCGAGGCCGCTGCTCACGCCGGTGATGAGAAATGTGCGGGACATGTGTCTCTCCGTTGGAGTCGGATGGAGTCGGAAGTGTCAGACGGTGGAGTGCGTAAGCCCGTAGAGCGCAAGTGCGCGAGCTTCTCGGCAGGCTCGTCCGTGAGGTCGTAGTGGCCGGTGAGCTTGCGGAGATGAGTGGCCCAGGATGCCGATGACGTCATCCACGCCGGTTTCGGGTGAGGATCATCCGGGGGACGTCTTCCGGCCAAGGTCGGTGTGGCCGTCAATGGCTGTTCGCGGACAACTCGTTCGAGGCGGTGACGGCATATGGATCGGTGGAACGGTGCGGCACCGCCTGGCCTTCCACGGGATTGGATTTCGTCAGCCACAGGCCCGTGAACACGGCGGTGGCCAAAGTGACGGTGCCGGCAGCGACGAAGGCGCTGTTGAGGCCGCTCTCGAAAGAGGCGCCGCCGGATTGACAGGTGCGGACGATGGCTCCGAGTACCGCCACGCCGAGCACCGCGCCGATCTGCCGGGTGGTGCTGCTGATGCCCGAGGCGAGGCCCCCTTCCTGCGGGCTGACTGCTTGGATGGCTGCTCCAGTCAGCGGGGACATGGTCAGAGCGAAGCCGATGCCGACCGCTCCCAGCCGCCACCACACGTTCCCGTAGCCAGTGTCGGCGTGCACCATGCCGAGCGCCAGCAGCCCCAGGCCGGCCAGGACCAGGCCGGTGGTGACCACGATCCGGAAGCCGTGCCGGGCGGCGAGCCTGCTCGCGTACGGGCTGACGATCACCATGGCGAGGGAGGTCGGCAGGGTCTGCAGCCCGGCGCGCAGGATCGAGCTGCCCTGGACGTACACGAAGAACTGGGAGAAGAAGAACGACGAGCCCATGAGCGCGAACCCCACCACGATCATGGCGGTGTTGGACACGGTGAACAGCCGCTGCCGGAACAGCCGCAGCGGCAGCATCGGTGCGGAGCGACGCGCTTCGACGGCGACGAAGCCGCCGAGGAGGATCGCCGCAGCGGCGAAGGTTCCCAGTATGACCGGTGAGGTCCAGCCGCGGGCGCCACCCTCGATCAGCCCGTAGGTCAGTGCCCCCACTGCCAGAACGGACAGAGCCGTCCCTGGGATGTCGATCGCGGGGGCGCTCGGATTGCGGGACTCGCGAAGGTGGCGCAGGCCAACCAGCAGCAGGATCACGCCGATGGGCAGGTTGACCAGGAAGATGGCCGGCCAGCCGTAGGCATCTGTCAGCACGCCGCCGACCACGGGTCCGGCGGCGAGGCCGATTCCGCTGAAGCCGGCCCACAGCCCGATCGCCTTGATTCGTTCTTGCGGAACGGGACAGGCGGCGGCGAGGAGGGCCAGCGAGGCGGGGCTCAGCGCCGCGGCTCCGATGCCCTGCAGCACCCGGCCGGCGATCAACCAGCCGACCGAGGGCGCGAGGCTGCACAGCACCGATGCGGCGGTGAACACCACCACGCCGGTCAGGTACACCCGCTTGCGGCCGAACCGGTCGGCGAAGACACCGCCTGACAGCAGCAGCATGGCGACCAGCAGTACGTACGCGTCGACGATCCATTGAAGACCGGTCAGCTGAGTGTGCATCCGGTGCTGCATATCGGGCAGCGCCGCTCCAACAATCGTGTTGTCGAGCAGGACCATGAATTGGCCCAGGCAGGTCACCGTGAGCAGCACGGCCCGGCTTGGTCGACTGCCTCCGGCCGCAAGCGCTGCCGCCATGGGGTTCCTCTCAATCGGTAGTTGTGCCTCTTCACGCCCGACGCGGTCAGCCTCTGAGCGCCCTAAAGCAGTCATTGACTGCGTTAGGAGGACTGTAGGGAGGGGCCCGCCACAAACGCAAGTCACGGCTGCGTTAAGGTGGGGGTATGAACGAGCGACAGCGAGCCCGGCGACCCGGCGGGCGCAGCGCCCGCGTCGGCGCGGAGGTGCACCAGGCCGTCACCGACCTGATCAGCGAGCGCGGCTACGGCAACTTCACCGTCGGCGAGGTCGCAGCCCGCGCGGGCGTAGCCGACAGCAGCATCTACCGCCGGTGGGGCAGCCTGGAAGCCCTGCTGTCCGACGTGGCGCTCACCCGCCTCAACGCGCGGTCGCCGATGCCTGACACCGGGAGTCTGGCCGGCGACCTGCGTGCCTACGCGGCCAACGTGGCCCGCGAGATCACCGGACCCGATGGTCTGGCGGTGGTGCGCCTGGCCATCGCCCTGTCGAGCACCAGTCACGAGGGCCTGCAGGCGCGTGACGACCTCCTCGCCGAACGCACCCGGCAACTGCAGTCCATGCTCGACCGCGCCCGAGAACGCGGTGAGCACGCACCCGACGCCTTCGGCGTGCTGGACCACATCTTGGCCCCGATGTACATCCGCGTCTTGCTCGGCATGGGCCCGCTCACCCCGGACTACGTCGACGGTCTGGTAGACCGACTGCTGTGACCCCGACCCGGTCCGCGGGCTCCGTGCGGCGCCTGCCCACCCATTCAGGTATCCAGTCACTGGCTGGCTCGCCGAAGCGGCGGATGTCCGCCTCCTGCTCGCCTGCCCGGTGAGGCAGTCCCGCCGCCGACTACTGCGGAAGGCACCCCAGCATCAGCCGTTGTCGGTCCGAGCTTGGTGGCCCAGCGCCAAGGTGATCTCCATATGCGCCCGGACCGAGAGCGGCAGACCCGACCCCCGGGACCCGCGGTAGGTCAGCGCCCACCCGATCTCCTGCCGCGGCATGCCGTTGGCGCCGATACGATCCTCCACTGCGACCAGCCGAACGGGTGCGTGCGGCACTCCGCGAAGGAGGCCACGAAGGCATACGTGGCAGGCCGCTCGTATCCGTCACACCTCGCCATCTGCGGGACCTCCGGATGCCCAGGCATCACCGACGGCAGCAGAGGGCACAACGAAGAACGCTCACGCAGCTCGGCGCGCGACCTCTCGACGGAGAGGTCGCGACTGCACCCATCGTGCCCCCGAGTGCTGGTTCATGCCCGGCAGTCGGCGACTTGTGGACCATCGTGGAGGGCTTTCGTATCCAGCTCTATGGAGATGGTCCGCTTCTTCGGTGGCCTCTGTGGGGACGCTCGACATCGGGGGGCGAGAGCCTGCTGTGGATCCGTCGCACCGCGACAGCGGCAACCCTCATGCTCTGGCTACGAACTTGATCGGCCCGACGAGTCCTAGCTCCTGCCCGGCCGACGCCCCGAGCTCGACACCCGCGAGGAGCGTGACGGTAGCTCGGAACTGTCCGCCTTCACCACGGCGAACCACACCCGGCTCAGCGGTGGCGCAGCGACCACCGCACTGCGAGTGCGAATGCGGAGACTGCAGCTGCGGACGACTCGTCGCTGACCCCTATGCTCAGTGCCCCGTTTGCCTCGGCTCCCCTATGTGCCTACAAGGGTCTCGCCGTTACGACCCCGACTGCGGCCGGGCACGTACCTCGTGCCACCCATAGGTGTTGTGGGTCTGGGAGGAGTTCGTCTACTGCGGCAAGAGCGAGCCGGAGCTGGTCTGAGATCCTTCGCCTATGAGCACACCTCCGGACGGGTTGCCCGTCTATCGAGTCTTGACCGGCCCGGACGACGCCACGTTCTGCCACCGGGTGAGCGAGGCGATTGGCCTTGGTTACGAACTGCACGAAGGCCCCGCAGTCACCTTCAACGGTGAGAACGTCATCGTCGCTCAGGCGCTGATCTGGCCGGCACGGTCGTAGAAACCTCGAGAGGAGCGGTGGTCACGACCGGGGCGTGGCGTAAGAAGAGTCGTACGACGAGATGGGATGGTGAAGCGAATCGCTGGGTGCCCCAGCTGGCCCCGGCCCGCTGATGAACACGGGGTACCCCGGCGGTGGTCCGTCCGGGGCCTGACGATGGAACGGGTCTCTACCTGCTTTCGCAGGCCACGCGGGCCAGCGAAGCGTGCCCGCACGTGCATCCGACAATCCAGTGCTGGCTTCGTCGGATGACGCTGGGCCAGATGGCTGGGCGAAGACCACACCACTCGCCTCTGGATTCTGCAGTGGCTGACGCGTTCGGCAGCACCCGCGGAGCGGAAGCGCAGGCGCTGGGATACCGCAACGGGCGCGCCTACGGGGTGAACGCGGGCTTCTACAAGACGGGGGACACAAGCACCATCACGGTGCCCTGGGGCAACGTCGGCGCCACGCCGCAAGCCCGCTCCCGCACGCCCGCTGGTTTCGGTGTCCTGAGCATTCGCTTCGAGTGCTAAAGGAGCAGACGCTCTCGCACGGCCAGGCCCCCCGACGCGCCTGGCCGTCGGCCCGGCGGCGCCGCTCGGCATCGAGGCGATGGGCTGTGCGTTTGCTGATGGTTGATCCGCAGACCTCAAGCTCAACTGTGGTGTCAAGCCAGTCACGCCAGCACCGTGACTGGCGACTTCAATGACCGAGGCCCGATCAAGCGCCGGCCCAACCTCAGGGTTGGGTTCGTGGACCTGATGGTCGCGCTCAAGGACAGCGTGCGCGCCGCGACGGAAGCCCGCGGCGAGACGACGGGCGGGGGAGAGGTGCACGAAATGCCGCCGAAAGGCGGCAGGCAAGGAGACGGCCGCGAAGACCGACAGAAGAATCCGGCGGAGACGATGGCCAGGAAACGGACCGTGTTCTGACGCTGCCCAGCCCGCCGGGCAGAACCGGGACGAAAGCTCGCGCTCAGGTCACCGCTGCTCAAACGGAGGCGACCTGACCGTGGGGCAGCGGTGGGCCAGCTCGACCGTGCTCTCCGCGTCCGGACAGCCGCTTCAGCGCATCGACCTCCGCCAGGTCTGCCGTGAGCGCGCCCAGCGCATCATGGCCGCTGTCCAGTCGGCCACACTCCGGACAGACTCATAGAACTTCCTCGACAGCCGACACCGAACACGACAAGCTCCGTGGCCTAGACGGCGACGAGCGCACCGCCCAGATGAAGCTCTGGTTCGATGCCGCCGCCACCAGCCAGGCCGCCGTCACCGAGCACGGCCGGACCGCTTGCATCAGCCAGCCGCTACGAGCTGGAGACCGCGGTGAAGAAAGCTGTACGGCATTCGGCCGATGACGGGGGGTGAGCACGACGAACTGCAGCGACGCCACCCAGCTCCTGCCCTTGCGCGACGCAGAGCCGCCCGCCCGTGGCCACGCCCGCAGGCGCGACCTGCTGTTCGCGGCATCTGGCCGGCGAGGTGATCTCTCATGGCTTGGCGGCGTGTGAGGGCGATGCCATCGGGGGAAGGCTGTGCGCTGGGTGACGTCGAAGACGGTGGGGTCGAAGGCACCGTCGACGGCCGGGACCCCGGGCGCCGTTGAACCCGAGAAGTCATCTCGTCCGGCCTCCGTGACCGAAAGGTTCGCCAGCTTGGTGCCTCGCATTCTCATGTGGAGGCGTGAGCAAGGCCAGTGCGATGGGTGGCACTGCGCCAGCGGCGGCCGATCCGAGGAGTAGTTCGGCCAGATCATGGGGCTGCGCCTGTTCACCGGTCGGGACCGCTGCCATGATCCGGTCCAGCCGAAAGCCCCGGCCGGCCCGGCGTGTACGGCACCAGGCGATGAGGTACCAGCGGCCGTCGGTGGTGAGCAGCCCGGCCGGTTCCACGACCCGGTTGCTTTCGTGACCCGTCGCGTCGGTGTAGGAAAGCCGCAGCGCCCAGTTGTTGGCGAGGGCCTGCTCCACCGCGGTACGGATCGCGGGGTCGCCGTGCGTTGGCAAGGTGACGATCCGCGCGGCGAGTTCGTGGGCCGCCGCCGAGACGGGGCCTGCCATCGAGGCCACGATCTTTTGGGCCGCGGTGCGGACCGCGCCGACGTAGGGGGTGGAGGTATCGGCGGCGGCGAGTACGGCGGTCAGCGCCGACGCCTCATCGGCGGTGAAGTGTATCGGGGGCAGGGTCATCTTCGGGTCGATGGACCAGCCACCGCCTCGCCCTGGTATGGAGCGCACCGGGACACAGCTCTCCATCAAGGCCTGAAGGTCGCGTTGTACCGTGCGTGTGCTGACCTCGAACCGCGTGGCCAGCGCCGCGACCGTCAGCGGTCGCGGCGCTGCCGCGCGCAGCACTTCCACCAGCGCGTACAGTCGGGCAGTGCGATTCATGGTGCCGAGGCTACCGTCACGCGGTGGCCAGGAAGTCCCGCTCCCGCTGTAGTTCGCGCTCGGTGATGGTCAGGGGGAACAGGGTGAAGCCGTGCATCGCGCCGGCGACGACGCCGAGCCGCACCGGCGCACCTGCCGCCTGCCAACGTGCGGCCAGGAAGAGCGAGTCGTCCAGAAGCGGGTCCTCGGTGCCGACGACGATGCGGGCGGGCGGAAGTCCTGTCAGGTCGGCGAACAGGGGCGAGATCTCCGGGCTACGGCGCTGCTCTTCTCCCATCCCTGGCGTGAACAGCTCATAGCTGCCGCGAATCGTATTGCTGTTGCTCAGCAGGCGTCGGGATCCGAACAGCCGCTGGCTTGGTGTCATCGACAGGTCGTAGGGGCCGAAGAGCAGGTGGGCTGCCCGGAACACGCCGGTGACGCCGTGCAGGTCGCGAAGGCGCAGCAGTGTCAGGACGCTGAGGTGGGCACCGGCCGATTCACCGCCGATCAGCAGCCGGTCGGTGCCGAATTCGGACGCGGCGCGTCTCACCAGCCAAAGGGCCGCTGATTCACAGTCGTCGGGCCCGGCGGGGAACGGGTGTTCCGGCGCGAGGCGGTAATCCACGCTCACTACCGCCAACCGTGCCCGCTGGGCGAGGCGCCAGAGCCTTTCATCCTGACCGTCCGCGGAACCGAAGGCCCAGCCACCGCCGTGGATGTGCAGGTACACGCCATCGACCTGCTCGGGCACAAAGGCCCGCACCTTCACGCCGCCCTCAACGACGCGATCTTGACCGTGCGGCCCTCTTTCCGGTGGCGTGTCGCCACCGAGCCGGTTGCGCCGCAGGGCTGCCAGCGCGGCTGCGCTGGGTATCTGTGCGCGAGAGGGACCGCTCGCGGCAGCATGCTCGAATTGCTCGTTGAACGCCAGGGTCTCGGGAAGGCAGTCCTCGTCTGTGAACGTCATGCCGTCCACCGTTGCAGCTGCCCGCGACAACCCCCTGTCACCCTTTGGTGGTAACCGTTCCGGACCACTTGCCGTCGGCGTCCCGCCGACCGCCACCTCGATCGCCCCGGGCACCGGTCCGGCAACCGGGGAGACGGGGCCGTTTGCGGCTAAGCCCTACACCTTGCTGCGCGAGGCCCTGGAGCGCAGCGGCAAGGTCGCGATCACCAAGGTGATCATTCATGGCTTAGCGGCGGGTGAGGCGGGTGAGGGTGATTCCGTTGGGGAAGGCCGTGCGCTGGGCGACGTCGAAGACGGTGGGGTCGAACGCACCGTCGACGGCCGGCACCCCGGCGCCGGCGACCACCGGGTAGCTCTTGAAGAGCAGTTCGTCAATCTCAGGCAGTAGGGCCCCTGCGAGCCTCCCGCCGCCGCAGAGCCAGATGTCCAGATCTGCGCTTTCGCGCTTAAGGTCGCGAACGAGGGTGAGCGGGTCACCCGGAACAACGGTGACAGCCGGATCGACATCGGTCTCGAGGGTGCTGGATACCACGTACTGGCGCAGGTGCGCGTACGGACTGCTGGTCCCCTGCTCGAGGGCGGGCCGATAGGTGCCGTGGCCCATGACGACGGTATCGAAGCGTCGATTGGGTGCGTCAGTGATACCGACGGCGTTGCGGTAGGCGGTCGGGACGGTCTCGGGGTACAGCGTGTTCATCCAGGAGGAGTAGGCGGCGGCCTGCTGTGCGTCGCCCTGGGGGAAGAAGTCGAACTCGCCGCTGGGGCCGGCGATGCGGCCGTCGAGCGTGACGCCGACGTAGTACACGAGCTTTCGCAACTCACACACTCCATATGAAGTACTCTGATCGAAGTGGTGTGAACGTAGTACTGCAGATGGAGTGGTGTCAATGGTGAGACGAAACGACCAGCGACGAGGCGCGCTCGTCGACGCCGCGATCGAGGTGCTTGCCCGGGAAGGGGCGCGGGGCCTGACCTTTCGGGCTGTGGACACCGAGGCCGGCGTGCCCGTCGGCACTGTGTCCAACTACTTCACGAGCCGCGACGATCTCCTCACCCAAGCCGGCGCCCGTGTCTATGAGCGACTCCAGCCCGACGAGGCCACGATCGCCCGCCAGCAGGCCGCCGGCCGCGACCGGGAAACCTACGCGGCGCTGATGCGTGAACTCGTCGGCCGTGTCGCCTCCTTCCGTACTGGCTACCTCGCACTGCTTGAACTGCGGCTGGAGGCCACTCGCCGCCCCGAACTGCGCAAAGTCCTCACCGAGCGGGTCCGGGCCGACGTCGACGCAAATATCGACTACCACGAGGCATCCGGCCTCCCCGGTGACGCCATGGCCGTCAAGCTGCTCATGCTGACCCTGAACTGGCTCATCGTCGAGCAGCTCACCTTGCCGGACGTCTTCACAGAGGCAGAGCGTGAACAACTGGTGACGGAAGCGGTCGAGCGCATCGTGGCGGCGCAGTAGCCGGCTGGGGCCCAGAAGAGTGCATTCCGCCCCCAGCAGGGATCCACGCGTACTCCGAAACCCGTTCGCGTCCAGACGTCACGCCCTGAGGGCGGTTCTGCGTCGCGTGCGTCCGAAGCGGCCATCATGACGGGGCCACAATGAGGGTCGCCGGGTCCGGCTTCACGCCGCCTCAGGTTCGACGTGCTCCCGGCCGCCGGCAGGCGCGGCTGATAAGGCGCGAGACGCTCATCGCGTGCATCGTGGCCTCCGGAACGATCCGTCCGGAGGCCGGACACGTCGACGGCTTCTACGCCTGCTACCAGTAGTGCCGGCGTCCACCGACCGCGTGCCCGAGAGCCCCCAGGACCCACAGAATGGCTCCGATGACAAGAAGGACGATCCCAATCGTCCACAAAATGGAGATGCCCGTCAGAAAACCAATGACGAGAAGAATGACCCCAAGGACAACCATGGAATCCTCCGATCCCTCGAAAGACTTTCACCCTTCACTGTGACAGCTCCCACGGGAGTCAGCAGCTTCGCCACTCCGCCCAGGTGCTCCGACCTCGTAAGCGATACCGTTGTAGTCCTTGAGGATGCTGCGTAACCTGACGTCGTGGGCCACCTCCCAGGGCTGCAGCCGGGGGCCAGCCATTCACGCGCAGCTGGCAACTGGCGGAAGTTGTGGCGCCTGGGCAACTTCGGTCTGTTCGGCCAGGTGCTTGCAGGTGCGATTGATGAGGCGTGAGACGTGCAGCTGGGAGATGCCCAGCTGTTCGCCGATCTCGCTCTGGGTCTTCTCGCAGAAGAACCGCGGGTACAGGATCTCGCGCTCACGCTCAGGCAGGGCCTGGAGCCGGGGCTTGACGGACTCACGCAGGATGATTCGCTCATAGGCAGGTTCCCTCGCGCCGAGGGTGTCGGCCAGGGAGGGTCCGTCATCCGCGCCGGGCATTTCCACGTCCAGCTTGTAGCTGTCGATGGCTTCCATGGCCAGCAGCACGTCCTCTTCGCTCATCCCCGTGTGACGGGCCAGGTCGCTGACGCTGGGGGAGCGGTCATCCGCGGAGCGGCTGAGTTCCTGGATCGCGGTGCGGACGCGGTTGCGTAGTTCCTGGATCCGGCGGGGGACGTGCACGCCCCACATGTGGTCGCGGAAGTGCCGCTTGATCTCCCCGGCGGTGGTGGGCACGGCGCAGCCGGCGAAGGCGGTGCCGTGGTCGGGGCTGTCGCGGTTGACGGGTTTGACCAGGCCGACCATCGCGATCTGGCGCAGGTCCTCCTCGGCCTCGCCGCGGTTGCGGTACCGGTTAGCCAGGCGCTCGGCCATGGGCATCAATGCCCGGATCACCTCGTGCCGCAGGGCATCCTTCTCCGGGCCGTCGGGCAGGACGGCGATGCGGGCGAATTCCGCGGAGATGTCGGGGGCATCGTCGTGCGAATGCCGCGTACGTTCCCGGACGGAAGTCATCTGTTCGCACCTCCTGACAGCTGTGGGCGTGGACACCGCAGGATCCGGACGAATTGGGCGCCACAGGAGTCCGCCCTCGTGAGCCGACGGGCCCCGCGGCGTGCCTCCGTTCTTTCGAAGCACGCAGCCTGTTGAGCAGGAAGCTTTCCGTCAACGACGTGAGCGTCGCCGTGGTTGCTTCTTCTCTTCGGCCTCATCTTCGGCGTCCTCAGGCTCCTCTGTCTCGGCTTCCTCCTCGTCCCTGGCTTCGTCGTCTTCTCCGGCTTCTTCGTCTTCCTCGGGCTCTTCTTCTTCGACGACTTCGCCCTCGTGGACAGTGCCTCGCCAGCCCTCGATCTCGTCAGGTTCAAGCAGCACTTCGGCCATGAGGTGGCGCCGGAAGTGCTTGAGTTCAAGTCGAGCGCGACGACCTTGGGCCCGCCAGATATTGCCGGTGCGTTCGAAGAAGCCCTGAGGGTAGTACTGGAGGACCAGCACGATCCGGGTGAGTTCCGGAGCTATCTCATGGAAGGTGACGGCCCCGTTCACATGGCCCTTCTCGGCCCGTGACTCCCAGATGATCCTCTTCTCCGGCACCTGTTCCAGAATCTCGGAGCTCCACTTGCGGTGAGACCAGAAGACCTGGGCCTTCCACTCCATTTCTGTGTCGGACTCCTGTGAGACGTCCTCGACCTTCTTCATGAAGGTGGGGAAGTCTTCGAACTGGGTCCACAGGTCGTAGGTGAGGGACACCGGCGCCCCGACGTCGATCTGCTCGACGATGTTGGTGACCTTCAGCTTCTTGTCCTTGCCCCCGCCGCCGCCGAGGCCTGGTATGGCCTCTTTGGCCTTGTCCATGACCTTGTCCTTGGCCTTGCCCAATCCGGTCTTCATCAGGGGTTTCACTACGTCGCCGAGCCCGCCTCCGGAGCCGCCGGACTCGCCCAAGTCCTTCACTGATGACAGGGCCTTCTCGCCCAGGGCGGTGACAAGGCCCTGCGCTTCCTGCTTCAGGCGGTCGGTGGGCAACTGTTCAACGAGCCCGCCTCTGTCCTTGCCGTCCGGCTTCTTGGCCATGCCCCATCACCCTCGGGTTCGTCCTGCCCCGGACCGAGACTGCTTTTCTCGCCCGGCCGGACGGTCAGCTGACGTTTTGGACGTATCGGCTCCGGACGTCTTCTTGCTCTGGCGCCCCTGCCTCGAATCGGCTTCATCCGCCCGCGCTTCGTCCCGCTGTGATGAGGTCTCTTCTGATTCCTGACCGTTCGGGCCAGTATGCAAAGCCGATGCTCGTTCCCCCAGTGCATCGCTGAGGGAATTCATCTGGTTGCTTATCGTGGCCATGGCTGCGGAGCGCCCTACGGTCACCAACTCGCTGCGGAGTTCCTGGCCGAGTCGGCTGAGCTCGGAGGGCTCCGATCGGCCCCCGCTGGCCGCCCCCTGGCCGGACAACAGGCGTCTCCCGGCCATCAGTCCCGCAAGAGTGAGGGCCGACCGCACCTTGAGCCTGCGGCCGACGAGGTAGCCACCGGTAACAGCCAGGGCGGCCTGGGTGCCTTTCATGCTCGCTCCTCCTCCCGCCACAACGACGATGTCGCAAATAGTCGTATAGATGCAAGTATGGCGCATAGTGGGTGTTTGGGAAACGCGGCTAGGCCTCGGCTAGCCACGCCACACCCTCCCGGTGCGGGCTGCCCCGCTCCGGCCGCTAGCGCAAGGCGTCGGTCGCACGACGCTGCTCTGCCGGCCTGCCAATCGCCTGCTTGATGGTCAGCAGTGCCCGTCCTGAATGGAGTTCGGGGCGGAGAGACCTGTGGCTCCGACACCGCGGCACACAGAAGCTGCGATATCGGCTGAGCTGTGTCAGCGGCCAGTGCGAGTGGCCGGCGTCCGTGCGCCACAGCCGGAGCAGTCAATTTTCCACCCTGGCCCCCAAGCGCTCACTCTGCGGCCAGATCAACAACGAGACTCGCTTGGGGCGTCGATGCCTTAGGAACATGAGACGGATCAGCACTGTCAACGCTCCGGTCGCTGAGCTGAGCGGGCCTTTCGGTCCAGCCCTGGATCCGGGCGGCACACGCCTTTGGGCAATGTGGTTCCGCTCCGCGTCACCCGCTGGGCAGCGGGAACCCGGAGAGGAGCCCAGAGGGGGGAACTCCCTAAGGAACCACCGTCATGATCAAGAAACTTCACGACATGGGCCTGCGCAGCGAGCACGCCTACACCGCCGCTGTTGCCTCCATCGGACTTTCCATGCTGACGTGGGCCACGTCGCTGCGGGCCGAGCCCGGCGTCGGACTCGACCGCGCTGACCGCTGGGGCATCTACGTCGGCGAGTGGGCGCCCACGTTCTTCGGCCTTGGCCTCGCCCTGTCGCATTACGAGCAGGAAGAGGGCTCGCTGATGGGCAAGGCGCACACGAACGGAGAACGGAAGCGGCAGATGACAGACACCGCTTAGCAGGGTCCCGAGGGCAGCACAAAACGTATGCCGGTGAGGCAGGCTCATCTCCCTCTCGCAGCAGCTCCTCTCCCTCGTGTATGTAGGGGAGTGAAAAGGGAGGGGAGTGTGCCGTGGTCTTGACGCAAGACGTGGTCGTCGACGGACGTAGCGACGTCTGCTCACCGCAGCACTGGCTCGGCAGGCCGGCCGGGTGACGGCTGAGGCCGAAGAGCCCCTCAGGGACGGCACCCGGGAGGGGGCCAGCACCCTCTCCACGCGGCTTTGGGGAGATTTGAGTCCCAGTCGGGGCAAGGGCGCCCGATGAGGTCACTGACCGTCTCCGGTGGCGTCCCGGCCTTTCTGGTCAGTCGGCATCGGCCCCCATCTGCTCTTCGCCGTCGACCCGGTGACAAGGCATTTGATCTTGGTGCCGGCCACACCAGGCGCCAGCGAGCAGCAGAAGCGCCGGTAGGAGACCCGCGAGACGGAGCAAGAGCCGCACACGTGTGAAGCCGAGTCGGCTTCGGCGACGAAGGAGCGCGGTCGCTAGGTTCTGTCTCTTTGGTCTGCGTCGGGTCCAGATGAGGATGCCGGCGACGTGGAGTCCGGCCTGGTAGGCGATGGCGAGCTTGTCGGTTCGTGTGGCCAGGCCGCGCCACTGTTTGAGCCGGTTGATGCACCGCTCGCTGGCGTTGCGCTGCTTGTATGCCTTGGGATCGAAGCCGGGTGGGCGGCCGCCTCGGCGGCCCCGCCGCAGGCGGTGGCCGATCTGGTCCGACGGTTGGGGGATGACCGCTCGGATTCCCCGGCGCCGCAGGTGGCTGCGGATGGCGCGAGAGGAGTAAGCCCGGTCGGCCAGCACGGTCAAGGGCCGGGTGCGTGGCCCTCCGGGGCCGCGGCGAGGCACGCGGATGCGGGACATCACCGTCTCGAAAACCGGTGCGTCACCGCTCTGGCCCGCGGTGACGGTGAAAGCCAACGGTCGCGCACCGCCGTCCGCAGCCAGGTGGACCTTGGTGCTCAGCCCCCCCGCGTGACCGTCCGAGCGCGTGATCGGCGGGCTCGCCGGAACGGGTCGCGTCACGAAGAAAGACATCGCAGGGCGGTCTTCCACGACCCAAGGACCAGCTCGGCAAAGCCCTGGGCCGCTGAATCAACCCTCACACATGGCCGGTGCCTGGGCGACCACAGGCTGTACCTTCGGCCTGGCGTCAGGCCGCCTCCCCGGAAGTCACCGAGTCACCTTCGGCATGGCCGCGGGACAGCTGGCGGTGGGCAGCCTGCAAGGCCGCGTTCACCTCCTGTGTCCCCATGATC
Organism: Streptomyces sp. NPDC045899; assembly: GCF_056431485.1. Classification (NCBI taxonomy): domain Bacteria; kingdom Bacillati; phylum Actinomycetota; class Actinomycetes; order Kitasatosporales; family Streptomycetaceae; genus Streptomyces; species Streptomyces sp. NPDC045899. The sequence goes on from NZ_JBWKKP010000006.1 coordinate 318,762, forward strand.
ACACACAGCGTGTAGGAGACATCATTCAGTTTCAGCTGTGTATCCGAGCAGCCCCCACTCATCTGGAGCGTCCGCAACGCCTCGTACCGGGTGATGAGGTCGGCCAGAACGGCGGGATGAGCTGTCAGCATGAGGAGTCCTTCCGCGCACGGCGAACTTATCGTTGTGTCGGACCTCTTCGGTGGATGCCGGTGGTCAGGTGGGGTTGATGCGGCCTCGCCAGCCGCCTTGTTCCTCGCCGCGGCGTTCGATGAAGTCCTTGAACCGGTGCAGGTCACCTTGCACACGGCGATCGACGGTCCCGGTCATGTCCGCGGCCTTCTCGACGGCTTTGGCGGGTTCGTATTCCATGGTCAGATCGACCTTGGTGTGGTTGTCGTCCACGCGGCGGAAGCTCACCATGCCCCGCTGCTGGATGTCGCCGGAGGTGGTGCGCCAGGTGATGCGTTCGTCGGGGAGCTGGTCGACGATCTCGGTGTCGAACTCGCGCTGGATCCCGGCGATGGAGGTCTTCCAGTGATTGTGGCGGTCGTCGAGCTGGGTGATCTCGTCCACGCCTTCCATGAACTGGGGGAATTCGGTGAACTGTGTCCACTGGTTGTAGGCGGTGTGCAGCGGCACCTCTACCTCGACGGACTCCCGCACAGTGCTCATCACAGACTCCTTTCCACAGATGGGTCCCCCGGGTTGCCGGGCAGCGCGCGCCTAAAACGGTCCTGGTCAGCGGTGCAGCGCGAGGTTCGGCCGGCAACGAAGGCATCACAGAGGGTGACGTCTTGAACGGCATGCGGCCTGATGGCCCGGTCGGTGGTGATGCGTCGGGGCTGGACTGCTGACCGCGCTCCGGACGTGGAGGTCAGGTGTCGGCGTCCGCCTCGGCGTGGCGGCCGCTGGTGCGTGGTCCGTGCCAGTCCAGGCAGAGGACGGTCGCGTCGTCTTGAAGGTGTCCGCTGCAGGCGTCAAGGACGGCGGTGGTGAGGGTGCGGACCACTTCGCGCGGGTGGTCGGCGGAGGTGTCGCGAACGAGGCCTGGCAGGTCGACGTGCCGGGCCCGGCGTTCTTGCATGCCGTCGGTGTACAGCACGAGGCGGTCTCCGGGGCGCAGCTCGAGGTTTTGCACGCGGTAGGCGGCTTGCCCGGCCATGCCAAGGGGCAGGTCGGCCTCCAGCCGCACCTCGGTGACGGTGCCGCCGCGCAGGCGCAGTGGGCGGGGGTGGCCGGCGTTGATGAGCTGGGCGCTGGTGCCGTCCAGGGCCAGTCGGACGATCTGGCCGGTGGCGAAGGTGTGCGGGCCATGGTCGAGGATGGCTTGGTGGGTCTGGCGGGCTTGCTCGGCGAGGTGTGTTCCTGCGCGGCGGGCGCCGCGGGAGGCGTTGACCAGGAGGGTGGCCATGAGGGCGGCGTCGATGTCATGGCCCATGGCGTCGGTGATGGACAGGTGCAGGGTGTCGTAGTCGAGGGTGTAGTCGTAGGTGTCACCGGCGATGGTGTCTGCGGGTTCGAGGGCTGCGGCGAGAGCGAACTCGGCAGCCTCGCAGGAAAGGGCTGAGGGCAGGAGCTGGCGCTGGATCTCGGCCGCCAGAGTGACCGGGGAGGTGCGTTGGCCCCAGTGGTAGAGGTCGGTGAAGCGGCGGTCGGTGACGATGATGTACGCCAGCGCATGTGCGGTCTCCTCGATCTGCTCCAGGACCTCACTGGTCGCCTCGGGGAGAAACAGCTCCAGGAGGCCGATGGTGTCGCCGCGGTTGGTGACCGGAGCAAGTACCCGCTGCCCGCCTCCGCCCTCCGATACCCGTTTGAGTTCCTGTGAGCGCAGCACCTCGTCGTAGATGCTCCCTGCCAGAGGGATCTGGTCCGCCCGGCGCCCCTGCTGGGACGCCGTGTCCTCACCGACCCGAACCACCTGGCGCCCGAAAATGTCGACCAAGAGAAAAGATACAAACCGTGCGTCAAACCTCTCGCGCAGGTGGCGCGCTACGACGTCGAGCGACTCGACCGGCGCGGCGTCCTCCGCAGCAGCCAGAACCTCGCCCAGCCCGATTCGCTCAACCGACACGAGAGCCTCCTCGATGCCCAGTGTCCACCCGCAGTGTCCGGGCCGTGCTCGCGAGAAGCGAACGCACCCAGGTGGTGTGTGGTGGGCCCATCAAGATCACGCACGCTACGACCAGGTGATGCGCATCGCGTACGCGCGGGCCGCCCCCCACTACCGCGGCCCCCGCTACCGTCTTTGTGGCTCCGCAATGAGGCCGCCGGCCTTCGGGTCCGGCATGACTTCCCCGTTTTGTTGTTCATGATCCGGGGGTGGCGTCACCGGGCCCGGAGGCAGTGACGGACCGCTGATGAGGGGCTTGAGCACTGGCTTCACCCGAGCCGGAAGAGCTCTCCGTAACGTGGATGTGGCAGCTCGGTGTCCAGGCAAGGCAGGACGAAAGCGTGATGGAGGGGCCCGCACGTGAGCACCGGCGACATCGACGTCTTCCTCGGCCCGGACGTCGGCAAGGGCGAACACCACGCCACCGCTGTCACACCGGCCGGCAAGTAAGCCTTCGACAAGCGGCTGCCCCACACCGAGCCCGAGCTCCGCGAGCCGTTCGCGAAACGCCAGGCCAAGCACGGAGGGTGCTGGTCGTAGTCGACCAGCCGGCCTCGATCGGAGCCCTGTTGCTCGCGGTCGCTAGAGACATGGGCTGCCCAGTCGCCTACCTGCCCGGATCAACGATGCGCGGATCGACCTCTACCCGGGCGAGGCCAAGACCGACGCGAGGGACACGTTCATCATCGCGGACGCGGCCCGCGCGATGCCCCCACACGCTGCGCGCGGTCGACAGCGAGAACGAGGACGTGACGATCGCCGAGCTGGAGTGATCGTCGGCTTCGACGACGACCTGGCCGGCGAGGCCGCCAGGGTCGCCAACCGGCTGACACGGTCTGCTGTCCCAGATCCACCCGTCGCTGGAACGGCTCCAGGGACCGCGGTCGCAGCACTCGGCCGTCCTCACGCTGCTGACACGGTTCGGAGCGCCCGCCCAGATGCGCAAGGCCGGGCGGTGGCGGCTCGCCCTGCTGCGGCCGAAAGCGCCGAGGATCGCCGAACGGCTGGTCGAGGAAGATTTCGACGCTCTGGACGAGCAGACCCTCACCGTTCCGGGCACCGAGGCGGTGGCCCTGATCGTCCCGAGCCTCGCCGGATCGCTGGCCGCCGTCCTTGACCAGCGCGAACTGCTGGCCGCGCGGATCGAGGAACTCGTGGACGCCCACCCTCTTTCGACGGTCCTGACGTCGATGCCGGGAGTGGGCGTCAGGACCGGTGTTTTCGACAGGGTGCAGGGGGACCACTCGGGCGGTGAGATTGGGGACCACGGTCTGGGCAACGAGAATGGGGACCATCCGGTCTGATCGTGTGTGGCATGCCGCTTTCGGCGTAATAGGGGTCTTGGGCTGTTTGGCCGGTCACGCTGTGCGCGTTGATCAAGGTCGTGTCAGGAGACCTTTTCGTGTACAGATCGCGTGAGTGGATCTTCGAACGGATCCGTCGGGACCGACGGCTGGATCCGACGGTGTCGCAGCGGACGCTGGCCCAGCGGTACCGGGTCTCGCGCAAGACGGTCGTCAAGGCCCTGAACCATCCGGTGCCACCGGTGCGGAAGCCTCCTGCGCCCAGGATCAGCGTGCTGAAGCCGGTGGAGAGCTTCATCGACGAAATGCTGCGGGAGGACACCCAGGCACCCCGCAAGCAGCGGCACACGATCAACCGCATCCTGCAGCGGCTCGCGGCCGAGCGGGACTTCGAGCAGGCGTCGTACTCCACGATCCGCGACTACGTGCGCAAGCGCCGGCCTGAGGTCGAGCTGGAGGCCCGTGAGGGACGGCGGTTCCTGGAGGGCACGGTGCCGCAGGCGAAACGGCCCGGGGAAGAGGCCGAGGTCGACTTCGCGGACGTGTGGGTGGACCTGGCCGGGCAGCGGCGCAAGCCTGCGGTGAAGCAGGTGCTGTTCGGCCGTTCCCGCACTGAGTCGGCGCGATGGACCGCTTTTAGATCTTGGTACGGTTTCTCGCCCTTCTACTGCGCCCCGGGAGAGGCCGGCGCCCACGAGAAGGGCGGGGTGGAGCACGAGGGTGGCAGGTTCCGGCGGCGGCACCTGGTCCCGCCGCCGGAGGCGGAGTCCCTGGCGGAGCTGAACGAGCGCCTGGCGGCGATCGATGCCGAGGAGGATGCCCGCCACATCCACGGCCGGCCCACCTCGGTCGGTTTCGACTTCGAACAGGAACGGCCGCCGCTTGGGCCGCTGCCGGCGGACGAGTACGACACCGGCATCGACCTGACGCCGGTGGTCCACCGCAACGGCCGGGTCACCGTCCGCCAGAGCTACTACTCGGTGCCGGCACGGTTCATCGGTACCAAGGTGCGGGTGAGGCTGAAGGCGAACGAGGTGTGGATCTTCGACGGAAGGAAGGTCGTCGCCCGCCATCCGCGGCTGACCCGCCGCTACACCTACCACGACATCCTCGACCACTACCTGGAGATCCTGCTGGTCAAGCCGGGCGCGTTCGCCGGGGCCGCAGCTCTTGCTCAGGCCCGCGCGGAAGGCGTCTTCACCAAGATGCACGAGGCGTTCTGGGCCGCGGCGAAGCGGAAGTGCGGCAACCGCGAGGGCACCCAGATGTTGATCGAGGTGCTGTTGCTGCACCGGGCTCTGCCCGCCGAGGCGGTCATCGCCGGGATGTCCAGGGTGCTGCGGGTCGGTGCGGTCAGCACCGACCTGGTGGCCATTGAGGCCCGCAAGGCCCTGGAGCACACCGAGGCCGAGCCGGACGACGAGGGCGAAGAGCCGCTCGACCAGGATGGCGGCGACCGCAGTGAGGGCACATCCGGTGATGGCGCGAAGGTGATCTCCCTGCACACCAAGCGGCTGCCGCCCGACCTGCGGCCCGGGTTGCCGGACATGAGCAAGTACGACCGGCTGCTCAAGCCGGTCACCGCCTCGAGGAGTACGGCGACGACGCCGCAGAAGGGCACCAGCGCATGACCCCCACCACCACCGAGCGGCACGCGGCCGAGGTCCCAGCCACCAGGATGCCGCTGCCCGGCGATCCACAGGACGCCGCAATTGACGAAGCCTGCCGGGACCTGCGGCTGCCGGCTCTGCGCGAGCGGTTCATCGAGGTGGCCACCACCGCCCGCCGTGAGCAGTTGACCTACAAGCAGTTCCTGCTGGATCTGCTCCAGCTCGAACGCGAGGACCGGGAACTTCGCCGCCAGCAGCGGTTGATCCGGGCCGCGCGGTTTCCCCGGCCGAAGCGGCTTGAGGACTTCCGGTTCGAGAAGAATCCCCACGTCTCACCCGAGATCATCGGCGAGCTGAAGAATCCCGCCTGGGTCCAGGAGGGCCGTCCCCTGGTCTTGATCGGTGACAGCGGCACCGGCAAGAGCCACCTGCTGATCGGGATCGGCACCGCGATCGCCGAGGCCGGCCTGTCGGTCCGCTACACCACCACTGCCGCGCTGGTGAACGAGCTCGCCGAGGCCGCCACCGCCAAGCGTCTGTCCTCCGTGATCGCCCGCTACAGCAAAGTCGACCTTCTGTGTCTGGACGAGTTCGGCTATCTCGACCTGGACAAGAAGGGCGCCAAGCTGCTGTTCCAGATCTTCACCGAGCGGGAGGAACGCAAGGCGACCGCGGTCGCCACGAACTCCCCGTTCAACGAGTGGGAGGCCATCTTCAACGAGCCCCGGCTCTGCGCGGCCATCGCTGACCGGATCACCTTCCGCTGCACCCTCGTCCAGACCGGCACCGAGTCCTACCGACTCCAGGCCACAGAAGCCGAACACCACCCCGCCCGGTGAATCGCCCCTCTGTCATGCGAAATGAGGCCAGCGGGATGGAAAGGTCATGGCTATGACGGAAGGTGAGCGACAGCCGGACAACGGCGCGGTGGACCGCTCGGAAGGCTTCGGCGAGCGGCTGCTGGGAGTGCTGCTGGACCGCGCGCACGAAATGCCGCCGCAGCTGATCGCCCCGCTGATCGCGGAGGAGGTGAGCCACGTCGGTGGCCGGGACGTCTCGATCCTCTTGCAGGACTACGGGCAGCTGCATCTGGTGCCGCTGCCCGGCAGGCAGCTGGTCGTCGGCGAGCCCGAGCCGATCGGTGACTCCCACGCCGGCACGGCCTTCCTGCGTGCGACCCCCGTCGAGGTGCCGCAGACCGGCGGCGTCCGGATGTTCCTGCCCTTGCTGGACGGAAGCGACCAGGTGGGAGTGCTCGCCCTCACCCTGGACGCCGTCGATGACGACGACCGGCGGCTGCTGCGCAGGCTGTCCGGCCTGGTCGCCGACATGCTGGTCACCAAGCACCACTACACAGACCAGTTCTTCCTGGTCCGGCGCCGCGAGCCGATGAGCGTGGCCGCGGAGCTCCAGTGGTCCCTGCTACCGCCGCTGGCGATGTCCGTCCCGCAGGTCGCGGTCGCCGGCATCCTCGAGCCCGCCTATGCCGTCGCCGGCGACAGCTTCGACTACGCCCTCAACGACGACACCCTGCACATCGCGATTGTCGACGCGATGGGCCACGGCCTGGACGCCGCCACGATGGCGACCGTCGCCATCGGCGCCTACCGGCACGCCCGACGCGCCGGCATCGGCCTGGCCGAGATCTACGCGTTCATGGACCGGGCCATCGCCGAGCAGTTCGGGCCCGACCACTTCGTCACCGCGCAGATGATGCGCCTGAACATCACAACGGGCCAGCTCCGCTGGGTCAACGCGGGCCATCCGGCGCCACTGCTGATCCGCGATCACGAGGTCGTCCAGCAACTGCGCAGCCCGACCACCTTGCCGGTCGGCTTCGGCGGCGATGAGCCCCAGGTCAGCGAGCAGACACTCCAACGCGGCGACCGGGTACTGTGCTTCACCGACGGCCTCATCGAAGAGCGCGGAGCCGGTGGCGAGCAGTTCGGCGAGGAACAACTCATCAACTGGGTCAGCCGCATCGAGCACACCGAGGAAGGCGTGCGCGCGGTGGTGCGCTCCCTGTCCCACGCCCTGAAGCAGGAACGGGGCGGGATCACCAGCGACGACGCGACGCTCTTCCTGATCGAGTGGCGCGGCGGCGCCGCCGACCACCTCGCCACCATGGAGTGATCCGACACCCGCACCACCACTGACGGAACCGACGAGGCAACGAGCCCCGCAGCCCGGTCGACTGCAGCGCGCTCACACGGAGCCGGGCCCTCACGAGCCGTGCCTGTCAGGGACACGGCCCGAGGGGACCCGGGAACATCAGCCTATCCGGCTCCACACCCGCTGCTTCCGCGAGCACACCCGAGCCCGCAGCCACAACCAGAAGCCACCCGATCGGGTTGGCTCTCAATCTCGTTGCCGATCATGGACTTGTGTCGCCCCCATCCCCACCACGAATGGAGCAACGCGGCTCTCGATCCCACTGCCCAAGTGGCCCTCATTCACCCTGTCGAAAACAGGACCGGGGCACCCATCCTGATCGAGGTCGGCGACGGCAGCATTTTCCCCACCGCCGGCCACCTCGCCGCATACGCCGGGCTCGCCCCCGCGACCCGCAGCTCTGGCTCCTCGATCCGCGGCGAACAGCCCTCCTGGAGTGGAAACAAGCAGCTCAAACAGGCCCTTTCTCCGCGTTCGCCACCCTGGGCGACCCGGCATCGCGGGCCTACGACGACAAGAAGATCGCCCAGGGCAAGCACCACACCCAAGCCCTGCTCTACCTCGCCAGACGCCGGGCCGACGTCCTGTCCGCGACGCTCCGCGACAGAACTTTCTACGAACCGCAGCCGTCGGCCGCACTCACCCGACCTGCGGGTCTGCGAAGAGAACGACTTGCTCGGCCTCGACATCGAAGCCGAGCACCGGGTGGCCATAGTCGCCCTCCGGCTCCATCAGCACGGGCTTGCCCAGCCGCCGCCCGATCTCCCGGAGGAAGCCGCAGAACACATCAAGTCGACCCTGGCCCTGCAACTCCCGCAGGTCGACGTCGAAGTCGACTTCAGCGGCGGCATGAAACCGGAAGATCGCCAACACATCGGCCGTCGTCCAGACCCGCAGGTTCGGGCACTCGACATCCGCCAGGCGGGACAGGACGGCCTCCGCCCGAGGAACCGGAAGTACTGTCTCTCCCTCGGAGTACTGGCACTTCCAGCCCTTCTCCGCGACAAGATCGAGAATTGACTGCCAGTCCTCCACCGAGGCATTCGGGACACGCACGTCCGGCAACGACCCCATCAGATCGGGGTTGAAGAAGCACTTCACGTCATCCCACAGCAGATCAGTCACCCCGCCATGCTGCCCGGACCGCCGACCCAACGCACTCCCGATTCCCTTGACCAAAGACAAAGGGGCACCCCCGAGCGCGAGGCCGACGATGAACACGATCATTATCGTGGCACCGCCGAAGGAGGGGTCAGAGTCTCAGGGCTCGGTCAGGTCGGCAGATATCACAGATCGCGGCCTTCCGGTCGACGCAGAGTTCGGCTGCTTGCTGGGTGGTGATGCGGGTGTGGCTGTCCTGGGCTTGCCAGCAGTCGCGGCGGTGCAGGCGTCGGGAGGGGGAGTCTTCGCTGTACTGGTGGATCTTTTGCAGCACCCACTGGCGGCCCGCCACCGCTCCCTCCGTCGGCAGCGCCGAGTAGTCCTCACCAGGAATGGGCGTGATCCGCTCGGCCTGGACGCTGATCGGGGTGGGCGCGCCGGTCGGCTTGGTGGCGCCGTCGGCTGCTTCGTGCCGGGCCGGGAGGATGGCTTCGCATTCGTACCACCAGGCACCGTCGTGTGAGCGGTGGCGGGAGGTGACGACGACGTCGAGCTCCTGGCCGTCCGGCAGCGTCGCCCGCGCCCACGGCCCGGCCTTCGACCTCCACTCATCCTCCTCGTTCACCGTTCGATTCTAGTTCGATTACTGGGGCGGGGCCTGATCAGGGGTGCGCAGCCGCTTCACTCGCTTAGATGATCGATCCCAAGGGGTGCCGGAAAGGTTTCGTCAGTCGCTTGTCGGGCGCTCTGGGGGTTGTCAGATCCTGCGTAACGCTGTCCCTGTCGACACTCTCAGGTCAAGATCCCTGTTCGGAGAATGGGCACTCGGGCGACGGAAACTTGAACCTGCAAGGAATCTCGATCAGACCGTCGGCGCGGCGCCCCCGTCCCGAGTCGTCCTCAGCCCTGGAGGGTTCGCAACCTGGAAATTACAGGCTTCGGGCTGCGGTGAGTGAAGAGGCCCCCGAAAGAGTGATACCGGGGGGAAGGTGTAGGAGGGTGCTTCATGGGGGCCGGTATTTTCCGGCCGTTGTTGATCAGGATTGGCGGTTTCGCGGCGGCCCTTAGCTGTTTGCTGGGTGTGAAGGGACCGTCCAGCCGTCGCCTCCCTGCCCAGGCATCACCGCATGGCCCTGCACCTGCGCAGCTGCGCGGGACGGCTGGACACGAGCTCCCCAGGCTCTTTGCCTGGCTGGACAAGCAAGCTGTCGGGAGTCTGCAGCAGATCAGTACGCAGATCTGCGAGGTATGCATGGTCCATCGCCGCTACGTGCTCGACGAGGACGGCACGGTTGTCGGCGAACAGAGCCCCGCAACGGGACGCGCCGCCGCTCAGGTCGTCTGCGGACGATCCCTTGTTGTCGGTGGCCACCGGAGTCCTGGCCCGGCAGGCCGGCAGCCAGTTCTGGTCGAGATGGTTCCCGGACCTGCGCGGGCCGCTGGAATCGGCGTTCGCCTCGGTGGGAGTGGAGAAGATGTTCGCCCGTCAGGCTTCCGAGGTCACCACGGCGGACGGCGTGTCCTCGTTGGCCTGGACCCTGCCGCTGCACCGGCTCCAGGCCGTCGCGCTGATCGGGATCGTCCGCACAGCCGTGATCATCGTTCTGACCGCGGTCTTTGGGATGAGGGCGAGTGAGCCGATGGAACTGCGGGGCGGCTGACCCGCCCCGCCCGAGGAGCCCGTCCCCGGTCTGACCCGCTACCGCGTCGCAAGCAAGGTCGTCAAAGGCCAACCGCTGGGCGGCACCGACGATGAGAGGGTCGTCATCGAACCGGTCTATCGCGCGATCGCACTCGCCGAGGAACTGCACGACGATGCGCACGACGGGTCCTTGCTCTTCGGCCGCTTCGCGTTCGGCGTTCGCTACAAGGGGTTCAAGAACTCGGTCAACTCTGAAGCGGGGCAAAGACGTGGGCTGGCCCCGGTTCAGCCAACCGCCCCAGATCGCTGCGCCCGTAGAGAAGGTCGTCGATGAACTCACGCCGGGCGGCTTCCTCCTCACGTACCGCCAGGCGCTGCGCCCGCTCATACCCCACGGCGAAGGCGTCGACGGCCTGTTCCACCGCGGCGAGAACACTGTCGGTCGAGCCCGGACCGCCGGGCCAGGCAGCACGCGTGGCGGCGAGGTGATCCCGCACGAGGCTGCGCAGACTGCGCCCGTCATCGGCAGCCCGCTCCCCAAGGGCACGGCGCTGGTCGAGCTCCTCCCGGGTGAGCCGCCGCCCGGTGACGGACACCTCGGCCAGGATCTCCGCGTAGCCCTCCAGATAGCGCTGCGCCGTCTCCGGCTCGGTCACTCCGCCCCCTCTTCTGATGTGCCGCTGACGCACCCTTGACGGCGTCCGGCATGCGGGAGCGTAGCCACCACTGCGGGAAGGCGGCAATCAATGGTTGAGCCCTGTCGGCCTGATGAGGCATCACCGCGCCTGATGGGATCGCACCACTGGTGGCGGGCCATCCGTTGGTCATGAACCCGCGGACACTCCGGCCCTGCCCGCTGCGCCGAGAACCCCGGCCGCCGAGCTACGGAGTTGATGGCATTGTGTCGATTGTGGAGTGTTCTTGTGACCATCGGAGGCGTTCTTCCACCTCGTCCGCCGTTGACACGTCATCCAGGACGAGAGCACGGAAATGTCTTCGCAGCGAAGCGAAGACACACCCGCGCGACGAACTGCACTCCTGACGAATGGACAAGCGCACCATGGGGCGACACCGACGAATATCCCAGCCGACCCGCACCACCCTGGGGGCAAGGGCGGCGCTGGCCGCGGGGGCACTCGTGCCGACGATCGCCTCGGCGGGGTCAGCTCACGCAGCTGCTCCGCCAGCGGCGATCTGCACCTCGGACGAGCCGGAACTCGCCGACAAGCTGGCCGAAGACATCAACTCCGCACTGGACGCCACCTCCGCGACCACTGCCATCAGCCTCCATGACCGCACCACGAACACCACCTGCACATTCGATGCGGACCGGAAGTTCGACTCCGCGAGCACGGTCAAGGTGACCGTGCTCGCCACGCTGCTGTGGGACGCGCAGAAGGATGATCGCGCCCTGACGCAGGAAGAGCAGGACCGTGCCACCGCCATGATCACGAAGTCTGACAACGATGCCACCACCGCGCTGTGGAAGCAGCTCGGGACGGGCAAGATCAACGGATTCCTGCAGGCCGCCGGAATGACCAACACCACGCTCGACAGCGAGGGTCACTGGGGCCTCACCCAGATCACCGCGAACGACGAGGAAAAGCTCCTCCAGCTGGTGACCCACGCGAACCCGGTGGTCAGCGAGGACTCCCGCGCCTACATCCTGAAACTGACAGGGGAGGTCATCCCCTCGCAGCGCTGGGGAACTCCGGCCGGTGCGCCGAGCGACGCACAGGTGCATGTGAAGAACGGCTGGCTGGAGCGGGCCACAAACGGCTGGCGTGTGCACAGCCTCGGCGCTTTCACCGGTGGCGATCACGACTACACGGTCACGGTGCTCTCGCAGGACAACGCCACCATGGACGACGGCATCGCCACCATCGAAGGCATCGCCCGGGCGGTCCACAAGAATCTCAACGCGCCCGCGTCCAGCGCTCAGCCATAGCCTGGACTCTGCCGGGGATCTTGCAGCTCCGCCGGCCTGCCGCTGACGGCCCACCAGGACTGCGACCCGGGTTATGCCGACGACACCGGGTTCACTGCCACGGGCGACATCCGGGACGCAGTTCTCTATCACGAGCACCTCGTGCTCTATCGGGAGTAGAAGCCGTCGTAGCAAAGCCTGCCGCGGTCGCCCTGGCCATCGAGGGCGGATCCGCTCCACCGTCAGCGGACGGCGAAGTCCCGAGTCAGCAGTGAGCATCACCGAGAATCGAGGACACCTTCCATTCCCATGGCAGGACAACGACTTGACGGAAAGGTCGCGCTGATCACTGGCGCGACCGGCGGCCTCGGCACGGCGCCGAGGCGCACCACATCTCCCTGAGCTACCTGCACCTCCTCTTCCAGCAGAAAGAGGAGACACCCGCCGCCGTCATCTGCCGCCGACGACTGGAACGTGCACGCCGAGACCTCACTGACCCAGCCCTGAGCAACACGCCCATCTACGCCCTTGCAGTGCAGGGGGAATTCCCCTGTGGTGCAGACTTCAGCCGGGCCTTCCGCAGAGCCTACGGAGTGGGCCCACGTGAGTTCCGCCGACGGTATGAAGAAGACCTCCCCCGACTGGTCTTCGCAAGCACACGAGGCAGAGTCGTATCGCCCCAGGCGTGCCGACGAGCGACGGTTGCCGGGTACTGACAGATGTGCTCTCCGTGCAGGCGGCGGTGAGCTGGGAATTCCCGTGCTGCATCGAGGCGGAAGGATCGGACGATGAACCGTCGTGCACCTCGGTTTGCCCCACGTCCGTCGTCCTCGGGACTGCTCAGGCTGTCACCGAAGGACGGCGCTCACGCTGTGTTCCTTGAGGATCTCCAGGAGCAGGTCGAACAGTGCAACCTCGTGCTCTCCGGAGGGCACACGCTCGCGTGGCCGCGCTCTGGCCTGGGCTGAGAAATCCCAGTGCAAGATGAACGGCGTGGTGGCATCCCAGCCGCCTCTCAGGCAGTCGTTCAGAGCGTCAAGGTTCCAGCCGGAATATCCGCCGGAGCCATTGATGGCTTCACCCATCGCGCCGTAGAAGCTGTCTCGGTCAGCGATGTGCCGACGGCCCAAGGTGAACACCTCCGCCTGCAGGGGCGTCGGCTATCCCCTGGCGTTGGTAGGGGTATCGCCGAGGTGAGCCCAGAAGGGGCCACGGGATGATCTTGCTCGATGAGTGAGCAGAGTTCCGGTGTGCGGTGGGGCAGGGTGGCCCGTGTCTTGAGCGTCGGCGGGAGGCTCGGCGCCAGGGGGGACCGAGGTTGTTGTCGTGGGATGAGGCAGCGAAGCGAGCCGCTGACGACCTGAGCGGCGGGGGCCGACGAGAACCGGCCGCCGGTCTCTCGGAGGCTGTCCCGTGATGAGGCTGCCGAACGCGCCGCCGACTACCTGGAAGGTCGGGGCCCCGGTCGGCCCGGAAGGGCCGGTGGCGCGACCTTCCTGCCCGCAGGGGCGTTGAGGGGAGACACGCAACTCCTTCCGGCCCCGCCGGAACTCGTGTGGTGACGGCCTCCTTTGCTTGACGCCCGGCGACAGGGGGCCGCCGTCGTCAGCGTGCCGCCGCGGCCTCGGCTCCGGTGCATGGCTCGGGAACCGCTCCGCTGGCATGGAGGGCGGCGAAGTCGGCGTGCGCCTGCTCGACGGCTTCGGGATATGCCTCGTGCTTGGCGTGTCCGGCCAGTGCCCGGTAGATGCTGGCGACGGAGGGGTTCTGGCCCTTGCGCCTGCCGGTGGGGATGATCAGGTCCGGCTGGATCTGCTCGACCGACTCGCCGCCCGAGCGGCGGCGGAGCGCGGTGTGGAGCATGTCGTCGGTGATGACCGGCGGCCGGCCGCCGTGCTTGCCCTTGCGGGCCGCGGTGTCGAGCCCCTCCAGCGTCGACTCGCGGATGTTCTCCCGTTCGGTCTCCGCCATCGCGGCGAAGAACGCGAACAGCAGTTTGCCCGGCCCGGTGGCGTCGTAGATGCCGGGCAGGGCCCCGGCGAGCATCTCCAGCACCAGGCCGTGATGCCGTGCCCCGCGAGCGCGTCGAGCTGGGAGTCGAGTTCCTGGCCGAGGGTCGAGCAGCGGGCGTAGCCGATGCGGATGTCCGCGCTCGGCAGGTCCGGGTCGATCGGTGCCGGGGGCGGGGTGCCCGGGCGCCACGGCTGACCCGGGCCGCGGTCGGTGGGGGTGGACACCCGCAGTGCCTTCTTCAGCCGGGGCACCATGGTGAAGCGGCGGGTGTGGTAGGCGGAGGCGACGGCGCCGCCGCGCGAGCGGCACGGTGAGCCGGGCTGTGCGTCACACTTCGGACAGGTGTGCTGTTCGACGTCGTCGGCGTCCGACCGGCCGGTTGGGGAGGGCTGCTGAGGGACTGTCATGGGCCCGGGTTTTCGCACAATGCAAGTCTCAGAAAGGGGTCCGTCCCGCTTTTTGAGTGAGAACGGGTTCTGAGAGTGAGTCCGGGATCGCGGGGGTTTCGCGGGCTGTGATCGATCTTGCTCGCGCAAAGGACTGTATGAGAAACGCCGTCCGAGACGGTCATCATGCACAGCGAAGGCGGAAGTCCCCGATCGCGCGGATCGGGGACTTCGACAAGGGCCGCCGGAGGGATCCTGTTGCGGCCCCGGGGTGCCGGTGCCGTCTACGCGGCGGAGGTGAGTTCGGCGCGGCCGAACAACAGCGCGTGGCCGGTGGGGAGCTGGTGGAGGATGCGGGTGATGAGGTCAGGGCCGGCGTGGGCGGCGACGGCCGCGAAGACGGAGCCGGTGTCCCAGCGGGTGGTGGCCAGGGAGGCGCCGGAGCGGGCGGCGAGGTCCTTGACGAAGGCCCAGCCGGTCAGCGGCTGGGTGTCGGGGATCTGTGCGGTCAGGACACGTGCGGCTTCCAGGGGCAGGCAGGCGGCAAGGTCGACGCGTTCGTCGCCGGTCAGTTGGCGTCCCAGCCCCGCGAGAACCAGGCGGACGGCTTCCTCGGCTCTCTCGCGGGTGGGGTAGGCGCCTTCGTAGCGGACCTTCTCCAGCATCTGCTCATACGCCGTCGAGTACGGCTGCTGGTGCTCAGCCGGTACGCGCACGTCGGTGATCACTGCAGTGTATGCCTTTCGTAGAACGGTGCGGGTGTGTGGCACCGAGATAGGGGTCAGGTGGGCTGGGGGCGGCCGAAGAGGAGGTCGTAGCCAGCGGGGAGCTGGAGCAGGATCTGCCCCAGCAGGTCCTCGTCGGCCGTGTCGGCGACTGTGGACAACACGGCGCTGATGTCCCAGGTCGCGGTCTGCTCGGTGGCGCCATCGATCCAGGCCGCGGTCGCCCGCACGAACCGCTCCGGGGGCAGCGGTTCGGCGCTCTGCAGCGGGTTGAGGAGGATCAGGGCGAATTCCTCCGGAAGACGGGCCGCGAGCTGGGCGCGAACCTCGCCGACCAGATGCGCGCCGAGCAGGGCGAGCACCACACGGGCCGCGCGCTCGGCTTCCTCCACAGTGCCGTACTCGCCGCGCTCCTTCACGTGGTCGAGGAACGCTTCGCGTCGCAGGGTCATCTCGCCGCCACCCCTTCTTGTTCTTCGGCCTGCCCACGGGGTGCGGAGGACGGGGGTGAGGGGGAGATCAGGTGCCCGTCCTCCCCACCTGTCCGGCCGGTGTCAGCCGGAGATCTCCCTGTGGCCGGTCCCGACGCCGATGGAGATCTTGCGGGGCTTGGCACGCTCGGCGATCGGGATGCGCAGGGTCAGCACGCCCGCGTCGTAGTCGGCCTTGATGTGCTCGGTGTCGAGGGTGTCGGCGAGCACGATCTGGCGGGAGAAGACGCCCAGCGGCCGCTCGGACAGCTCCATCTGCACGTCGTCGGCCTTCGCCACCGGCCGGCGCTCCGCCTTGACCGTCAGCATGTTCCGCTCGACGTCGATGTCGATCGCGTCCGCGCTGACGCCGGGAAGGTCGAAGGCCACCACGTACTCGTCACCCTCGCGGTAGGCGTCCATCGCCATCGCCGACGGCTTCGACCAGGTGCCCGGGCCCATCAATTGCTGCGCCAGCCGGTCCAGCTCACGGAAGGGGTCAGTGCGCATCAACATCGTGAAAACACCTCCAGCAGGTTCAGGCAGTTACTGCCAATGCGCCTCACTGACACCGTTGTAACATGTCATCCAATGGATGACAAACACGATGTCGTCTACACAATGACAACCCGAGGGAGGTGCCCGTGACCGCACCCGATGAGCCGGTCTCCACTGACGCCGACGCCCACAGCCCGGCGTCGTTCCTCGCTGCCGCAGCGGCCCTGAAAGCCATAGACGACGCCCTGCGCGACGCCCAGCACGAGACCCCCGACACCCTCGGCGTCGGGCCGGCCCCGGAGCAGGCCCTCGCCTCGCTGATGCTGCTGCGGCAGGTACGTGAGCGGCTCGCCGGATGGGAGACCGGCCTGATCGAAACGGCCCGGGACGCAGGCGCCAGCTGGGCCGACCTCGCCTCTCCCCTGGGTGTCGCCAGTCGCCAGGCCGCCGAGCGCCGCTACCTGCGCGGCCGCCCCGGTCCGGCCGGGACCACCGGCGAACAGCGCGTGACGGCCACCCGTCAGGCCCGGGCCGCCGACCGCAACACCGCCACCTGGGCCCGCCGCAATGCGGCCGACCTGCGCCGCCTCGCCGGCCAGATCACCGCCCTCACCGACCTTCCCCCCGCCGCCCGCCGCCCGCTCAATGAGCTCCACGCGGCCCTCGCCCACAACGACCCCGCCGACCTCATCGTCCCCCTGGCCGCCACCCGCCCCCACCTGGGCGCCGCCCACCCCGACCTCGCCGCCCGGCTCGACACCCTCACTCCCCCCTGACCCCGCCCGGTGCCCCGCAACAGCCCAGTCAGCCTCCGCCCCCGGGCGAACCCCCGATTGCCCTCGAAGTCCGGCGGCAGATCGTCCTCCGGGTTACGCCACCGGTTCGCCCTCGGCGCCCAGATCTCCCGCCGACGCAACGCATCCCGCCAGCTGACCAGCACGCACAGCTGGTAGAGGATGACCAGCTTCCTCGTCCGCGCCTCGTGGGTTCGCGCCGGGGCATCGCTCATGCAAGTGTGTTTGCGGCAGAACTGGACGCATCGGGCATGAAGAAAATCTGTCGCGGTCACAGTAGACATTGGCTCGTCGCAGGGTTATTTTTTCCATGTACCCAGGAAGTCGAGATGGGCACGGCAGAGATGAACTGCCGGACATGCAGGTCAAGCAGGACGCCCCATGGGGCTGCGAGCAGTACCCGCGTTATCCAGCAGTACGACCGTGTAGCCGAAGTAAAGGAGCAGACGCCATCAGGATCGCCCGGGCGAGGAAGAAGTCCGCCCGGGTACCGCAGGCCCCGGATTGGAAGGTGGTCCCCGGTCACGCATCCGCGATCCCCGCAGCCCCGCCCTCCCAGGCGGAACCTGCGGACAAAGAAGGCCGGCGCAGTTCGCCGGTAGATGGTGTTGGAAGCTCGGGGCCCGGGGGGGGGGGGGGGCCCCCCCCCCCCCCCCCCCCCCCCCCCAAAAAAGAAGGGGCTCCCCCCCCCCCTCCCCCCCCCCCCACCCCCCCCCCCCCCCCCCCACCCCCCCCCCCCGACGTGTCCCCTGAAAGAAGAGGTCTATGCCCCCTGCCAGTTCCCGTCCCGTCGACAATCTCGACGATGACGACTACCCCGCCTACACCATGGGCCGGGCCGCCGAGATGCTCGGCACCACCCCCGCCTTCCTCCGCGCCCTCGGCGAACACCTCCTGATCACTCCGCTGCGTTCCGAAGGCGGCCACCGCCGCTACTCCCGCTACCAGCTGCGCATCGCCGCCCGCGCCCGCGAACTCGTCGACCAGGGCACCCCCATCGAAGCCGCCTGCCGCATCGTCATCCTCGAAGACCAGCTCGAAGAAGCCCGGCGTATCAACGAGCACCTGCGCACACAAGGCCGCGAGTCGCAGTCGAAGAACCCAGCCTGAATCAGCACGCCGATCCGGCATGACCGGCCAGCGGACAATGCTGCCGTCACCGGCCGCGCCGCCGTAAGCACCCTCGATCAATCGTCCATGGACTTCATGATGCCGCCCCGGCCGCGGCCTTTCAGGCGGCCTGACCGAAGCCGGCCGCGGCCGGATCCGCCTCGCGCAGCGGGGGGAAGTCCACGTCCAGCTTCGCATCGTACGCCTCGGGCTGGATGCCGAGCTCGTGCGTGCTGTACTCGCCGAACCGGTTGATGTGCTCGGTCACATACGGCGAGATGTGCGCCAGGTCCTCCGGCTCGATCGTCCAGCACTCCTCCAGCAACTGACGGACGATCTCGGCGATGTCCAGGGCGTTGTGAAAGATGACCGCGTTCGTCAGCAGAGCGTTGAATTTCATCGCCTTCTCCTGCTCGACCGGGTCGTCGTCGGCGATGACGCCGCGGTTGCCGAAGCCGACCCCCTGGGAGAACCGGTTGAACGACTCGACTTTGTTCGTCGCCGCGGTAACCGCCTGCGCAGCGGCGCGTCGGAGAGGTAGCGCAGCAGTTGCACGGTACGGATCACGCGGCCGACCTCGCGGAACGCGGCGTACGTGGCGTTCTTCTTGGAGCCCGACCGCAGCCGCTTCAGCAGCGTGGAGGAGGAGATCGCCCCCTCGCGCACCGAGACGGCCACCCGCATCAGGTGCCGGAACTGTGATTCGATCAGGTGCCAGTCGATCACGTTCCTGCCCGGCTCTCCGGACTGGGCGTCGATGTGCACGTACTCGCTCTGCTTGCTGGGCCGGTAGAACGTCGAGTCCTTCCAGCTACGGATGCGGGGCATCAGGTCGAAGCCCAGCAGGTGGGCCAGCGCGAATACCGGGAAGCTCTGGCCCTGGGTGTCGGCGTGCACCGTGGTGGGCTTCACCTCGGACGTGTTCTTCAGCAGGCCCTCGATGATGTAGACCGCCTCCCACACCCCGCACGGGATGAAGTGCGTGAACAGCGCGATGTAGGTGTCGGAGATGTGGTGGTAGGCGATCCGCCCGGTTGCCGTATCTGACGTACTGCCGGGACCACAGCGTCACCGACAGCCACGCCCGTCTGTCCTCGGGGGCGAGCTCATGCCATCTACCAGTGCGGTTCAGATGACCCGTGCGGATGAGACCCACACTCGTTCCGCTCCGGCCATTCACCGCCAAGGCGCGACGACTGCCGACGTGGCCAACGATCCTCAGCAGGCCACCCTGCGAGAAGCAGCTCACGAGCTGCCTCAGCGGTTCACCCATTCCACCCTCTGGTCATGAGTGGCATGGCCTGACCTCTGTGCGTGACGGATGCCGCGACCCCGGCACGCAATCCGGGGGCGCGGCATTGTCAGGAGCCGAGGCTCCGGGACGCCCGTGAGTCAGGGTGAATGAGATGCTTCTGCTGCTTCCGCCTCACCGACGATCTTGTCGAAGGCTTCCCAGGTGGTTGCCTTGTAGGTGTTCGACTGGGCTGCCAGATCGACGTCCAGGGTGAGTGTGCTTTTGCTGATGGAGCCGTGGACAGGCCTGTCCATTCCGTCCGGTTCCGCGTCGATGGAGATGCTGTTGCCGTCCTGCCGACCGTTGAAGGGGTGGGGAGTTCGCTGCATGTCCCCGCTGTCCGAGGAGGACACACTCGTCCACGTTCCGGACAGGACCCCGTTGGGGTCGGTCCGCCACTCGAGCAAATCGAAGTAGTGCTCGCCCACGCTGTTGCGGTAGAGGGCGTAGAAGAGGAAGTGCTTGCCGGCAGATGTACTCGTGCTGGCTGACGATGCAGGCTGATTCTCGTCGGAGGAGTCTGTGTCGCTGTCCGAGCATGCAGCCGTCAACAGCGTGAGTAACACGCTGAGACAAGCGGCAACAAGAACCCGGCCATAAGGGGCTGAGGGGGCCTGTCGCCGTGGGCTCTCCGCCTCACCACTCATCAGTGTTCGTCTCCCGTCGTCCTGGGTTTCCAGCAAGGAAGCTAACAGCGGGATACCCCGCAGTGGGCGGAGTCCGCGGCACAAGCTCAGACAACCAACTCAACCCTGGAAACAGGCTCTGAGGCGCCCGGACCTGCCTGTCAGGCTGAACAAATGGACCGTGACGACGAGCAACTGCTGCGTCGCCGGGTCTACGGCACCGACGACGACCACCCGGCCCGCGGCCCGGCCGGCGCTACGCCGAACTGGTCGGCGGCCCGCTGCTCGACATCACCGGCGTCACGCCGAACGAGGTCGACACCGGCGTCGCGGCGGCCACCGAGCTGGAGCAGTTCGGCGCCGGAGGCCGGGCGATGCACGACCCGCGCTTCCGGTGACCCGGACCGCTGGGAGTGGACCGGTGACACTCCCTGGCCGGCCCCGGCCCCGGCCCCGGCCCCGGCCCCGGCCCTGGCCCACTCGCCCACCAGCCCTGCCCGGGGCATGCTGGGAGGCGTGAGCAGTGCACCGATCGTCGTACACCGGCCCTCCCTCTCGGGCGGCCGGAGAGTCACCGTGCACAGCCACGGCCAGGACAAGATTCTTGGCACCGCCTACAGCGATCACGACCTGGTCGTGTTCCTTGAGGGCTCCGGTGTCGCCGACCCCGAGGCCATCTTGGACGACCCGGAGTGGGTGGAGTGGCGCGGCGGCCACCCTCACGAGTTCCACGCCGCCTGACATCCGAGAGAGGCGATGGCGCCGGGCGCGGCGGGTGCACTTGCCGCCGGTCAGCCGATCAGCTTGTGCAGCACGGGAACGCTGCCTCCAGCGCCCACCTCCCGCGCGGCTGTTGTCGAGACGTGATCGAAGGCTCTTGGCCGCTCGGAAGGCCCTGTGCTCGACTGGCACGCATGCCTGATCAGCCCACGAAACGTGAGCGCGGTGCGGTCGGCCGTCCTTACGCCGGCGTCGTCGTGCTGGTGCTCGGTGTGCTTGCCGGGCTCCTGCCCACCGCCACGCCGCCCGCTTTCGCCGCGCCCGGCCCTACCCCCGAACTCGTCGCACCGCGGATCTATCACGTGAAGCCGCCCGGCGGCAGGAAGCGACCGGACCGCGACAAGAGGCTCCACATCAGTTACGACGGAGACCGCGGCGGGAAGCAGGGGCCCCAGACGGGGCGCCTGACGATGGACGTCAGTCACGCGAAGGACATACTGCGCCTGAAGAAGTTCGGCCACCGCTGCACCAGCACCGGTGGCCTGACCGTGGTGTGCAGAGTCGGGGCGCGCTACGACAGCTGGACGGACTGGGCCGGGGCGCTTCCCTACGCTGCCTCGGGTAGCGAACCCGGTGACACAGGGGAACTGCGCATGCGGTACCAGGCCCCGGACGGCAGCGTGTCCACCACGACGACGCGGGTGGTCGTCGGTGGACCGATCCTGGAGGTCCGTCGGCCCGAAGTCATCGACGGTGTGCGCCCCGGCGCTGACACGGAAATGGATCTGACCGTCCGCAACTCCGGCGAGACCCCGGCCCGCGGGGTCGCCCTGCAGTTCACGGTCGACAGCGAGCTGCCGCTGAAGCAGAAGTTCGCCAACTGCCGCTACAGCGGCGGCGATTCACAGCAGACCGCCTACTGCACCTTCCCCGACCTGCGCCTGCGGCCTGGACAGACCGCAGTTTTCACCCCCGGCCTGCGGATGCGGGCCCCGAAGGTCCTCAACCACGCCGATCTGCACCAGTCCGCCTGGCCAATAGACCTCGGCCCCTACGAGGACGTCCACGTGCCCACCGGGGGCAGGCCCGGCCACGGCCCGGAACTTGAGCCGCAATTGCGTTCGGGCGGCAAGGGGCAGTGGAGTGACGAGGCCGACGTGTGGACCGAGGTGCGTACAGACATCCCGGCCAACTACGCGGCTATCGGCGACCGGGTGCGGGGAGCCGCAGGCGACACGCGGGAGGTGAAGGTCGGCGCCCGCAACGACGGCCCCGGGGATCTCGGCGACGGCGGCACTTTCGACCTGGTCTTCACTCTGCCGAAGGGATCCGAGGTACTCGAGGAGCCGATGGAGGAGATCGACGAGAGCTCCTACGAACCCCTATGCCGCCGCGAGCAGGACACTTATACCTGCCCGCTGTCAGTGCATCAACCTGGCGAAGCCAAAACCCTCCCGTTCACGCTCCGGCTCGGCACAGGCGCCGCCGGCACAGTGCGGCTCAAGGAACGCAGCCCCGGCGAACACCCCGAGGATCCCGACCGATCCGACAACACAGCACGCGTCACCGTGGACCCCGCAGTACACACGGCCTCCGCCTCGCACGGTCATCCTCTCGCCTGGGCCATCGGCTCCGGCGCGGCCATCCTTGTGGCGGCCGGCGGAATGCTGCTGCTACGCCGAAGGCGCCGGAACCGCTGACAGCGCCAGCTGCGCTTCGCGCATCCGACCAGGGAGCAGGCGAGGGGTCGGTCTGCAGCGACTGCCTCAGAATGGGCAAGGAGAGGTTCGGCGAGCTGATGGGCATGGAGACCTCCCTACGTGTCCAGGACGCCACCGGCGCGGCCATACCTGAGAACGATCTCTTCTCCGGACTGCGCTGATCCGTCTGCCCGTCTGCCCGTCTGCCCGTCTGCCCGTCTGCCCGTCTGCCCGTCTGCCCGTCTGCCCGCCCGCCCGTCTGCCCGTCTGCCCGCCCGCCCGCTCGCGCCCGACCGACCGGAGAAGCGCATCGACCGCACGTGACCGAGCGGTTCACACACCAGAAGGCTTGTCCTGGCGAGTTCCGCTCCGGCAGCTCGCGTCCAGGCCTCGCCAGCGGCGCCGAGGTGTGCGCACTTCCGACCCGGACACCGCGCTCGTCCCCGAACCTCCTGGAGAGTCGCACAGGTGGGATATCTGAGGCTGCTGACTCGGAAGGTACGCGAAAGCCCGGTTCACCAGCCCGGCGGTCTGCTTCCGATCAGGACGGGCCGCGGTGGAAGCGACACGAAGCTGGTGGCTCCGATGTCCGACACGCCGTGCGGCAACGGGAGAAGCAGCAGGTCACAAGAGAAGGGAGCCAGCCTTTTGCTGTGCGTTCAGCCGGTAGCGTCTGGCTTCGTGGTTGCTGAGGCAACACTCCTCGTTTGCGGCCGACACTGTCCGAGGCCGAACATCTCCAGCTCAGGACCGTCCTGGCCCTCTACCCCGAGCTCGAGGCCCTGACCCCGGCACATCCGCCGCTCGTTCGGGTCCTGGGCGCTCGTGACCTCGAACTACGAGCACCGGGTACGCGGACGTTTCGAGCGGACGGGGTTGCCGGTGCCGGGCGTCATCGTGGATGCGGCTGCTGTTGAGGAGGGCAAGCCTTCTGCTGTTCCGTATCTGCGGGCCGCTGCGCGGCTGGGTGCCGAGCCGGGAGACTGCCTGGTCATCGAGGACGCACCGTCTGGAGCGGCGTCCGGCCTGCGAGCCGGGATGGAGGTGTGGGGAGTGAACGCCGCTGTCGCGGTGGAGGGCGTGCACCGCCACTTCGAAAGCCTGCGTGAGGCGGTTCCGCACATCCTCGCCTTCGCGTCCGGACCACACCGGAGCCCGGCAGCGTGTCGCGGTCGGCCGATAGGGTGATTCCCGCAGCCTGCTCTCCCAGAGGATCTCTTCAGCATGGACTACCTGGACGGCACGGGGCGCCGCCGACTGCTCGGCTCGGCACTCGCGCTGGCCACCGCCGGGTGGCTGACATCGTGCACCGCAAACGAATCGGGCCGGGCCGGCGGATCCAAGCGCGATGGCTCCCAAAGGGCTGAGGACCCGGTGGCGTACTTGCGCACTTCGTGGTCGACCGATCCCTTCGCCCGCTGCTCCTACTCTTACCTCGCGCCCAGCACCCTGGGGACCAGGGCGCGCACTCAGCTGGCCGCGCCAGTGGCCGGCCGGTTGTACTTCGCCGGCGAAGCGACGTCCTCCACAGCACCCTCCACCGCACACGGCGCCCTGGAGAGCGGACGCCGCGCGGCCTCCGAAGTGATCAACGACGCTGAGGGTGGGGAGCACATCGTGGTCATCGGTTCAGGGTTCGCCGGACTCGGCTGTGCCCGCGCCCTTTCCGAGGAAAGTCTTCGGGTGACGGTCCTTGAAGGCCGTGACCGGGTCGGCGGCCGCGTCTGGACGCGACATATCGCAGGAGTACCGGCCGAGATGGGCGCCTCGTGGATTCACGGTTCCTCAGGCAACGTGATGACCAAGGTGCTCAAAGAGACCGGCGACCCCGGCTACGCGTTCGACTACGACAACTCCAGGGGCGAGGACAGGAACGCGATGCGGGAACTCGCCCGCTATGAGAAGAGGCTGGACAACGTCGAAGACCCGGACACGGCCACCGTCGCCTCGGTGATGCCGCGTCGGCCATCGGCCGCATTGCGCAACGCACTGAACATCAACTATCCCCTGGAATTCGCAGCCGAGCCCCACCAGCTTTCGGTGACCGCAACCCTCGAAGGGCGAGAACTCAAGGGTCCTGACCTGCTGCTCCCGAGGGGCTACGATCGGCTGCTCGCCGAGGTCCGGGGCGACATCCCAGTCCGTACGCACCAGGTCGTCACCGGCGTACGGTACGGCGGGGACGGGGTCACGGTCACCTTGAAGGACGGCGACACGGTGCGCGCCGACCGCGCTGTGATCACAGTCCCGATCGGCGTGCTCAAGACCGGGACCATCGACTTCGATCCAGAACTGCCGAACGCCAAACAAGAAGCCATCAAGGCGCTGGGAGCCGGCCTTCTGGACAAGCTGTGGCTCGCATTCTCCGAGCCCTTCTGGGACAAGGACGTCGACGTCATCGAATGGCTCGACCCGGACAACCCTGGGCTGTGGTCCTGGTGGGTCAACGGATACAAAGCCTTCGGCAAACCCGTCCTGCTCGGCTTCAATGGCGGCGACCACGCCCATGAACTCGCCGAGGCACCCGACGATGAGATCGTCGACAGCGCGATGAGAGCACTGCGCCGCATGCACCCCTGAGCGGCCCGCGCCGCCGAATCCCAGCGTGGCATCCCCGGCCCGGCGAGTGAGGCCGTAGACCTCGGTGCCGATGTGGTGGCCTGGGACGAGTCCGGAGCCAAGGTCGTCGTCCAGGGCAAGCAGTACGCCCAACCCGGTCGGATCCAAAGAGGTCCGGACGTTCAATGGCACCGCTTCAATGGCACCGCTTCGAGAAGGCCCGGCGATATCTGCAGCGCTGCGACCTCCCGCCCTCGACCCGCTCGTAGCGGTTGTTCTCCGGCCGGAGCGGCGGCCTGCGGCGCGTCAGGGGGACAGCCGCGCGGATGACATCGGGGGTGCGCCGGGTGATGTTGAGTTCCCGGTACACGGCCGACAGGTGTACCTCGGCGGTCTTCGTGGTGTCGTACAACTGCTGCGCGATCCGGCGTCAGCTGCGAGTGGCGCGGCCGGGAACCGACGGCGCGCGGTTCGGTGCGGGCGCGTTCTGCCAAGGGGGGTGCTGCCGCACCGGAAGGCGAAGTCAAGGCCCTGCGCCAGGAAAGGGCGCGCTGTGGCACGGCGTTGGGGCGGCGCAGCGCGGATCCCAGGTCGGTCAGGGCCTTGGCGTGCTCGAGGCGCGCGGGGCAGGAGCGTAGGGTTTCCACGGCCTGGTGCTTCTCTGCACTTCGTCAAGTCAGGTGAAGGGCGCCGGGCAGGGGATGCGGAACCTCAGGGCGACGTGGCTGCGTTCTGCGCTGCGGCGATCTTGTCGAGGAGACGCATGAGCAGATCGGCGAGCAGCACGACTTCCGCGGCCTCGGTGGGGTCTGCGAAGTCGACGCGGCGATGGCTCGCTCGCGGGGTTCTTGACGGTCCCGAAGGCGCCCTTGAACAGCTCCGTGAGGGCAACAGCTTCCCCGGGGTCTGCGGTTGGGTCCCAGAGCGGCCCTCCGTGATCGTTCGGATCATTCGCATTCTTGGGAGGTCGGAAGGCGTCGGTCATGAGGGTCTTCCCGATAACGCTGTTGGACAGTCCCGCCAGCTCTCGGACGCGGACCTCGACTTTCTTCATGGCCATGAAGGCGGCGGCTTCGAAGTCGCCGCGGAGGAATTGCGGGCGGGCCTTGGCTTCGAGCACGGGGACCAGCTGGATGTCGAGGCGCTGGACGGCCTGGACCCAGAGCAGTCCATGGTCGAGGGCTTGGTGGCCTTGTCGGCTGATGACGAAGGCGCCCACGGAGTCCTGGTCTGGGTTCCAGACGATTCAGGTCCAAGCTGTCCCGGCGGCAGAAGGCCGTCAACCGCGCCCACGCGAAGATCCGCGCTCGCGGCGAACGGGCCATCACTACCCTCAAAACCTGGAGAATCCTGGTCAAGCTGCGCTGCTGCCCGCGCCGAGCCACCGCAATCGTGCGGGCCATCCTCGTCCTGCACCACGTCGAGTCACCGCGTTACGAAGGATGAAACGGATCACTGGACGCCGGCTCGTCTGCGATCGATGTGCCGGCGCGGTCGCCGGTGCCCGGCAGGTCCTTGGCGAGCCGGCCTGCGAGGCGCTCACCGGGCATCGACCGGGTGAGGACGCAGAGTGTGAGCAGAGCGAGCGCCGGCAGCACGGCGACGATGATTCCCATCGGCAAGGCGTCGGTGGCGCCACCCGCGCCGGCCAGCGGAGCAAGTGCCCCGCCGATCATGAACTGGCTGAAGCCGAGCAGTGCGGCGGCCGACCCGGCGTGTTCGCCGTGGTCGGCCAGGGCCTGGGCCGCGGCGTTCGGCATGACGAGGCCCACGCTGGAGACCAGGACGAACAGGCCGATCAGGAGCGCGGGCAGGGGTGCCCGTGTCAGCACCGCGGCCAGAACCGTGGTGCCACCGGCTGTCGCGCCCAGCAGACCGGCGAGCAGCAGCACGCGGGCGCCGGCCCGGGCCACCAGCCGGCCGCTGATCTGGGCGGCCGCAATGAGTCCGGCGGCGTTGACGGCGAACACGGCGCTGTACTGCTGCGGTGACAGGCCGTGGATTTCCTGCAGGACGAACGGCGAGCCGGAGATGTAGGCGAACATCGCCGCGAAGACCAGGCCGTTGGCCAGGACGTACCCGGTGAAGACCCGGTCGCTGAGCAGCTGCCCGACGACAGCCGGCAGCGGCTGGCGTGACGCGGAGGACCGGGTCTCCGGCAGTCCTGCGGCGGAGGCCGCCAGCATCACGGCGCCGAGTACGGCCAGGGCCACGAAGATTCCAGGCCAGGCCGTGACGCGCAGTAGCTGGCCGCCGAGGACCGGCGCGAACACCGGCGCCAGGCCGGTGATCAAGGTCAGTGCGGAGAAGAGACGTGCGGTGCGGGTTCCGGAGGTGCGGTCGCGGACCATGGCGTTGGCGATGACGATGCCGAACGCCCCGCCGATGCCCTGGACCAGGCGTAGGCCGACGAAGGTCCGGACGTCGGGCGCCACCGCGCAGAGCGCGCTGGCGATCGTGTAGAGGGCGAGGCCCGCCAGCAACGGACGCCGCCGGCCGTAGGTGTCGCTCAGCGGCCCGGCGATCAGCTGCCCGATGGCCAGCCCGGCCAGGCAGGCGGTGATGGTGAGCTGGGTGGCCGCGGCGCTGGCGCGCAGGTCGCCGGCGAGGGCCGGCAGTCCGGGCAGGTAGCCGTCGATGGACAGTGGTCCCAGGGCCACGAGCGCTGCGAGCAGGACGATGAATCGGGTTTGCCGGCTGGCGGCGTCGTTGCTCATGGCTCAGTACGCCACGGTGATGCGGCGGCGGATCGCGGTGCCGCTCTCGATCGTGTCGGCCAAGGCGATCGCGTAGTCGGCGTACGAGATGCGGCTGTTGCCGTCGTCGTCGGTGAGCAGGGTGTCCCCGGCGCTGCGGTAGGCCCCGGTCCGCTCGCCCGCTCCGATGACTGCGGCGGGCGACACGTACGTCCAGTCGAGGTCGTGCACGCCGCGGTAGAGGTCGAGCGCTTCGGACTGGGCCTCGGCGTTGGCCTTCCACAGCGCGGGGAAGTCCGGGTCGTCCATGACCCGGCCGCCGGTCGGCGTGCGTAGGCTACCGGCACCGCCGATGGTGACCAGGCGGGTGACGCCGGCTCGGCGGAGTCCGTCGATCAGCGCACGGGCGGCACCGACGATCGTGGCGCGGTCGTTCTCCTGGCCGATCCGGGGGCCGACGGCCGACAGTACGGCGTCGTGGGAGGCGGCGAGGCCGGCGACCGCCGCGGGGTCGGTGACGTCACCGGTGGTCACGGTCAGGGCCTTGTGCTCGAGTCCGTCGATGTGGCCGGCTCGGGTGACCGCGGTGACGGTGTGGCCGCGACGCAGTAGTTCCTCGGTGGCGGGCCTACCGATGTTGCCGCTGGCACCGAACAGGACGATCTTCATGTGTTGCTCCTTGTTTCTGATGGTCAGAGGACGGGCTGGCCGTCGGCGATGATGGCCGCGGTGATGCCGCGCTCGTCGGCGGCGTGCTGGAAGCGCTGCTCGATGTCGGGTTGTTCGGTGTAGAACGGCGGGTTGTGGAACAGGCCGTAGTGCATGGCGCAGACGGTGCCGGCGCCGAGTGCGACGGTGGCCTCGACGCCCTGCTCAGGGGTCATGGTCGCCGGGACGTTGGCCGCGTAGCCCTTGAAGTGGGCGATGACGCCGTTGACCGGGACGAACGCGACGTCGAACGGGCCGTGGTCGCGGGCGATCTGCCACCAGCTGCCGTGCCACTGGGTGTCCTGATGCGGCGCGACTGGCCCAGGTCCTGGGCGACGGGGGTGATGCCCGCCTCGCGCAGCGCCGCCGCGCTGGGGGTGTGGCAGCCGATCGTGCCGGTGGCCGCGGTCCGGGCGATCAGGTCGTGGTCGTAGTGGTCGGGGTGCAGGTGGGTGATGAGGGCGTGGGTGCCGGGCGGGGTGTCGACCGGGTCGACCGGCCAGTGCGGCGGCCCCATCACCGGCGCCAGCGGAGCGATGTTTTCGAGCGGGTCGATCAGCAGGCGGGTGTCGCCGAGACGGATCTCGACGCCGGCCCAGGCCAGCCGACGCACGGAAAGGGTGGGGGTCATGGGCAGCGACGCTAGACCGGCGTTGTTGAGAAAGTCAACAAGAGAGTTTTGAATCTCAACGTCACGAGGTAAGGTGGTGGCATGCGCACCTACGGGCAGTACTGCGGCATCGCGAAAGCACTGGACACCATCGGCGACCGGTGGACCCTGCTGATCGTCCGTGAACTGCTCGCCCTGGGTCCGTGCCGGCACACCGACCTGCGCAACGGGCTGCCCGGGATCGCCAGCAACCTGCTGGTCGACCGGCTCCGCGAACTCGAGGAAGCCGGCCTGATCCACCGCGAGGCCGCCCCGCCGCCGGTGGCCACCACCCTGTTCTCCCTCACCGAGCGTGGCCGCGCGCTGGAGCCGGTGCTGCAGGAGCTGAGCCGGTGGGGCGTGCCGCTGTTGCGTGAGCCGGGCGGCAACGACACCTTCCGCACCCACTGGCTGGACATGCCCGCCCGGGCGCTGACCGACCACCGCCCCGACCAGCCGGCAATCGCCCTGCAACTGCACGCCGACGGCAACGAAGACCTGGTCATCGAAGTCAAGGACGGCTCGGTGCACACACACGCCGGCCGGGTCGACCACCCCACCGCGTCACTGACCGGACCGCCGCACCTGCTGGCCGCCACCCTGCTCGGCGACCTCGATCTGAGCGCCGCAGTACAACAAGGCCTGCGGCTCAGCGGCGAACACGAGGCAGTAAAGCGCATCCTGCCCCGCTGAACGACCGGCCGCTCGCGAGACTGCGACCTCAAGCTCTACCGAGTCTGCGCCGGTCTCGGGCGCGTGTTTCACGGCGTTGGTGACCAGCTCGGAGACGATCAGCAGTGCGTCGTACAGGATGTCCTCGTCCACGGACCACCCGGTCAGAACGGTGCGGGCCATGTGTGCTGTGCTGCGGCGACCGAGCTGGCCTTGTGCTCGATCTGGCAGACGTGGCTGTCTGCAGTGTCGGGAACTGATGTCAGCGGAGCACGGCCGGCCATCTGGATCACGTCCTCACGGATGGGGATGTCCGTTTCTTACGTCTCGAGCACATCGCGCCCGCCGCGCGGCGACATGAGGGTTCGCCCCTCACTCCCACCCCGCCCTCTTCGCCCCTCTTTGCAGGTG
Organism: Streptomyces sp. NPDC045899; assembly: GCF_056431485.1. NCBI lineage: Bacteria > Bacillati > Actinomycetota > Actinomycetes > Kitasatosporales > Streptomycetaceae > Streptomyces > Streptomyces sp. NPDC045899. Next base: position 348,644 of record NZ_JBWKKP010000006.1, read on the forward strand.
TCGGGTGTCTGGTGTTTCGGATACGGCTCGGGCCTCAGGGCTGGTGCCTGGCCAGTCCGGGCCGACCCCGGCCCATTCACGGTTCGGTCGGCTCACCAGGTGGCGGCGGATCAATCTCGGGCCGAAGCCGTGAGTTCCCGCGGTGGCGAACGTCATCGGCTGCGGAGACAGCCTCACGCCGACCGGACGGCCCGGGCAGTGGAGGGCCAGGGCCCGGGGTGGCAGCATCGCGTCTGCCGTACTGCACCGGGTCCGGGTCGGTGTTCCGCTCGGCGCAGGCTGTATCAGGGCTCCTGCGCCGAGCGGAGGCACTCGGGGTTCAGGAGGATGCCGGGGTGTGAGTCTTGCCGCGGGCTCGTACGGCGAGGAGAGCGAGTCCGCATGCCGCCCAGATCAGCAGCACGGTCAGGGGCTTGCCTGCGCCCGCCCCGTCGAAGAAGGTGACCGACCGCAACAGGGTCGCGCCCGCGCCAGGGGGAAGCAGCTGGCCCAGGTCCCCCCAAGGGGTCGGCAGCATTTCCGGGGCCGCCGCGGCGCCGGAGAACGGGTTGCCTATGAGCAGCATGGTGAGAGCCCCCAGTGCCATCCCGGCGTGACCCAGTGCATGGCCCAGGCCCGCCACGGTCGCGGAGATCGCCAGGATCATCAGGGCCACCACGGATGCTTCCCCGAGGTAGGCACCGTTGAGGGCGCCGATCCAGCCGTGGGCCAGAGCGGTGGTGGCAAGGCCGGCCACGGCGGCGAAGGCCAGCGCGGCGACGGCGCGGCTGCGGCGCTGCCGCAGTTTCAGGGTGAACAGAATGCCGCCGAGCAGACTGGTCAGGACCACCGGCAGGACGCTCGAGGCAAACGCGGCACCGTGCGGGTCCTTGGTCGGGGCGGGCCGCACGTCCTCGACCGGAACGCTGCTGCCGCTCTTCTCGCCGAGATCGGCGGCGACATCACGAAACGCCGAGCTGATGGCGGCGCTGGCCGCCGAGGCCACGAGCACCTTCATCTGCCCCTTCCCGCCGACGACCACGGCGGCGTACGCCTCACGGTCGAGCAGGGCCGCACGGGCCCTCGCCTCGTCCTTGCGGTGGGCGATGTCGAATCCGCCCGGCTTGGACTGTTCGATGTGCTTCTGCAGTGCCGCGGCGGCCGGACCGTCACCGGCCACGACGACGGGTACCTCGTTGGGGCCCATACGAGCCGCGGGCCAGGCGAACGCGATGAGCACCAGCAACTGCACCACGGCCAGAACGACAGCCAGAACGATGGGCAGCGGCGCCTTCCCGGCGCGAGGAGCGTCGCCGCCCCCAGCCGTAGAGACGCCCGTGGTGGCCTCGCCCTCGGTGGCCAGCCCACCTGGCATTGCCGGATTCATGGATCCTCCAGGAAACGATCTGGGCGGCCACGGGGCCAGCCCGTGAAGGATGCTCGGGCCTCCAGCCCGGGACCATCCTGCGTCGGCACAAGCGCATCTCCACGCGGCAGCGTGTAGTGCTGTGCGTCATGACGAGAAAAGGCTAAGAGCGCGTTTTCAGCCATCCTGAGTAATCGCTACCCCAATGCGTCAGGGCGCCGGAATCCCGAAACGGCACATGCTCTGGAGAGGGGGCACATGCGGCGGCGGGCCGAGCCGAGTGCACAGCGGCCCACCCCCGGCGCCTACTGGTGTGCTCATCGCCAGTGAGGCCGCCGACGCCGAACCCGCGCAGGCTGTGCCGTTGTCCGAACACGGCCGCAGGAGGGCTCTTGCTTCCCACCCGCGCGTTTCCCCGCCCGGGCCGGCAGCCCCCGTCTCGCCGACCCCCAAACCTTGGGGTGCTTCCCCAAGGCGGGTGATCGTCACGCGCCGGTAGACCTGAAGCAGAGCAGCCGGGCGGGTCCGCCTCTGCCCTGCACCGCAACGCTGAAGCCCACCAGTATGCCCGCGGAGAAGTCGCCCTGGCCCACACGTGGGGTGCACCCCACGTGCTCAGCCGCGCCCTGCGGGCCGCTGCCTGCATGACGCCAGGACCCGAGGGAGTCCGCCTGCTCGAAGAAGCGGTGGCCGCAGCCCAGGAGCCAGTCGGCAGACTGGAGCACGCCTGAGCGCTGACCGAGCTCGGCAGCATCCTGCGCGACACCGATCGCGTCGGCGCCCGCCCCCGACTCGCCACTGGTCTCGAACTCGCCTACCAGTGGGGCCCTCACGCCCAGCGCAACACGCGTCGCCGCCCTGGCCGCCGAAGGGCTGAGTGACCGCCAGATTGCGCAGCATCTGTTCGTCACTGCCAAAACCGTGGAAGTACATCTCCCGGCGGCCTACCGAAAACTCGGCATATCCCGCCGCACCCAGCTCTCTCAGTCCTTTCCCGAGAGCACCCCCGCATGAGGAAATCCGTCTGTCCCACCCAACGGACAGCTCACCCGGGGGCCAGCCGCCGCCCTGCACAGTCGGCTCGAACAAAGGCCGCCGGAAACCATGATGGACAACCGCAAGCTGCAGCTTTCCGTCTCGCGTCGGCAGGACGCCCCCGGGCCTTGCGGGTGCTCCTGTGACGGGCCTTCGAGGTGGTGGTGCGCCATCCCAGGCCCAGTGTCTCCATGCGGCAGCAACCGCCCCATGGTCGTCGCGGTCCACGACACTGGCGGGGCTTGGACCCCGTCAGCTGTCGGTGTCCCCGGGGAGGCGCAACGAGGGACGACGTTGTCGATGCGTTCACCCGGGGACGGGTCGTCGAGCGGGCTGGTCCTGGACATCACCTCGGGTCTGCGCGGGTGCCGCGGCCCTGCCGTCGCGCTACTTGCCTTCCCACGCGGCCACCAGCTGCGGCAGGTTGTCGCCACCCACGATGAGGGCCAGGTGATCGCGGTAGTCACGGCTGTTGACAGTCAGGCCGTCGCGGACCCGCGGTACCTGGATGTTGGCGGCCTCGAAGGTCCAGCACGATGGTGTGCAGGGCTCGGTTGGCCTGGCGGTCGCCTCCCCGATTGAACCGGTGCCTGTTCGTACGGCCCGATGACGCCGGGATCGGCGCGGCGGCACACAGGTGCGCGAAGGACGCTTCCGACCGCAGGCGGTCGGGGTTGTCTCCCGCCGTGGTCAGCAGCTGGCCCGAGGTTTCCGGGCCGACGCCCGGTAGGGCGACCATCCGTGGTGCGGCCTGCGTGACCAACGGGCAAAGGTCTGATGCTGGAGCTTCTCGCGGACTGCCGCGGGGGCTGTCACGATGAGGTTGCGGATCTGGTTGATGGTCTGGGTGCGGGCCCTGACGGCTGAGCTGCGGGCCACTCGCAGGGTGCGGATGGCCTCCACGACCCCGTTGCGGGGGTGTGCCGGATGCCCCGGCCGGACAGGACAGCGGTGGCGGCGTAGGCGTCGACAGGTCGGATTTGCCGTTATCCCGGCGGGCCTTGCGGTCAGGGCGGTCGACCTCAACAACGGTGACGCTGTTGGCGGTAGGGAAGCGTGCGACCCCGGCGCCGTGGGCGCCAGTGCCTCCCAGCCCCACGGTGAGCAGTTCGCCGTGCAAGTACAGTCAGTCCAGCAGATGCTGGTAGCCGTCCGGGGTGGTGGGGAATGCCTCAGTGGCCAGGTGCCGGCCGATCGTGTCGATCACCGCGGCTTGGTGGCATCGGTGTGAGTGTCGATGCCGCCGATGACCGCTGTCTCGTCTGCTGCCCTGCTCGTGGTAGGTGTCCTTCTATCTGAAGGGTGTGAGAAGGCACGTGCCGGTCGGGCAGACGGACAAGACGGTGATGGGACAGAAGCCGGTTACTCCTGGGGTCAGACCGCCGAGCGGAGCCACAGCAAGCATCACTGTCAGTCCTGAGCCGGCATCACCCGGGTCACCTTGCCCTTCAGGTTGGCTTCCAGATAGCCGGTGACGTGGTCGTCGGCAAGATAGACGGCCAGCCCCAGCGGGGTGCCGAACGTGTCGTCGGCGGGGCGGACCAGGACGTAACGCGTGGTCGGGCGCTTGACGTTCAGGTCCTTCTCCGCCCGCTTCAGCAGGTCAGGAAGGACGTCCCAGTCGAAGTCGTCCAGGCTGAACGGGCGGTCGCCGCCGACGATCGCGCTGCTGATGATGCCCTTCTGGACGCCCTGGCCCGGGCGGTATGTGTAGCTGTCGTACTTGGTGTCACTGCCCTTGACCATGATCTTCGCGGACACGTAGTCCGGATAGACGGTGAGGTCGCACGCCCGGTCCGTGCCGGTCGTGGCCTTGATCTCCTTCACCGCTGTCCGGATGCCGTCCGGGGTCAGCAGATCGGTCTTCGCGTCGGCCTTGGGCGTCGACACCGAACGGGATGCTGTGGGCGATGCGGGAGTTGGGTCATTCGTCTTGGCCGGGGATGAGGCGCGTGGATTGGCCGCCGCTCCGCGGTCCTTGTCGCCTCCGTCCGGCAGCAGGGTCCACACCAGGACTCCTGCCAGCACGGTCGCCACGGCGGACGAGGCGATCACGACCCGGTTCTTCGCATGGCCGCCCGGTCGCGGGGGCGTCGGCCGCGTGGAGCCCACCGAGTAGGGAGTCGGCGACTCGACTGAAGCGGGCACGGCGTCCTGCGGAGCCGACGGTCCGAAGTCGATCGGCGGCCTGAAGCCCGACGGTGGTCCGAATCCGGCCAGTGCAACCGGTGTGGAGGGTGTGGTCGTCGGCCCCGTTGGAGGCGTCAGCCGGTACGAGGTGGTTCCGCTGGCGCCGCGCGCTCCTGGAGTGCTCGGAGCAGCCGTGTCCCGGCCCTCAGCCGCTTCTGCGAGCATGCGGTCAGCAGTCTCCGTGTCCGCCCGGCCCAGTGGATCCTTGACGAGCACGGCGTTAAGGAAGCCGGTCAGCGGTCCGGACCGGAGGGGCGGCGGAACCTCCTCGCTCAGGACGGCCGCCAGCGTTGCGAGAGTGGTTCCCCGGCGCAGCGGGTGGTGCCCCTCGACAGCGACGTACAGCATCATCGCCAGCGACCACAGGTCGGAGCCCGGGCCGCCCTCGTGGCCGGAGATACGCTCGGGTGCCATGTAGTCGGGCGTGCCGATGACGGCCCCGGTCGCGGTCAGGACGGTCGACTCCCTGATGGCTGCGATGCCGAAGTCGGTGAGGACGGGACGTCCGTCGGGCCTCATCAGGACGTTGGCGGGCTTCACGTCGCGGTGCTGGATGCCGACGTCGTGTGCGGCGCGCAACGCGGCCAGCACCTCGCGGCCGAGCCGGGCGGCCTCGAGGGGCGCCAACGGCCCCTTCCCGAGTCGTTCGTGGAGCGATCCGCCGGGCACCAACTCCATGACGAGCCACGGGTAGGCGTGCTCCCCGCCGTCCACCACGTGGTGGATGGTCACCACGTTGGGGTGGTCGACTCGGGCGAGCGCCCGTGCCTCGCGCAGTACCCGGGCCCGGAGCATGGCCGCGCCCTGCGGGTCGTATTCGGCAAGATCCGGATCGGGCGGCCGTACTTCCTTGAGTGCCACGGCCCGGTGCAGGACCAGATCGCGTGCCCGCCACACCATGCCCATGCCGCCGCCACCGAGCCGCCCCTCCAGCTCGAAGCGCCCATCTATGACCCGTCTGCCGGATTGACCGTCGCTCATGGCTGGGAGACTACGAGATGCCGGTGACACTGCCCCACGCAGGTGGCTCCAACGCCTCCGACCGGGGCATTCTACACCGGCGTGCGTGGGCCGGCGTGGAGGAGCTCGATGAAGGCGCCGGTCGTTCAACCAGAGGCTGTCCTGGCGCAATGCGCGCTACGCCTCGCGATCGGCGGGGTACTGCAGTCCGTCGAGCGCCCCGTGAAGCGGTCCGGACGAAGGAAGACCGTCCGGGGCCCGGTCCCGCCGAGCAGCGATGCGGCCGGGGCGGCTGAGGGGACTTCGATCTGGTACCGGAGCGCGGGCCGTCGGCGCCTTCCAGCCGGGCACCGGCCAACTGGGGGCTGGTCGAGGAGCAGGTCTACAGCATGCTGCTGGTGATCTACGACCCACGGCGGTCCGGGGGTGCAACAGCCACATGCCCGTCAAAACCGCCCGTAGGCCCAGCATCTGCTCACCGCCGTACGGGCCTACTCCGGTCACAGCCTCGCCACCTACGCCAAGACGGTAGCGGAGCGGGCCGCCGTGCCCGGACATGGTCACATGGCTTTCCGGCGCGAGAAGGTCGCCCGGTGGGAAGGGGGCGTCGAGCCGGGCGTGCCAATAGCCGACTGGCTGCTGTTGTTCCCACCCTCGCAGCATCCCGTTCCAACATCGCCGGAGCCGGGTCCAGCGCCCGCACGTTGTTCGCACACACCAACCGGACCGCGCCCGGCAGATCTACCCTGCTCATCCCACGCTCCAGATGATTGCATCAGATGCAACATCGTGGGGTTGGATGCCCCGCCTCAGGTCAGAAAGCCGCAACCTCACCGGATCGAGCGACAACCGCGTCCACGAGCTCGCCCAAGGGGTCAGGGGTACGAGCGGAATGATGCGTTCGGCCCAACTCCGCCTACTTCGAGTCCCATGCCTCGGCCAGAGGGACCATATGGTCGATGTCCAGGGCGCGGGCCGCCGTCTGGTCCGCGTCGGCGTAGTAGCTGCGCCACGCGCCGGAGATGCTGCACCTCGGTCCCACCGTCGGCGGGACAGTCGCCTCGGCAATCAGCACCTCCGCGCGGGTGTTGCAGCCGTCTCGGTCCGCGTCTACCCAGTGCCGGAATTTGCCGCGCTCGTAGCCCGTGCGCTCCTCGGCCGCCACTGGGGGGTCGGCGATGGCCTGTGTGAGTGTCGTCGTCACGGTGTCGCCGGGCTCCGCCGCAGCGGGCACAGTCGGCAAGACGAAGGCCGCAGCAGCCGCACCGACGATGAATGCTTTGAAGTTCATGCGGCCAGTAGTAGCGGCGCCCATCTGAAGATCACTTGACGAGACCGACCTATGATCCGGCCGTGAACATTCCGGACAGACTCATAGAACTCCGGTCGTGGTTCCGTCCCGCTAAGGAGCGGGACGGAACCACCGGCAGAGTCCGGGCCTACCGCATCAGCCGATCAGCCTGCAGTTGATCAAAGCCCTCCCACCGAGCTTGCGGTCGCACGCCCAGATTCGGATGTCCTTCTTGTTGGCGAACCTCCACGAATCGAACTCGTTCACCTTACTTGCATACCGATCCTGGTTGTGCCAGGCGCCGTCCTTCCACGAGGAGTACGACAGCGCGAGAACCGCTTCCAGGTTGTTTCCACGGATGAGGTCCTTAGCGCCAGCGTTGGAGAACGAACCACCGTAGATCGGCTCACCGGTCGGCGTCCTTCCGGTTACGTGATACTCGTAGGTGCCGCTGATCTCCGCGTTGTTGGTCGTGCTCTTCCCGTAGAAGGGGTACGGGGGCGCAGCTTGTGCGGGGGTGGCGCCCACCAGGGTGGTCGTCGCCAGAGCTATGCCGGTGAGTAACAGACGTGCACGCATGTGTGTTCTCCTTCGTTGCTTCGTGGGTGACTGAACTGTTGAGCGGCTGGCTGCGGCCTCTGGCCGACCTCGCAGCATGACGCCGGGAATGGCTGCGCCTCTGTGACCGAGGGCCAGAACCGACCGGGCCCCACTTGGGATCCCGTCCGGGTCGTCGTGTTGCAATTACAGCTTCGGTCGATGGTGTGGTCGCGTCGACTCATTTCGGTCTCGTCCGAAGTGAGGCCATCGGGAAGAATCACCGGAGTGGCTCTGCGTATACACTTCACCGCCGAAGATCTGGCCCGTACCCGTCTGGCCTTGGGTCCTCGTCCGTTGCTTGAGCTGGATATCGGGATCCGGCTGTTGCAGGAGAGGTCGCATCCTGTGCAGTTTGACCCCTGGCGAGATCGCGCGGCCAGGCAGCTCCACCCACGTTTCCGCCCTCTGCTCGAGTTGACTCCGCCGACTGGTGCAGGTTTGGACTTCCTCAGCCTGGTCAGCGAAGGAAGCCCGGCCGATCTTGTGGAGCAGTTGCGTTCCACTCCGGCAAAGCGTGTACGCAAGGATCTGCAGGAATGGGCCGGGCAAGGCGTCGCGCGGCTGTCGCCGGACACATACCGGGCCAGCCAGGAACCTCAGTTCGTCCAACAGTTGGCTGCTTTGGTTGAGGAGGCTCATGAGCGCTTGATCGCACCGTATTGGCCACAGATCGACCGGCTTGCTCACGCGGACCGGGCTCTTCGTCTGAGGCATTTGAGCGAACATGGAGTAGGGCGCCTCCTGCGTGAACTCAACCCGCGCAGGATCATCTGGCAGCCCCCCGTGCTGCACGTCACCATGGCCTCCGGGCGCAGCGGCGATGTTTACCTCGACGGCCGCGGGTTGCTGCTCATCCCAACGCTGTTCGGCTCGCACTACCCAGCCCTTGAAGACAGTGCGGAACCTCAGCCGTGGATCACTTTCCCTATCCGCTCAGACCATCGGCTCTCCGTAGAGTCGGCCACCGTCACCGCAGCGGCGCTGGCGGAACCGTCCCAATCTCTGACCGCGTTGCTTGGCCGCACCCGGGCCACTGTGATGCGCGTGATCGCTGACTATCCCGGCAGTACCACTACACAGGTCGCCGAAATCGCCCGTATCTCCTTGTCCAGTGCCAGTGAACACGCCACCATCCTGCGCAACGCTGGCCTCACGGCTCTGCTCCGCGACGGCAAGAATGCCCGCCACGCCGCCACGCCAGCGGGACTCGCCTTACTCTCCGCTTCTGCCAGGTAGCATCCCGATCCGTACAGGTCAGAGGGGTAGAGCGGATGATTCGGCGGCGCGGTGGTATTCGGCGTTGCTGCGCTGGGCTTCTTCGAGCTGGTCTTCGAGGATGACGGTGCGGCAGGCGGCCTCGGTCGGGGTCCTGTGGTCGGCTTCGGGCTGAGACAGCGAAAGCCTCTCCCCGCGGGGCATGGGCCGGCGCCGTCGTGGTGCCGCAACGGACACCTCGACCGCCGAGGGCCTGGAACTGGCCTGGACCGGACCCGAAGGGCAGCCCCGCAAGGTCGTCCTCGTATGGTCTGAACGTCACGGTGGCCTCCGGGATCCACCGGGCCACAGGCCCGACCCCGCGGCCCTGCCTGGTCGCGATTCCGGTCAAGGGGTGACCTGCCACCGAGGGTCACTCAGTGGCCTTCTTATCAGTCCCTCCGCCGAGGTATTCGGGACACGCCCGTCCGGTGCTGCCCCGTCAAGTCCGGGTCGACGAAACAGCTCACACCATGCCGCAGCAGATCAGCCACGGCGCCATGGTCCCCGGCGCACGCATAGAGCACCGTCATCCGCGCCAGCGAGGCCAACCCGCCACGGATGCGACTGATCTCGCTCATCGATAGTGAGATCCAGTTACTGTTGTGCGACAGCGGTCGGCAGATCCGTGTTGTGCGCGATGCAGGCCACCAAATCAGCCCTTGTCCCTGGTATGCCACGAACCAGGATTGAAGATCAAGACGCACAACTGGAGTAATAACTTCATAAATCAGTTTGCGTAATTCCTGCGTGTCTCGTTCCGGGCTCTCAGTAGTCACAAGTTTCACTTGTGCGCGTCAGAGAGTCATCACGACTGCGGAAGAGTGATCACGAAGTCGCCCGACGACTCCTTGTGGGAGACACCGCCGCATCCTTAGGCATTCTCGGCATGTCAGCGGTACCATCACAGGATGCCGAAATCCCGAAGGCTGGCATCCATTCGGCCACGTCGGCGCCCACGGGCAAGTGGAAGGTGCGCACCACTTTCTTCGCGAAGGGCGGCTCAGATACGCCCCAACCGTTGCCCTTCGCCACGAGCGGCCAAGGCCTTTCACTTCCTGCATGTCATGTTGTTCGCAGGCTCTGCCGCGCCAGGTGGACGCGTGGACGTGACGGCCAAGTCCCGTAGCGCGGTGACGGGCTTACGCAGTCCGTAGGCGACCACCGTCGCCGTTCCGTCGGCATGGGTCCAAGTCAGCAGCGCGCGTCCCTCGGCCACGTTGCCCTTCAGTGTCGTCGGTTCGCCGATGAGCGGCAGACGGCCGACGACCTTGACAGCGAGATCGGCAACCTCGGTCCAGAAGTAGTCGTCCTGCCATGGTCCGTCGGGAGGGAGGCCGAGGGCGGAGGCCGCCGCGGTCCTGCCCTGGGCGACGGCGTTGGACCAGAAGGGCGCGCGCCGGTCGGGCCGTGTGCCGTCGCTGCGGAGGTAGGTGACGTCGCCGGCGGCGAACACGCCGGGCACGGTGGTGGCGCAGGCATCGTCGATTCCGACGCCGAGGCGGCTGGCGAGGCCCGTCCCGGCCAGCCAGTCCACACAGGGCACCTCTCCGGCGCAGCTCACCACCAGGTCTGCGGTGAGCTCGGTGCCGTCAGGAAGCGCCACGCCGTTCACGGGGTCGCCGATCAGGGCGGCGAAGCCGGTCGCCTGTACGAAGTGGATGCCGTATGGCCCCGGCGGGGTCGCTGGTCAGGTCGCCGACCACAGTCAGCTCGTTCTCGCCCAGGCCAGGCGGCGTCGGCCAGCCGTTCGGACGGTGGCGCGTTCGAGGGCTGATCGAACAGTGTCGGCGGTCAGCACGGGATCGAGGGCGGTGACGAGTCTGGTGAGTTCGGCGAGTGGATCGCCGTTTGTGTCCGGGCACTTCGCGCAACGGGGGTCGCCGTGGCGGTCCCGGCTGACGACGCGCCGCTGCTGATGGCAGCCCGCGCAGACGGCGGGCTTGTCGAAGCGGGGCGAGCATCCCCACCGGCCGCCGGTGCGGCTGCCCACGTAGGGGCGTCCGCGGCCGCACTCACCGCAGCGGGGAAGCGCGATGTCCTGGGCGCCTGCTTCGCGAAGAGCCATCAGCAACCGCGCGACGCAGAACGGTGCCGGAGGCCGTCCGGTCCGCAGCAGCGACGGATCGTCATGCAGGGCCTGAGCGAGGCGTCGACGACCGGCTCGTTCACGCATCACCGTGCAGACGATCTCGCGAACGCGGTCGGCGGCCAGGTGCCGCTCGACGTTCCCGACCAGCCGCACGGCCATGCCGACCGGGTCGGCCAGAACCTCCTCCGCGTACCCGTTCAACGGTCCACCGGTGCGATCCGGGCCCGCTTGGGCCGCAGGTCACCGACTCCCTCGGCGGCGGATGCCCCGCCTGCCGCCGCCTTCTTCGGCTTCTTCACGGCGCCGGCCGTTGCGATCGGCTCGATGAGGTCGTCCATCGTGCAGTCCAGGATGTCCGGCGACCCGGTGGGGGTATCGGCGGACCGGTAGTGGGTGACGGAGCGGTGAGGAGATCGGGGAGAATCTCATCCGGTTTCTCCTTCCGTACCGCGGTGATCGTGATGGTCGGGCTGTGTGGCGGCGAACTCATACAAGTTCTCTTGCCAGCGCCGATGCAGGTTGTCCATGTCCGGCAGAACGGAGTCGGTGACGAAGATCGCTGAGGAGCGTCCCTGGTACGTATAGAGGAGCGCCGCAGCGGGAGCGCCGAGCGACACGAGGGGATCGACAGCCTGGACGGGGACGCCGCGCCACTGTAGGGGATGGCGCAGCACGACGTTCGAGCAGAAGAATGCTCCGCGTTCGGGCCTCAGGAATTCATGGATTCGCCGGTACGCCAGTCGCGGCGGGACTTTTTGGGCAAGGCGCCGGAAAGCCTCGCGGTGGGGTGCGGACTTCAGTAGGGCCGTGGCCTTGACGGTCGCTGCCAGGTATCGCGGTGCAGGTGCTTCTCCACCCGGAAGGATCATGCGCCCGCCCAGGACGTGGTTGCCGGGGGATGCGACATCAGCAGGTGAGCGGATGTTGATGGGCGCAGTCAAGGGCAAGTCGGAGTGAGAGGCGTGCGGGGCGTGGACCGCCGTCCACGCCGCGAAGGTCCTGGCCACGGACGCGACGTAGGCGTCATTGCAGGTGCCCCCATATGCGCGGCCCGCGGTACGCAACGTGTCCGTGGGAACCGCGGCCCAGTTCAGTGTCCGCTTGTCGGAGTAGTGGTACTTCGGATGGGGCCACAAGTCGCTCTTGGCCGTGGTACGGGCCAGGAACACTGCTGCTGCCGTCTGCTGCCACAGAGAAGGGACCGGCGGAGCGACCAGAGCACGCACCACAGCGGAAGACTCATCGGGAGGGATCGGATGGGCGCCGAATAGGGTATCGAGGGTGTGCGCCACGCCGGCGCCGTCCTGAACTCCGTGATGGACGCGATACACGATGGCATAGCGGTCTGGAGTATGTCCGTGCAGAAGCCTGATCTCCCAGCGCGGACCGCCCCGAGGGAAAGGCGACTCCATGAATTCCCGCACAGCGTCGTGTGGGGTCTGGTCCGGGGACAACTGCTGACTGCGGATGTGATCGGCCAGATGTGGAGATCGCTGAACCCAGCGGGCCCCTAAACCGTCCCCCGCCAAGACGACCGACAGCGCAGGCAGCAACTCCAGACGTTCGGCGATATGAGCCCGGAGATCTTCTGCACGCGGAGGTGCTCCGGAAAGCTGCAGAATGGCACCTACTGTCAGTGCCGACTGCTCGTGACAGACCACGTCCATCGCGGATGGCTGGTGTCCCAGTACGGCCATGTGATGCCTCTCTTCACCCAAACTCAACGGGATCGGGCCAAGATTGTGGAGGCAGGTGCCCGGCCCAGACCGATGGGCCGCATGCGACCGCCCTCCCCGTCAGCCGCACGTCGAAGATCTGTGCCCTGCCGTCGGGTCGATCAATCCTCCGCCGTCTCGCCATGGCCGAAGCCGGCCGTTGAGCGGGACTCATAGGACACGCCTTAAGACCCTGCCCCTGTCTTCCGTCATTCGTATGCATGCGGCGTCGATTACGCGGGGGCTCGCCTATGCCGTCGCGACTGTTGTCACCAGACCGTCGTTTCGGTGTCCAGGACGCCGGCCACCACTGTGGTGAACGCCTCTTGCCGGTCGAAGGCGTCGCGGTGGTACCAGATGACGGTTGCTTCCCCCGCCGGAGGGATCCACAGGACGGGATCGGGGTACTCCTCAGTCAGAACCACTCCATGGCCCGGGAAGTCACTCGCGAACCCCTCGACCAGTTCCTCGAGGTAGGCCAGGGTCTCATCCTCGTTGTCGATCTCGTCCGCGATCGACTCAATGCACACATGCTTCAGGACGGATGTCATCTGCAGAGTTATCGTCAAGACCTGTGGATGGGGTGATCGTCGTCAGTCTAGTTCGGATGGGTTGATGGCGACGATTTCGACCTCGAAGGCCGTCGGTGTTCTCCAGGTAGGCGGCGTAGGTCTTTTGGCCGTCGGCGTGCGGGTGGCGGTCGGGGAACGTCAGGTTCCAGCCGTGCCGTGGGCCTCGGATACCAGTGTGTCCACGGTGGGAGAGTCCTCGACGTGGAACGCCAGATGGTTTAGCCCGGGCCGGCACCGGTCGTGCTTGTCGGCGGTGAGGGCAGTGGACTGTTCGAAGACCAGGTAGGTCGCTCCGAGCCGCCAGCTGCGGCCGTTGCTCCAGCTCTGGAACAGGGTGTAGCCGAGGTTTTCCAGGAGCCATCCGAAGGAGGCGACGGCCTGATCGAAGTCGGGCACCCAGATCTCGTGGCGCGGTGTGGCCGTTGCCGATGGGCACGTTCGCACCGCGGCGTGCGGACTGTCGCCAGCGTTCGTGGATACGGTCACCGGCCTGGTCCAGGAGCGCGGCGGCGACGACCGGCAGGAGCAGTGCGTCGCTGGCGCAGATCTGTATCAGCAGGTCACCGCCGCGTGCCCGTCGGGCGATCCGCTCGCGGGAGAATCGTGGCAGGTCGGTCGCGCCGGGCAGCGAAGCCCCGGCCGTGCGCACCAGCCGGGGGCCCACGCCGACGGTCACGGTGAGGTCGCCCGGCGGGAGGCCCAGCAGTCGCGGGTCGGTCCCGGCGGCGAGCGTGCGGATGGCCTTGCCGAGGTCGGCCAGTAACGGGCCGGGAGCCATGGTGGTACCGAGGTCGGCCACCACGGCCAGCAGGTTGCGCTGGGCCGGCTGGGGGAGCGTGATGCCTGCCTGATGCCGTCCCGTCGCCGCAACCGGTGTCGGCGTGGCCGCCGCGGCAGGGGCGTGCCGGCCTGGCCGGGCGGAGTCCGATGTGCACCCGGCGGTCACACCCGCGGCCACCATGATGGCGGTGGCATCGAGGAACGCGCGGCGAGACGGAGGGTGATCGGCTCGATGCATGGGGTGCAGGGTGTCACACTCGAATCGTGCGCGTCGGTCAATCTCACCAATTACGGCGTGGAGTTGGGCGTTCTGCCAGACTCGGATCATGCCTCGATTAGCTCTTCGCGCGTTGGCGGCGGTACTGGGCACGCTGACACTGGTGGTCGGCTGCGGCGGCGGTGGCGATGGCGGATCGGGCAAAGGCCGGCGGCCGACCGGTGCGCGGGTGACGATCCGCGTGCCTGGCGATGCCCCGACGATCTCGGATGCGGTGTCCTTGGCCCGGCCCGGTGACCTGGTGCGGGTCGCTCCCGGTGTGTACCACGAGTCGGTGAAGATCGAGACGGCTCGCATCACTCTTCGCGGCGCGTCCCGGGACAAGGTCGTCATCGACGGGCGGTTGCGGCAGCCGAACGGTGTCGTCGTCGCGGCGCCCGGGGTGGCCGTGGAGAACCTGACCGTGGAGAACAACACGCAGAACGGGGTGCTGGTCACTGGTTCGGCGGCGGCGGCCGCCGGGCTGCCGGGGCAGAGCGGCGGGTACGACACCGGCGATGAGCCCGTCACCTTCCTGAAGTCGTTCCTGGTCTCGCATGTGACCGCGACCCGCAACGGGCTGTACGGCATCTACGCGTTCTCCGCGCAGAACGGTGTCATCGAGCATTCGTACACCTCGGGTGGGGCCGACTCGGGGATCTATGTCGGGCAGTGCAAGCCGTGTCACATCGTGGTGCGGGACAACGTCGCCGAACTCAACGCGGTCGGTTTCGAAAGCACCAACGCCAGCGGCGACATGTACGTGGTCCGCAACCGTCTTGTCGGTAACCGGGTCGGTCTGACCACCAACTCCGACCACCAGGAGAAGCTGCTCCCGCAGCGGGGCGCCGTCTTCGCGGGCAATCTGATCGCCGCCAACCAGCACAGGGCCACCCCGGAGCAGGCCGACGGCGGGTGGGGCACCGGCATCGGCATCGACGGCGGCAGCGACAACCGGTTCATCCGCAACCGCGTCGTCGACAACAGCAACGCCGGGCTGGTGATCACCGCAACCGCCGACATCCCTTCGGTCGGCAACCGGATCGAGGGCAACACGTTCACCGGCAACGGCGTCGACATCGGCTGGACGTTCCCCACCGCCACGCGGGGACGGGGCAACTGCCTGCGCGGCAACGATCTGCGCACCACGGTGCCCGCCCGGCTCGCGACAACCGCGTCCTGCCCGCTGCCGGCCAAGTCGCCCTCGCCGGACGGCAGGTGGACGATGCCGACGGCACCCCGTGGCATCCCGTTCACCGAGGTCGCGGCACCTGGTCCACAGCCTCGGTTCCCCAACGCCACCACTACGGGCGCCACCGCTGTCCCGGCCGTTCCGGCCCCGCCGGACACGACAGACATCCCGCTGCCGCCGGCCTCCCTGCTCGCCGCGGACGCGCGGGTGCGGGCGTCCTGAACTGCGGCTACCGGGCCGGGGTGGTTCCGGGTACCGGCCTGACCGGAACGTACTTGTGGGTGTCGAAATCGATGACCACCGGCTGCGACCCGGAACCCACGCTGACGCGCACCCGGTACATGGTGCCGTCCGAACCGACCCAGTAGCGCACGCTGCCCGCCTTACCGGAGCGGTCACGGGAGGACGGCCCGGTCATGACGTCCACCCGATGCCCGACCACGTGGTCTCGTCCCCACCAGGCGGCGCCGTTCTGCGGCAGCAGTTGGGCGTTCTCCGGCCGGTCGCTGCCGAGACCGAGTGCGATGGCCAGCGAGCTGTCCAGCGAGCTGCCGGAGGACTGGATCGGACGGCCGTACCAGCCAGAGCGGGGCGGCGACACGGGTGGGTGCGCCGGGGCGTTCGTCATCGGGTGGACGAACACCGCGCGGGCCGTCCACTCGATCAGCCCGTCGCTGGATGTGTCGCGTCCGCTGCCACGCACCACGCCGTAACCGAGCTTGCGTTGGTAGTCGACGGACCCGGTGACGGTCAGGCCACCGGCAGTGCCCGGCACGGTGATCGTCACCGCGCGGCCGTGCGCCTCGTAGTTACGGAACCGCGTCATCGCCAGCCGGTTCACCTCATCCGGCGTCAGTGCGCGCGGACCGCCGGGGCCAGAGCCGCCGCCTACGGCCGGGAACGTGGCCACCGCGGCGGCCGCAACGCCGATGACGGCTGCCGCCCAGCGGGGCCGCAGCCATCGGCGCCTGCCAGCCGCACGGCCTGGTAGAGATTGCCGGCTTTTCACGCTCCGCACGCGGCTCGATGCTGCCACTCTTCTGATTCACCCTCTCGATCACCACACTGTGCTCGATCGCCGCGCGGTCGCGGCGGCACTCGGCAGTCCGGTGGCAGACGACGCCAAGACCGGCTCTCGTGGGCCGGCCGAGACGTGATCTGCCTGACCGCGCCATACGGATCGCGGGCAGGCAGGTCACCATTGTTCGGTTGGTTCAGTGCTTCTGGGCGCGATGCCTCCGGCTCATGAACGCGATGACCAGGCCCGTACCCACCAGCAGACCGACGAGGGCGATCACCTGTGGCAGCCCGGACATACCGGTGTTCGCCAGCGAACCCTTCCTCCCACCGGCCGGGGCTTGGTTGGCAGGTGGCGCGGGTGACGGCGGCGTAGAGCCCGGTGGCAGGGCCGGTGGTGAGGTCGGGGTCGGGGTCGGGGTCGGGGTCGCGGTGTCGGTCGGGGTCGGGGTCGGGTTCGCGGTGTCGGTCGGGGTCGGGGTCGGCGTCGGGGTTGCCTTCGGGATGTACACCCCGGCGTCGATCGTGTGATCCACCTCGCCCGGCTGGTCCGGCGCCGTGACAGGCGCGGAGCCGTTGCACAACCGCCCGGTGGTCGGCGGCGTCACATTGGAGTCATGCGCACGGTTGTCGCCGGCTCGCGGGAGCGTGAACCGCAGCTCGCTCGCCGGGGGCTGTTCGGGCACCTTGCTGGTGTCCGCGGTGCACACGTCGAACTGCACCGTGTATTTCGCACCCGGCGTGAGCTCGTACTCGGCGCCGGCACCACCGAAGTAGTACTCACCGGCGGCGTCGGTCCTGGTCGTGGCGACCTGTTTGCCCTCCGCGTCCAGCAGGTTGACCGTCGCCCCCGGGAGCAGCACGTGCCCCGGGTCCTGGATCCCGTTGTGGTCGCCGTCGAACCACACGACGTTGCCGATCTGGATCGGCGCGTTCGCCGCCGCGTACGCGATGTCACCGAGCCCACCGGCCTTGCCGAACCCGCCTTGTTCCCGGCTGACGAACTGGAATCCGTTGGCCTTCGGCTCGTTGCCCGGGCCCTGACCGGTCGTGACGTCGTGGTACCCGGTCCCTGAGGTCGCGACGTCGACGACCGGGTCGAACTCCGTGCTGGCGACCCACTGCTGCTGCGGGATATAGGCCACCGACCCCAGCGCGGTCTCCTGGTGCGCGTTGGCGTAGAAGTCGCCCGGGAAGTATTCGGCGACATCGGCGGGCTGGCCGCCGTTGTTGGCGGGGGTGGCGTGATTGGGGCAGCTCCCGGTGCCTTCCCACTGGTATTCACCGGTGGGAGTGGCGCAGACCATGCTGATGTCACCACCGGACATGCCGTTTTCCGGGGTGTCGTTCCCCGGGCGGGGGTCCAGCCCTCCCCAACTGAGCACGTCCATGAACCGGTCGCGGAAGCCCAGGATCATCGAGCCGTCGCGGGCGAAGGTGAGGGAGGCCAGCTCCGGCTGCGGATCGATGAAGACGCTGCCGCTCTTCCGGTCGTCCCACGTGTCCAGGCTGGTGTTCCACGGGTTCCAGTGGGTGGCCTTGTCGCCGGAACCGAAGACGCTGCCGCGCTTGTCGGTGAGTGCGTGGGTCAGCACCGTGGAGAACCGCTTGCCGTCGTAGGTGTAGACGACGGCTTTCAGGTCCCCGCGCTGTTGTGTGCTCTCCGCGCTGCACACGCCGCCCACGTACAGCGTGTTGTTGTGGACCTGGAGACCGAACGGCCGCCAGTCGCCGGGGCTCGCGCACCCCGGGTCCGGGATCGGCACCGTCGCCTCGGGCTCCGAGGCGGTGGCCCCTGTCGCGTCGAAGCTCACCAGGCTGCGGGTCCGCAGGTTCACCGCGTACAGCGTGGAGCCGTCCTCCGACAGGGTCAGGCCACCGATGCTCTCCTTGCCCGGTGCGTCGGTGAACCCGGGATCCTTGATCACGTTGGCGGTGTCGTGCGGCGTCACCGCGGCGTCCGGCACCTGCGCGAACAGCTCCGGCGCACCCGAGCCGTTGACCGGCACCGTATAGACCGCACCGGCGCCTTTCGGCCCGTACGGGGCGTACCGGCGGGCGAACGCGCTCTGGAACAGCCGGCTCCGGTCCTTGTCGTACGCCAACCCGAACGTCGTGCCCACCTGGTCCTGCGTGGCCAGCGTGTCCGGGCACGACACATCGGTGGGACACGTGCCCCGGGTCTTCGTCCCGAACGCCACCAACGCCCGGTTGTCCGTCCCGTTGGCGCCGTTGTGGACCGGTACGAAATACCGTGAGTCCGGCAGCGCGTAGTCGGCCGGGTCCCATACCCCCGTCACCACCGAGGCGTTCTTCCCGTCCGACACATCCACGAACGACGTGAAGCTGTGGAAGTGGTTCTCCGCCGTTGACGCAGGTGCCCCCCGCAGATAGTCGCTGTACGCTGCCGGGATGCTGACGTCGACGCGGTATTGCCCGCCGCTCAGCGCCGTCGACTGCGACACCACGACTTTCCCGGTGGCATCCGTGACGCCGGTGACGACGTGCCCAGCGGGGTCGGAGATCTCCACCTTCATGCCCCGCTGGGGCACGTCCATCGTCGTGTTGATCACGCCGGTGCCGAAGAAGTCGCGCAGCACCTCGACCGTCAGCGTGCCATCGGCGATCGAAGCGGCGGCCGGTCCAGCCGTCGCTCCCACGGCGCCGCCTGCCAGCAAGAGAACAGATAACCCTATGCGCGCCAGCGCCCCCGCAAGCCTGCGGGCCGACCGGCGTGACCCTCTGCCGACTCGGTTCATGGCATCACACTCCACACTTCTCTTGTCGTGGAAACGAAGCCCCCGCTTCGCGCCGCATGTCCCCTTCGTGGCCCCAGACGCGGACGCCAGTCGTGAATGCCACGGAAAAGAAAAAGGGTCCACTGCTGTTGCGTGGACCGCTTTGCGATGATCGTTCGAGAGTATTGCGGGCACGTTGTAAGCGCCGCGGGCCAGAAAAAGCGAACGTGCGTTCAGGGCCTCGGGCAGGACCGCCCCGGATGGCGTCTTTTCGCAACTCAATCACGGCACCCTCGCCCCCACCGCCAACCTCACCGACCGCCATCGCGAGCAGCGCGCGATATCTTATCCGCTGAAGTCTCGCGGTCACCAGCAGAACGCCTGATATCCATCGGGATTCGCAATGGTCCCCGAGCGCCCGGAGAATGGCGATCGGAAGAATGTGCGACAGCGACGTCATGGCCGGTTCCGGTCCCGCCGGGTGCGTTTACGCCTGCGGGCGTCATATTCATTATGCGAAAGAGCGTTCGGAAGGCGCTCCGAGCCAGGGCGCGGGAAGGACAGTGCGGGCGAAGGGCTTTCCGGGTCTCCGTATAAAGCGGCATGGCGTTCGTACGGTGGCGCGCTCCTGTCGTTTCGTGGGGGTGTAGTTGAGGTGGGGGAGAGGTGTGTGCTGGGGGCATCCGGGGTGGGTTGAGACTGTGTGCGCGCGGTTCCGCGTGGTGGTATGCCCGCTGGTCTGGAGGTGTCTCGTTTTCGTTGAGAGTGTCTCGGTGTTCCTCAGGTAGCACCTCCTCCTAAGGGGACGGTACGTGTTTTCCCTGGTCACAGCCTCGTGTGTGGTGGGGCCGGGCGGGGACAGACCGGGGGCTACCGCTTGGGTGTGTGCTCAGCTGGCGGTGGGCCGGTGGTGGGTTTCGGCGAGGTGATCCAGGCGGATCGCGTCGAGGCTGGTTTTGGTGACCCGTTCGGTGCCGTCGAGAATTGCGGTGATCACGGCTTGTCGGATCAGGCGGGTCAGGCTCCCGATCCGGCCCGCGGTCCTCTGGTGGAGGTAGGCGGCGTGGCGCGAGAGTATGCCCGTCCGGTGCGTACGGAGATCGAGCGCTGCTTCCACTCCCGCGATCAGTTCACGGAACGGTTCGCGTTTCCCGAGGCGCGCCGGGAATGCCCCGCATTCCACGAGGGAAGCCCGTGCGGCGAGTTGTGCCCCGCGTACCCCGGAGAACAGAGCGGTGGCGGTGACGTCGATGCCCGCGTACACGAACGTCACCCGGATGCGTTCGGTGAGGTCTTTGAGCAGTCGGCGGTTTCCGCGCCGGTGGTGGTGCGGGGGGTTGAGCCCCAGTGGATCTCCTCGATGAGTACCAGGCGTACGCCGACACGGTTGTAGGTGTGGCAGACGGCGTCGGTGATCTGGGCCTGCGTCATGCGAGCGGTGACGGGGATTCCGAGGTAGCGGGCGAACTCTGTCGCGAGGGCTTTCGCGGTCGCCCCGGGCGGCACCAGTACATACGCGACCGGCACCGGTGCATGCGTGGCGGCGGCCGGTGGCGGGTGCTGTGTGGTGTGGGCGAGGTGGCAGGTCCGCCCGACGTGGAGGAGGGCGGTGGTCTTCCCGGCAGCGGCCGGCCCGGTGACGATCAGCGAAGGACGAGCAGTGCAGAACTCCCCGTCCGCCCCCAGCGGCCGCGGCCGCGCACCCCCGCTGTCCGCCCACACCAGCTCCGCCATGACTGGATCCAGCAGCGCATCCGCCACTGCCACCACTTCCGGGAAGATCACGGCATCGCGCCCCACCATCCGCCACCGCTTCAGATCAACCCCCGCATTCCCACCGGCGACCCGGTGCAGGCGCTGCGGCCAGATCTCCTCCCGCTCCCACCCGTACGCCCCCTCCCACCACCGGGCCACCACCGCGTAAGCCAGCCCGAACACCTCATCCGCCCCGACCCCTTGCCCGCACCGCACGCCGCGCCACACCCCACCACCGCCGCTGCGCGGCACCTACCTCCGGAACGCCCCGCACATCCAGATACTCGAGCGGCTGGTCAGCATCCGCGTCCAGAGCCCACCGCCCGTGCTGCACACACACCCGCTCCCACCGCGCCGCGTACCGCACCACACGACCCGGGACACCCGCACGCCGCGCCGTGCACAGCATGCACCCGAACGCCACCGGCTCCACCACCGCACTCCCGTCCCGCCCCACCACCCGCCCCCGACCGTCCTTACCGTCGAGCTTGGGATCCCCCCGACCCCACGACGGCAACGCCCGCCCCAACGACTGGTCCCCGACCCCGCACAACACCCCCAGCGACTGCCCGGCCGCCGCGTCCAGCAGCACCTCCCCATCCGCCCGCACGGCCCCGCCCTCATGCCGAGCCCGGTGGTTCACCGCCTGCCAACGCGACAGGAACGCCTGCTCCTCCATCCCGTAGCAGGCAGCGACCCGGCACAGAAAGGAGAACGTCGTCTCCTTGGCGAGCGGAGCCAGCCGCAGCACCCCACCGCCAGAGCTCACCGAGACCTCCTGGCGGCACCCACAGCCCACTCAACCCCGAGCCCTCGTAGTGCGGCGAGCTGTTCCTGGGTGAGCTTGTCCCGCCGTGCGCGGGTGTTGGATACCCATACGCCCAGCTTCACGGCCACCGGTTCCATCTCGCCGTTGACCGCGATCTCTTCGCTATGACCCCTCGGCACCGGCCGGTCCGCACCCTCCCGCTCCACCCACTGGGCGAGGGCTGTCAGGCCGCGCCGGAACGCCTGCTGCGCCTTGGTCGGGCCCTTTGTCCTACGTGTGACTGCCGGGGCGGGAGACAGCGCCTCAATCGGCTTGATGCCCAGCTTGGATAGTCGTTCCCGCTGTTCGGTGGACAGCTGCGCCCAGGTGTGAGGTTCGCGTTGCCGTGTGAGCCATCGTCCGATGTCGTCGCCGTCCACCAGCACGCCGGGCTGGATGTCGGGCAGCACGCCGTCGGGTTCGTCGGCGGTGAGGTCGGCGAGGACCTTGTAGTGGCGTTGCCAGTCGAGCGGCCATGGGCAGTTCCAGTCCGGGTCGATCGCGGTCAGCTGCTCCGCGCGCTCCGCTGCCCGTTCCGGGTCCCTGCCCAGGCCGTTTTTCCGTCCCTTGCGGCGGAGGTTGGCCAGGTGCTGCCCGATGGGCATCATCGCCTCACCCTCGCCCCAGAGGGCGTCCTGGCGGGGTGCGAGGTGTCCGGTGGCCCGGTGGTAGGAGCGCAGCATGGCGAGTTTGTTCTCCCATGCCTCTTCGCCGGGTTCCCACACCATTCCGGCTTCGTCGAGGAGTTCCTTGCGGTGGGAGTCGAGTTCTCCGGAGCGCAGCGCTTTTCGCTGTTGGTGCACCCACCTGCCCAGGGGAAACTCCTCGGTCGCTCCTGCGGTGGTCTCAGTCTCGTAGGGGACGGCGTGCAGGCCGGTGATCTCGTTCTCCGTGCGCCAGCGCCGTAGAGCCTGGTAGCCCTCCAGCCACACCAGGGACTGGGGCCGGATGACGCGGCAGCGGGTCAGCGCCGCGATGTCGGCGGCGTCCCGGGGGGCGGCGAAGTTGACCACGATCGATGTGACACGATCCGCCTCCCGCTGCGCCTCACTATCGGGCTCCGCACCTTCACCGCCGTCTGCCTCTGCACCGCCGCGATCAGGGCGGATATGGAGACGTCGGCGGTCCTCATCGCGGGTCAGGGCCCGGGAGGCGAGCTGCTCGACCATGCGTTCCGAGTGGGAGCGCAGCGCCTGGAGGATGTCGACCAAGGGCTGGTAGCTGGCGGAGGCGACCATGTCCTTGGGGTCCTCGCCGGGTGCGAGGAAGACGGGGATGATGATCCTCGCGGTTTTCACGGTGCCGTCGGGGTTGGGACGCAGGGCGCGGCCGATGTTCTGCACGATGTCGACCTGGGAGCTGCGGGAGCCGACGATGCACACCGCCTCCACCCCGCGCAGCCCGGTGATGTCCACCCCAACACCGAGGGCTCGAACGGAGGCGAGAAACGCCCGGTGCACGCGCCGGTTATTGGCGTTGATGCCATTGGCGAACTGGTGGATGACCTCACGCCGGTGGGCGATGGGGTGGTCGCCGCTCAGCCAGTCGGCCCACACCCGGTCTGCAGGCACATGACGGCCGTCCTCCAGCTCGTACAGCTCGGCATCGATAGAAGAGACAGGCAGCTCCTCCGCATGGGCGAGAGCGGCCGCGGATGCCTCAGCGGTGAACAGCTCGGCCGCGGTCGCCGGCATCTGCTCGGCGAACGCCTCGGCTTCCTCGACCCGCTGGTGGAAGGTCATGACGGTGCGCAGGTTGTACTGCGCGGCATGCTCCAGCAGCGCGGCCTGGAGCAGCGCGAGCCGCCGGCCGCGCAGCGCGTCCTCGGACAGACCCAGGATCGGGTCGGGGTCACGGATCTCCAGCACGTCGATCTCGAACCCCGCCAAGATCGAGCGTTCCACCGCCTCCGCCAGCCCGAGGTCGAAAATCCTGGGACCGTAGGTGCTGGAGTCGGCCTCCATCGACGCGATCACCAGCTCCTGGCCGTCCCGGCCCCGCTGAGGCCGCGGAGAAGCCAGAATCCTCGGAGTGGCGGTCAAGTAGAGCCGGAAGTCGATGGGAATACGGGCGTTGTCGTGGATCGCGCCCCAGGGCCGGCCGATGTCTCCGGCGGTCATGTGCCCCTCGTCCAGAATCCCGAGGTCGAACCCGTCCATCTGCTGCCCATACAGGCCCTCCCCGCCCGCCAGAGCAGCCTCCAGCGGCCCGCGAACCGTCCGCTGACCCAACGGGCACTCAGGATCAAGGCGATCCACCAGCGAGGCGTACGTCGCGAACACGACCACGGGCCCCTTCCCAGCCCACAGGGCGAGCCGGATCGGATTGGTGGTGGCACGCACCCCAAGCTGCTCCATAACCTCATCCTTGTCCACCGAGCAGACAGCGACCATGGGCCCCCGGTGCCCAACCCGGCGCCAGGACTGAGCGCTCTGCACGATCAGCTCCAGCGTGGGCACCATGACGAGAATCCGCCCGCCCGGGAAGCACTCCAACGCAGACGCGGCGGCCGTGATCGTCTTACCGGAACCGGTCGCGGACACCCCTGTGGCGCGCACCCCCTCCGGTGGCACAGATGACCTTGCAGGAAATCCCATCCACTTACGGAAAGCCGCCTTCTGATCGACCTGGTGCTCCTTGAGTGGAATCGCAAACATTTCCTTGCCCTCCCGATGCCTGATTCCGGCGGGTCCCCAGACGGCCGTATGCGGATGCGACTGCCCCGGCCTCCAGGTCGTACGCTTCAGCCGCAGGCACGTCCTGGGCGGCCAGGAGCGCGAACAGCTTCAACCGAGCGTTGGTATGAACGGCCTGGCACTGCGTCAACCGATCTGTGCAGGGTCCGTTCCGGTAGATTTGGGTTGACTGGCCATCTGCCGCCGTTCCTCTCGAATTGAGGCTTCCGGGTGTCTCGTGTTTTCGCCAAAGGTACATGGTGCATCCAACTTGATGCACCCACTACACTGGAACCTGACACGATCGAGCGACCCCCACCCCCATTACTAGCCAGCCTGCGTGATTTGACGTCAGGACCCTTGGGGGCGAAGCCGGAAGGGGTAGATGGGTGGGGGAGCGCAGCGGACCCGCCCGTCACGGGCGCGAAGCACCCGTGACACCATCATGAATGCCTCCTATAGGCATAGTTGACCGCCTACCAGCCCCGGGGCTGGCCGCGCAGCGGCCGCCCCGCTCGGGCCCGCAACGCGGGCCGGTTTCTCTGGCCTCCTGGAGCGAAGCGGAAGGAGGCCGCCCACGCGAAGCGTGGGCAACTGCCCGGCGAAGCCGGGCAGTTCACTTCCTGCGGGCGCAGCCCGCAG